>REGH01000038.1 GCA_003702495.1 Candidatus Nitrosopumilus sp.
TTGCATTAATCTTTCAAATTGTTTGAGAGGAATTTTTTAATACTTGACCTAACAATAATAGGTTGACCTAGATAAAATGAGTCAATATGAGCCTACCATTATGATGTATGAGCGTGAGAGAATTATTCTTGAATGCATCATTGATAACCCTGAATTACATCATAATGCTTTGCTAAAACTTGTGGTTCCAAAATTTATGGCAAAAACAACATTTGAGAAGACTCGTGACTCACTTATTGAAAAAGAGATCATCTATGTTGAACCAAAAGGAAACATGAAATTCTACCATCTAACTGAAAATTATACTCACAAAGCAGCACAACACATAGAGCAAACAACAAACAACTCCTTTCATGATCTTAAACTCCAAATCAAACGACTCGGAACTGATTTTCCGCACAAGGATGTAGATGAAAAAATTACCACATCAAATTCAATTTTGAAGGGATTACTTCAAACTGATAATGGCTTTACCATTTTGGATTCAATAAAAAACCCAAAAAAGACCTTGTATCGAGATGAACACTTGACAATTCAACAACTAATTTATCAAGTCTATCAGGTTATTCAAAATGACAAGGATTCGGAACTACTAATTCCTACGATTACAAGTTTTCTTGGAGTTATCGTACCCAAACACTCATGAGATAAATAGTATATTCTTTAATTATTTATTCAGGTTCATTTTAGCATATTTCATGGGATTACTGTACACAAAATTTTATTTAGATTTTGATGATGATGAATGGAATCAAATTTCAAATGATCCTATTGTATTTCAGACAAAAAAGGAAAATGTCACTTTGGAGATTGAAGATGCATCTCATAACTTTTACAAACTTCGATTCAAAGAAGGTGGAAAAATTCAGATGTTCAGAGTTACTGGAAGATTTAGATTAACTTGGGATGATGAAGATATCTTAGAATAGAAAAATTATATTGGTATTCATCAAAATTTTATTATGTCTTTAAACGAACAAGTTTCTAAAATTCTAGAAAACTTTGATGACATATCTTCAACTGAAATTCTTGATGTTTTAAAGCAAATTCAGCCTCAGTTTAAGAGTAATTTGACATCTGAATACCTAGATGGCAAAATGCAGAAAATAGCTGATATTGATGAAGAATCTGAGAAAAAGAAACAGTGCAAAGCATTAACTCCTTATCTGGATTGGTATCTACAAGGACTGTAGAATTATTCAGAGTATTCTTTTATTTTCTTTAATGCGATCTTTATGGTGTCAATATCTTTTTTTGCAGCACCCAAATCTCCGACCAAATTCACAAAATAGTCATGACCTGTATTTTCTGCTTTCTCAATATCTGATTCATAACACATCAGTGCTTTCTCAAAGAATGACACTTCGTCACTGAGTTCTTTGACTGCTTGAATATCGTTGATATTATTTTTAATCTTCTCCACTAATTCGTCTATCTTTGGCACTGTCTTCATAGCTTGTTGATTTAAAACTGATGCAAACATTGCTGCAGAGTCTTTTAGTTCTGGACTTTTTGAAAGTGTTCGTAATCGTCTTCGATAATGTTCTAGTGATTTTAATACAATCTCATACCCGCCTTCATCCTTTAGAAATATTGCACCCATCCAGACTTTTTCTGTCATGTACAAAACTATCGTTGATGTGCTATAATTTAGTTGTCACAGAATACACTAAATTATTCTCTTGTTTCAAAATTTTCTTGCATCTGTGGTTGATTTCTGTTAATCAAGTATAGCAAAATCCCTGCAACCCCCACACCGATTCCAGAAAGTCCAATAAATGTTCCAGAGTTTTTAATTAATCTTAATTCTGGTTCTATCTGACCTGTCTCAATTGAGTAAAACATCACCAATCCTGCTAGAAACATCAAACTTCCTACTATGAACATGGATTTTCCTGCTTGCATACACTGTAGTGGATTTTCTAATTAATAAATCACCTAAAATTTATGCATGGGTAAATTTTTTTTAAAAAGTTATTTTTACTAGACTATGAGAAAATTAACCAAAGGCCTAGATATGTCAAAATTAACTCTTACACAAACAATTGAAAATGTACAATCCCTAATTGATTCTGGCGATGGTGATCCAGGAAGACTGTTTCATATTCTAGAGTGTTTAAAGAACAATAAACCCCTATACCATTCTGATCAAAACTATCTGGAGAAAAAATTACAATCAAGTTTTAGTCTTGAAGATAAACCAGAACCTACCAATAGTGGTGATATTTTACCCAAAATTCAAGAATTAATGAACTCTGGAATTGGTGATCCTGGAAGACTACAACACATCTATGACATGATTTCAAATAACAAAACTCTCTATCACTCTGATGTATCATATTTAGAATCAAAAATTAACGAATCTTCATCTACCCAAACTACAGAATCTGAATCTATCCTAAAACAAACTGAATACATTTCACCACCCACATCTTCAAAACTTACAACCGAACCTAAACCTACAATGGAATCAAAGTCAATTACCGAATCAAAACCTGTTACTAACGGAACTATGCCCAAAGGTTGGAGTTTCAAATCTGACTCATCTGAAGTAAATAAAATTTCTAAAGATATTCAAAAAGAAGAAGAAAAGATTGAAAAACAAAAATTGATTTCAAATGAAATTGATGCTCATCGCTCAAAATTAACACAACTTGTATCCCATAGAAAAGAATACGAGCAAAAAGTTACTCAAGAAAAAGCAATACTTGAAGCACAAATTCAAGAGGAGCGACTCAAAATTGAATCTCAAACTAAACTTTCTGAAGAGATGATTGTCCAAAAAGAAGAATTGGCTAAAGTCAAAAAGGAACGAGCAGAAATTATCAAAAACATCAATTCAGAAAAAACAAAAATCTCGAAAGAACTATCGCAACAAAAACGACAATTGGCTCAAGCTCAACTAGAACAAGAGAAACTTGAAAAACAAGTTCAAACAGAACAATCCTTACTAGCAAAGATGATTGAAGAGCAAAAATCACGGTTAGTTGAGCAAGCAACAATAGCAAGTGAAATCAAATCAAAACAAAATGACTTGGAAAAGACCAAGAAAGATTATGAGTTTATTGTATCTCAAGTAAATGAGGAAAAAGCAAAGTTTGCAGAATCTGAAAAATTAAAGAATTTGATAAAAAATCAAGAGGCAGATTTGATAAAAGCAAAAGAAGACCGCCTAAATTTGATTAATACCATTTCTAAAGAAAAAGAAGTAATTGCAAAAAAGACAAACGAAGAAAAAGACCGCTTAAAATCACAAGAAAACTTGTCAAAACAACTCAAAAAAGAAGAAAAAGTCTATGAATCACTCAAAAAGAAACGTGAAAAAATTGAACAACAAATCAAGATAAAAAATCAAAAATTAAAAGAAAAACAAGAAAAACTCAAAGCACAAATATCTGAAAAAGACAAGAAACTCAAATCTCTAGTTGCAAAAAAGACTGGAAAGAAAGCAACAACTACAAAGAAAGCAACAACTACAAAGAAAGCAACAACTACAAAGAAAGCAACAACTACAAAGAAAGCAACAACTACAAAGAAAGCAACAACTACAAAGAAAGCAACAACTACAAAGAAAGCAAAGAAAAAATCATCTTAACTTTACTGTAATTTCCTCACCGTTTCCTATTGGTGATGTAATTGTTCTAACATCCTGATTTGCTTGTATGTATAATGCATATTTTCGCATTTCTTCTCTATATTTTTTAGGATACAACATATTGTCCGTAATTATTACCCCTCCAACTGAAACCATTGGCAATATCATGTCGAAATATTCGATTACATTTTCTTTGTCAGCATCAATCAACACAAAATCAAAAAACTCTCTATACTTTTCTTGCAAACTAAATTCTCTTAGAATCTGCATTGCTAATCCTTCTTGAATTGTTATTGTATCTGTAACATTTGCATCCTGAAAGTTTTCCCTTGCTTTCTTAATTTTTTTTGGATTTTGTTCTATAGTTATTATTTTACCGTTGATTTCACTAATTGCCTCAGCACACCATATTGTAGAATACCCTACTGACATTCCAACTTCAAGCATATTTTTTGCATTTTTCATGCGTATTAGCATATTGAGTAATTCTCCTGTCTCTTTTGTTATTGCCAACATTCTTTCATCAGAAGGAACATCAACTTCCCTTGATTTTTCTAACGACGACTGTTTTTCTAATTTTCCTAAAACCTCAAAAATATCCGTCATTTTTTCCGTATTCATTAGAGATTCATCTTGTATCAGTCATTTTAAGATCCTGTTCAATTTTTATTAGATTATATTTGCCCAAGATTTTTTCTAGTGTGTATGGCAGCAAAAAAAGTCGATCTGCTTGATATTGTTCAAAAAATCATTAATTTGGATTCTAAAATGAGATTTGCAGCCATAATTGACTCTAAAGGTAACATTCGAGAAGCAATTATGAAAACAGGTAAAACAAATCTCAAATCTCAAAAGGAAGAAGAGCATTTCTGCAAACAAGTTGCTCAGAGACGTGCTATGAGAAAAGAATTTGATAGATCTCTTGGAAAAGTTCGATATGTCCATGTTGAAAGAGAAAAGGTATCTCAAATGGTTGTCTATGCAAAAAGAAATATCATTTATTTCACTATGGAGCCGGAAATGCCAATTAACACAAAAATTAGACTAATTACAAAAATCAAAAAACTTACAACGAATCTTTGATTAATCTGAAGATTCTAAAATTTTCTATTCAACCATGACTTTTCCCAAATATCTTGGTGATTCAAAGATGTTTGAATATGATAAGCATTACAGAAATTGTCAACAGTTTGACAAGCCATTCATAAAAGCAAAAGTTAATCCTCATCATGGAAATTATTTTGTTCAGATTGATTTAATGACCTGCAATTACAAATTCTCAAAAAAAGATGAGGAAAAACTAGAACAAATGGCCAATACTGAAAATGATTTTCTAAAGTCAAATTCTCAGCCAAAATTGCAAGGATTTAGCATTACTTCTGAACTCGTATGGTTTGATGGAGTGTCTTCAAAGAATTTAGATTTCTTTTGTAATTCCATTTATGATATGACCCAACAATCTTAGAATCTGATTAAATTTTTTAATATTTTGTCTATGACTTTGAGTTCCTCTCTTCTTTCTTTGATTGTTGTTTCATTCCATTTTTTGGCAAATTCTGAAGTTTGATCTATTCTTTCTAATTCTTGAATATACTTTACAAGATGAATCTTGTAATCATGTAACAAATCCAAATGCTTATTGTGATTTTTCTCAGTTGGTGTTGGCATATCTAATCATCTACAATATCTGGAAACATTTCTTTAATTCTTATCTTGTCTTTTTCCATTGCCTCTATTCTCTTTTCAAGATGACCCTTGATGGTAGGATCATGTTCTTGTTTTTCTTCTTCTCTAATATCTGCAATTGTTTTTGATAGTGATTTATAATATCGAATATGATTCTGTTTTGATTCTTCTGATTTGTCTTCTTCTTTTACGTCCACAAAATTAGTGAATTTTTGTAAAATAAGTATTTGATGTTTTATTGTACATTTTTGGCTATGTTCATACAATTTTTCCAAAAAATTAAACAGTATTTGAAATACAGATAGTGATTTTTTTATTTCAACAATTTAGTGATTTCCATGGTCAAAATTAGGTTTAATGACTGCGATTTTGACTCTGATATCTAGTTGAGAGGAAATAGAAAATCTGATACAATTTTACACTAATATTGAATCAAAATCTCATTTTTCACATACATAATGAAAAATTTTCTAATTGATCAAAATTGCAAATATCTTGCTAAAGATGAGTTTAATCATTATTTTGAAAAGTATGATGAAATGTTCATTGTTGGAGATGATTTGAAACAAAGAGAATACGATGAGGGCTTGGCAAAATTTTGTAAAGACCATGAATGTGATTTGATTACAGCTGATAGCAAGGCATACACACATTTTCTTAGTCAAAATATCAACACTGTTCAAATTTCTGAACTGCACTATGAAGAAGAATCAGACAGACCTGTATACGTTGTAAAAATCATAGATTAGTTTTTTTCATTATTTTTTTCTCAATTGACATTTTTTGCATCTATGTGAGAAATTCTCAAGTTTGCCAATATTTCATTCAGAAATACATCTTCAGGTTGATGTGAAATATTGGTCATGATTGCTTGCCAGCAGTCATCAATCTTTCTATTGATTTGTGGAAACATCTTGTCTTTTCTAAATGTGGGATAAAATGATAATAGTTTCATAATTCCGTCTGTTGATTGAACAATTTGTATCAGGTGAATTACTGATCTTAGTCTTTCATGAAATGATAATCTTTCTGCTTTACTGATGCTGTCAAAATTTTCAATTTCCTCAAAGATTGTCTTGACTTCACTATGTAAATTCTTTAATTGATTGTTCACTGATTCATAGAGATTTACTAGTTCATACTCGATGTGGGACCTGCTATGAACTCTTTTTTCAATATCTCCTGACTCTACAAGGGCGCTAATCTCTCTGTATACTGTTTTTTCATTTCCTACCTTTTCCATTACTCTTTTTGCTAATTCTGTACCTCGAGTCTTTCCATTTTCATTTAGAATTCTGATAATCTCTATTCTGATAATCTCTGAGTTTTTATCCAATATTTTCTCCTATTTTTGATATTTTTCTATGACTTTATCTTGGCCAATCTCACTAATCTCTTTTGCTAGTTTCTCCAGAACTTCTATTCCCTTTTTGATTGGTTCTTTTGGAATGTTTTTGTTTTCTAGTTTTATTTTGAGCACTATTTTTTCATTATTTACAAAACTGATCAATGTAACCCCATCTCCCATGTTTAGATTGGTGAAAAAGTCAATGTATTCTTCAGCACTAGTAATACCCATGATTGATATCTTTTGTTCTTGTATTTGTTTGAAGCACTATGAATTAGATTAAATAATTTTGAAGATTAGAACATTTAATGGATTCATGTGATCGACGTGTTCGTGCATACAAAAATGGGAAAACTATGGAGCAGTGCAAAGAGATTGCTGAATCACTGAATCCTAAATTCAAAGATCATATTGAACAAAATGGGAGAATTTTGTGGTCTCAGATTTTAGAACAAGTTGATCATGATGAATTAATCTACAAACTTACACTAAAGTTTCTCCGAAGAGATGGATATGATATTGGTAATCATAAACGCCCTCATGTTAAAAAATTCAATCATTGGTTTACCTGAAATTTTAGATTTTACAACTTCCATCTGGATTGCGCAATTTCTTTGCCATGATGTATGGCGTGGCTAGTAGGATGGGAATCGATACTGCAATTAGCAATGTCTGTAATTGTGCTAATGCTAGTGATAGTGCAATCCCACTTGCGGTTCCAATGAATAATGAGAAAAACGTGCCTGCGCAAGTTGGACATGCAATGAATGCTCCTACAACTGCACCTATGCCACTCATTCCACTTCCTTGTTTTGAAAATGTGTATGCGCTAACTGCAATTGATGTGTTTAATGCAACTAGATATGATACGATGATTTGCAATACTAAATTGATTGGAATTATTTGCAATCCAACGTGTTCTGTAAGGTAAATGATTACTTTTGGCATATATCCTAATTCTCCACAACATGGTGCCACAAACCCTGATGGGATTTCTGCACCATAGTGAATTGAGAAAGTAACTTCTGGTTGATACACTAACGTACCTGATACTAGTGCAAAAAATATTCCATATCCAACAAATGTTGTAACAAAAATTTTTCTTGATTTTTTGTTCCAAGTGGCTAGTGCAATTATTGTTGAAAGATCTTTTTCATTCCGTTCAATCTTTCCTTTGTGATATCTGTACATTCCAAGTGCTATTGCTCCAAATGATGCAATTAATGCAACATAGAATAGATATGCAATTCTCTGAATTACCTCAATTGCACTAGGTGTTAGTAATTCTGAATCTTGGTATCTTGCATAAATTATGAATAATAATGCAATTGCAACAAATCCTATTACGATTAGCTTTTTACCTTTACTAATTGAATTAGATTGCTCCATACCGTCTCTATTTTTTGCCATGAGATTAAATTCTATCTTAACTTAATCTGGGCACAAAAATGTAGATGATTGCAATTATCTCAAGCCTTCCAAATATCATCAAAAATCCCAAGACAATCTTTGTAGCAGGATCAGTATCTGAATCAATAACTCCTGCAGATAATCCTCCTGTGGTAATTACCCCTGCAGCCTCAAAGAATGCATCCTGATATGAGACGCCCTCAGTTTCCGCAAGATGTAGTCCTGTAATTGCTGAAATTACTGGAAATAGTGCTATAATGATTAGTGTTGATGTGATCTCTTTTTTTGTCTGTGTTGAGAGTTCTTTTCTTTTTACACTGCTGAAAAATGATCTACAGTTTTTGAGATGGAATAATCTGAAAATTTTCAAACCTCCAGCAGTTGAAAATCCACAACCTCCAATGAACATCAATGTTATCAAAATTGCATGTGCAAACCCACTTAATCCTGCTAAGCTTTGTAACTGCAAACCTGCAGTAGTACTCGCTGAAACAGAATAAAATGCACTTTCTAGTGGTTCTAATCCACTAATTGAAATAAACAATACCGTGGCACCACCTAAAATTCCAAAGTATGTCAGAACTTCTTTTCCCAATTTTGGTGCAAGGAATTTCTTTCTTACAAATGCATAGTGGAATGTAAACGGTAAAGCACCAAGTATCATTGCTCCCATTAAAATTACTTCCTCCTGCCATCCCAAGTTATCAATAATAGTCGATGATGGAACAAATCCCCCTGTTGCAAGTGTACTCATTGCTAATGAAAAGTCATCAAGTAAGTTATCTTGTCCAAAGAAATACAACAACATTGCAACAATGACAATATACACTGCAAAGATTACCGTAATTGTTGAGAAGAGTTCTTTCATGTGTAAAGTTCTTCCAGAAATGAAACCACGCATTGATTGCAATTTTGATTCAGGATAGAAGGCCGTAATTACCAGGTAAATGAAACTCATTCCTCCTACAAGTTGTGTATAACTTCGATAGAATGTAAAACTCTGAGTTAATTCTTCTTCAGGTGTGTCAAATAGAGATATTCCTCCAGTAGTAAATCCTGCTGCACTTGAAAAGAATGCGTTTCCAAATACCTCTGCATTAGTTTCTTCGCTTGGGAACACGTATAGATACGGCACAGTTCCAAACAGCGACAGCAAAAATAGACTAGAAAATACCAATATTGAGGCTTGCTGTAGATTAAGACTGGATTTTTCACCATAAGAGTTCAAAAAGAACCCTGTAACTAGCAGCAGAACTGTTGTTAGGTAAATTCCAGTAGCAGTAAGTGTATCCTCTAAAATTGTAGAGACAATTGCTGGTACCAGTAACAAGACTCCTGCAAATTGTAAAACAAATCCAAGATTACCCAGTACTGCTTTTACTGGTGGACTCAATAATCTGGGTTCGGATGCTGTTGCATCCCTGATTACATTTGCAATGGTTGTTTGAAAAACCATTCCAATAACTTCATTCTTTTTAGACAAAACTGGTAATTTTCTAATGCTGTTATCTCTCATTTTGTGCAATGCATCTTGCAATGTTGATTTTTCATTAATTGTAACAAGTGGTGTCGTCATGATGTCTTTTAGTTTTGTAGCTTCTGCATACACTGTTACATCACTTACTTTACTTAGAATATCTTCATCTGTTACAATTCCAACTGGTACTCTATCTTCATCTGTAACAATTATGTCATCTGTTTCATAATGTCGTAACATTCTAGCTGCTTCTCTCGTTAGAGTATTCTGACTTAGAATCAAAACATCTTTGTCCATGTATTCTGTTACTGACTTGTTTAGAACATACGAAACTGCACGTTCTGGATTTGTTGACATTAAGCTACCCTTAGTTAGGGATTTTAAATAATTTGGGGTTACGCTCTAGCATTGATCGTCTAAAAAAAATTAACCTTGATAAAATGATCTGAATTGATCTCAAAATTTTGCTATCTTTATAAGCACTGGGCGTGAAGTTTATGCGTACAATGGACATCAATCAAGCACAAGAGCCTGATTATGAATCAGTTAAAATCGATTACGTTGGATTTGTGGACCCTTACGCTGTTGAAGGTATGGTTATTCTAAAAGCAGATAGTGGAAAAGAATTTCACATGAGGGCATTTTCTGGAGAAGTTGCAAAACACATCTCAAGTTTTGGTGATGATAAAGGTGCAGAAGCTGCCCCATCAATTTACAAAATGATTGAAGATATTTGTGAAGAGAACGAATTAGTTCTAGTTAAAGTCAAAATCTATGAAAGTGGTGAGGTTCTACGAGCAAATCTGTATTTTACAGGCAAAAAAGACCTTGTATTGAGAAATTATCGTGCATCTGATGCTATGGCCCTTGCCGCATACTATAACATCCCAATCCTTGTCAGAAAGACACTTCTCAAAGAGAGTATGGAAGCTGAGACCTGAAATTAGAACGGTTTTTCTCCTAG
>REGH01000039.1:0-8346 GCA_003702495.1 Candidatus Nitrosopumilus sp.
TTTTTGATTTCTCTTTATCACTACTCTTGATATTCCATATTTCAACAACAAACTTTCAACATGTAATATGGGATCACTTGGTGATGCTGTAATTAGATTTTTCTTCATCACTTGTGATACTTTAAGTGATTCAGAACCTTTTGTAAGGAATATTTTGACCAAGTCTGTTTTTGTTATAATTCCGCCAAGTGTTTTGTCTTCATTCAAAATAATCACTACACTAATTCTGTGTTTTTTCATTGTCTTTGCACATTCCATTACTGTGTTTTCTCTAGTTAGCGTGAATAGTTTTTTTGGTTTGAAACTTTTTGCAAGTACTGATTTAATCGGTTTGTTACCTAATTGATAAATTTTTTTTGCAATATCTTTTTCAGTAATTACCGCTATTGGTTTTTTCTTGTCTGTTACTATGATTCTTTTGACTTTATTTTTCAGTAATGATTCTCTAATTTTCACCAATGTTGAATTTGGTCCGACTGTGATTGGCTTTGTCAAAAGTTTTGTTAATTTTGAATTTTTGAGGTTCACATAGTGATTTTTATGACATTCATTAAAAACATGTCTTTTCTAATATCATGAATGAATATCACTCCTAATAATTACTCACAAAGTTTTTAATCATATTTCTAAGATGTATTCTATGAGCGAAAAAACTCCATTATACATAGTTGGATTGTCTAAAGATGAACCTGCAAATGAAGTACTTTATTCAAAATTCGGTGCAGCCCTTGAGAAGGTTAAACCTGTTCTGTCTGATATTATTGAGGCTAAAATTGATGTAAAATCACAAAACTCTGAAGGTAGTAGAACACACTATGATGTTACAGCCACAGTTAAGACATCTAAAAACCAACTTGTCTACACTGCATCTGATTGGGATGTTCTCAAAATTGCTGACGAATTGTCCAGAAAACTTGAACGAGAATTATCTAAACATGATGACAAACGCCAAAGAGATAGTGTACGTAAGAGAGATGTTTAGAAAAATTGTTTAAGAATATTCTAATTCCTTTTGATTTGTCTTCACAGTCTACTCGATCTTTTAAGGTAGCAGTTGACATTGCAAAAAAATATGACTCAAAACTAACTTTGTTAACTTGTCTAGAGGGTGATGCTTGGCATCACAAGTATTATGACTCTAGAGCTGATAACGAATTGATTAAAAAACAAAAAAAGGTCACAGAAAAACATCTAGAAAAATTAAAAGTAATTGCTGAAAAAAATAATGTATCTGTAAAATCTAATGTCATAAAATCAAAATCTGTAATAAATGATATTGTGATTTTTGCAAAATCTCGAAAACACGATCTTATCGTAATTGGTTCTCATGGAAGAACTGGATTAGATAAGTTAATTTTGGGTAGTGTTGCAAATGGTGTTTCTCAAAAAGCAAAATGCCCTGTACTTATAGTCAAATAATCTAGTGATATTGTTGATATCCATTTTAGGTTCTGGTAAAGTTGGTGCATCTATTGCATTTCTTTGTGTTTCAAACGAATTGGATGATGTACTGCTTGTAAATACTACTAAAGAAAAAGCAATTGGTGAATCACTAGATATAGCAAGTGCAATTCCTGAAAACTCAAAATTTTCCATTCGAGGAACTGACAATTATTCTGAATTAGTAGGATCAGATGTAATTATCATTGCTGCAAGTGTTGGTGTTTACACAAAACATAGAGCAGAAAACATGGATTTTCAAGTTGAAATGATAAAAGAAATTGCAGAAAAAATTAAACAGTATTGTCCTTCTGCAATTGTTTTATTAGTTTCAAATCCTCTTGACGTTCTAACTTATTTTTTTCAAAAAATAAGTGGATTTTCAAGATTCAAAGTAATCGGTATTGCATCTAGTCTAGACACTAGTAGGTTTCGGTATTATATTTCTGAAAAATTATCTGTTCCACAATCTTCTGTTTCAAATGCTCTTGTCTTGGGAGAACATGGCGATTCAATGGTTCCTATTTTCTCCGGTGTTTCTGTAGGTGGTAACCCTCTCTTTTCTATGATTGACAGTAGAGAGACTATTACTGAAAATGTCCGAAATTATTGGAGAACATTGAGAACTTTTAAGAGTAGATCTCAATTTGGTATAGCAAAAAATACCTTTGATGTAATCAATGCCATTTTGAAGAAAAAAGAAATCTCAATTCCTGCTTCGATTGTTCTTGATGGTGAATACGGCGAACATGATGTTGCAATGGGAGTTCCTGTAAAAATTGATCAAAACGGTGTTTCAGAAATACAAAAAATTAAACTAGATGACACTGAGTTATCTTCTCTCAAAAAATCCTCCCAAAAAATCCGTAATGATATAAAATCTGTTCATGACTGATTAATTATTTTTCTTATTATCTCTTCATGGTTTTTACATAATTTCCTGTTTGATTGTAAGTAGAGTAGTTCTTTTTGCCAATGTGAATTATACAATCTACATTCCTTATCTTCACAAAATGGTTCCCCTGTTTCGTAGTACACTATGGCCTGAAGTAGATATCCTTCTACCACCTCTGACAATCTTGAATCGTTGTATTCTAAAAATTTCCCCTTGTACTTTTTTTTGATTTTTTCTTCACTTTCATTATTAAAATTTGTCATTAAATCCAGATAGTATTCTTTAGGCTTTGCCGGTGCCTCAATAATACCTGTAGTTGAAATTATTGCAGGATTTGTTCCAATCAATGCTCTTGCATGATATCTGAAGTCACTTTCATCAAATGTACAAGTTAGTTTATTTGTAAAAACCAAATTCAAAATTCTTTGGTCGTTTTCATTAGCGGGAATAAACTTTGAAATTATTTTTTGAAATTCAAATCCATCATAAAGAATTTTTTCTAAATTCTGTGAATTATCTATATTTTCTTTTTCCATTTGTATTTCCAATTCTGTTGGAATATGTTTTGAAAATGGTTTTTTTAATTCAAAAATCCTTGTAGTAGAAATCTCTTGAAATATGCTGTCTTCTTTATTCACAAAAAAGTTTTTTCGTATTTCTATATCTATGTGAAATGTGTCTTGAAGAAACTTTCTAAGTTTGTTAATCTGAATCTCTGGAACTAAAGGTTCATCATAAATGATAATTTTACTTATTTTCACTAGAAAAATAATGAATTGATTGCTTATCTTTCTAACTCTTTGATTTTCTCAGCTGCAATTTCTGCTGCTCTCTTTCCAGAGTACAACATTGAACCAAAAGTAGGTCCCATTCTTGCTAATCCGTGAGTTTCTGTGACTGACATTCCTGCTGCAATGAGTCCTGGGTAAATTTCACCTGTTTTGTGAACAACATGTTCTTCACCATCATTTACAAACATTGGCTCCATTCCTTTCCATTCGGCCAAACCTCTGTCAACTAGTCTTTTTACTGCAACAGAATCATGTCCTGATGCATCAATGATTATTTTAGCTTCAAATGCTACTGGATCTACACATGTAATATTACGTGGTAATGCTGAAACTGGCATCCAGTTAACAACAATTCCTGCTACTCTTCCGTTCTTTAGAACCAAGTCATCAAATTTTGTTAGTTGTAAGAATTTTACACCTGCATCACATGCACCTGCAATCAATTTTGATACTGCATGTGGACCTGGTGTCAAATACAATCCATCTTGTACTTTTTTGTATGGAACACCTAATTCATCCCAAATTTTTTGTGCTGGTTCTCTAACTGTAACTGGATTCATCATGTATCCTCCTAACCAGTATCCTCCGCCTAGGTAGTTGTTTTGTTCAATAACTAAAACCTTGAAACCCAAGTTTGAAAGTTCTCTACTTGCGGTAAGTCCTGCTGGACCTGCACCGATAATTATTACATCTGACTCCGCTCTATCGATTAGAACTTCATGAAATTCATTTGCGATAGCTTGTGTGATTTCAACTTCACGTACGTCAGTAAATATTTTTGATGATTGTTCTGCTATAGTTGCTTCTTGCATGAAAAATTTCCTGTCTAGAACCCATTAATACTTTCCCACCCTGATAATTAGGATGTACTAATTATTCCATGTATGTGAAACGAACATTTCCTGAAAATATAGGAAATATTACGTCAGCCTTGAAAGTTTGAGTCCCAAAACCTCCATTTCTCAAAAATTTATATCCGAACAAAAAGGAATTTCGTGTATTGACAGTATCTGATCTTAAACAATCTGCATCTGATTCTCCTAATCATAAAATCAATTGGTCCCGAGTTGAAGAGGCTGATGATTTTGCAAAAACTGTAAAACTCTATCGTCAAGGAAAATATGACGAAGATAGTTTTAGACGATATAGACTTCAACACGGTGCATATGGTACTAGGATGACTAGTGATTATGCTATGGTTAGAATTAAACTTCCTGCAGGTGAAATTTACCCTCATCAAATTGAAAAACTATCCCAACTAAGTGAACAATATTCTATTGGAAGTGCACATATTACAACTAGAGAAAGTATTCAATTACACTGGGTAATTCTTGAAGATGTATCAGAAATTCTTCGCGGTCTTGCTGATGTTGGAATGACATCAAGAGAAGCATGTGGAAATAGTGTAAGAAATGTAATGTGCAGTCCTATGACTGGCGTTTGCCCAAATGAAGAATTTGATTCGACTCCATACGCACGTGCCACTGCAAAATTCTTTTTGAGAAATCCTATGAGTCAAAATCTACCTCGTAAATTCAAATTTACTTTTACATGTTGTGAGAAACATGGAATGGTAAGAATAGTAGACGTTGGATTAATTCCTCAAATAAGAGAAATAGATGGAACTACTCAAAAAGGATTTAAAATATTTCTTGGCGGTGGATTAGGAAATAGATCATTTGTAGGACATCAATTAGAAGACTTCACACCTGAAGAAGATTTACTTTATACCTCAATTGCTGTAGTGAAAATCTTTGATAGATTGGGAGATAGAAAAAATCTTGCAAGAAACAGAATGCGATATCTTGTGAATGACATGGGTTGGGAAAAATTCCAAAATCTTGTACTAAAAGAAAGAGCCGTAGTAAGAGCTACTCAATCTGTAATTACACAACTAGATGTTGATCACACCCTTGAAGAAATTAAACGCCCAATCATGGTTAGTGAAGAGAGTGGAAGTGGAACTCCTGATGGTTATGCAAGATGGGTAAAAACTAACACTGAAACACAAAAACAATCTGATTATAGAACTGCATACATCACTCTTGAAGCCGGAGATATTACCTCAAGTCAATTACAAGCACTAGCAGATATTATTCGTGATTTTTCTGCAGAAGGGAAGGCACGTGCTGGATTTGTACAAAATATTGCATTACGTTATGTCCATGAGGATGATTTACCACGTTTGTATTCTAAACTACTTGAAATTGGTCTTGCAAAATCTGGTGCCCTTACCATGACTGCTCCTATTGGATGTTCTGGAACCACCTCCTGTAATTTAGCATTAACAAATTCTCACAGACTAGCTAAAGAAATCCAAAGAAAGTTCTTGGAACTGAAACTTGATGAAGATGATGATCTGCGTGACGCATCTATCAAAATTAGCGGATGTCCAAACTCTTGCGGTCAGCATGGAATTGCAACAATTGGATTCTTTGGAGGTGGTGCACGTGTTGGAAAAGACATGTATGCAAATTATCAGATGTTGTTAGGAGGACGTTCTGATGGTGATGCAATGTTGGGACAAATTTGTCACAGAATTCCTGCAAAAAGAGTAATTCCTGTAATTTTGAAAATTATTGAATTGTTTAAAGAACACAAGAAACCCGATGATACCCTAAAGTCTTGGATTCACAGAGTTGCAACAAACACTGAGGATTCTGAAATTAAAACTCTTAACGATATCAAAAAAGCAATTGACCCACTAACAATTCCTCCAACAAAAGAAGATGATCCTGATTTCTATCTTGATTATGGCAGTGACACTAGTTACCATACCAAAACTGGAAAAGGTGAATGTGCTGCTTGACAGAATCTGGTAACATTACAACAGATGTGGACTCCTTACGTTCAGAAATTAGAGACAAAAGTGTTAGAGTAATTGATGTTAGACGAGAAGATGATTACAAAAAAGATCACATTACTACTGCAGTAAATCTACCGTTGGCAAATCTTTTGTCTGATGATAGTCCTGAACGTGTTGTAAAATTAATTAATTCAATGGGAATTGATGATGAAACTCGTGTTGTAGTTTATGATGATACATTTGGTGCATTAGCATCTAGAGTAGCATGGACTTTGGAATATCTTGGACATTCAGATGTAAGTTTACTTGAAACTACTTACAGTCATTGGAAGTCACTTGGTTTGGAAAGTGATTCGCAAACCCCTGATATTCAAAACAAAGAACACTCTATGAAATTACAACCTGATATTTTGGCAACTTCTGATTATTTGGAATCTGCAAAAGAACGTGATGATGTTGTTCTGATTGATAATAGAGAGCGATTAAATTTTCTTGAACAACACATTCCTGGTGCAATTAGTCTTCCATACAGAACACTTGCATCAAATGACAAAATTCTACGTCCGAAAGAGGATATGAAACGCCTGCTTGATAATCGTGGAGTTACCGGAAATGCTGAAATCATTACTTATTGTGGGAGTGTCGGTACGCTTTCTGGATTGGCATATTATGCACTCAAAACTGCAGGCTTACCAAATGCAAAACTATACGTTCGCTCTTTTAAAGAATGGAAAAATCTTCAAAAACCTACTGCAAAACAAGAAGATGCAAACTATTGGGATCTTTCTGCTGAATAATTAAGAAATCTCACTTCTAAGTTTTTTAGTAATTGTGACTTCTACGTTGTTAAACAAGATTAACATTTTTTCTTTGTTTTCTGCAATGTAGTCATCTCCTCTATCTTTTAATCTAATTTTCCATAGTCTAATTTCTCTATGCTCATCAAAGAAGTTTTCAATCATTGGTTCTCCTGATTTTTTAGGATCAACAAATTCATCAAATACTTCAATTGCTCGTTCTGCATTCTCTTCTTCAATTGCTTCTTTGGCATCTTGAATTGCTTGACTGAGTTCTTTTAGATTTTTTACAGGTTTTGGTAATTTCTTTCTTGTAATTCCTAACCATCCTTTCTTTTCTTTACCCATCTTATCTGCAACATTTGGTGCAAGATCATATACTGGAATTCTACTTAGTCCGTCTCTTTTCTCATTTTTAACAATCAATCCTTTCTCTAATAATTTCCTTAATGCCTCCTCTGCATCTTTCTTATCTAGAAATGTTGTCCATACAATTGAACCGATTGTATGATAACCTTGTCTAACTGATTCCAAAACCACCACTTCTTGAATTCTTTTGAATCCCTCTTCAATTCTTACATTGACAAAATCTTTATCTCTGATTGATTTTCTTGCATTCTTTACATCAATTTCAATTGAACGTTTCAATGATTCTAATGATTCTGGAACTTGATTCAACAAAGATAAGAAACATGCTTTGTTGTACCAAGCCATGCCATATGTTGGGTCTGACTCTATTGCTTTTTCAACTGAATCAAGAGCTTTAGAATAATTCTTTTGTTCATAATGAACCAATCCTTTCAGATTCCATGCTTCTGGGTTTGTAACGTCAATGTCTAAAATTTTATCATAAACTCTCAATGCTTCATGGTAATCATCAAGATGGAATCTAGCATATCCTAATTTCAATAAAGTTTCAACGCTGTCTGGATCTATTCTTAATGCTTGTTCAAAAACTGTAATGGCTTCTTCAAGTTTTTCATCTGCCATAAGATTGACTCCTTTTTTGAATAATTTCTTACGATTGTAATCTACATCTACTAATGCTGTCTCTTCAGACTTTTTTTCTACTTGGGAGACTTGATCTTCCTCTTTTTCCTTTGATTTTTTTCCGAAAGGTTTCTTCACTAGCCCAAAATGCGGTTTTATCTAGATAAATACTATCCTGCGCGAGCCTGATGAAGAATTTAGTTTCTAACCTAATCATGCGATCTAAATACAGAAATACTTGAAGTATAAACAATCGAATGTGTCATCACAGTCTAGATTAGAAATTCAAGGTCAGGCACCATTTAAGCAATCAGGTGTATATGAGACTCAGATTGCAATTGTTGGTAGCAAACCTTCTGATGAACAAATAAAATCTAAACAATTTACTTCTCTTTGGCGAGGAAATTTCCATCTTAGGGTTAAAGATGGAATGTTTTCTGAAAAAATAGGTACTCCTGAAAATCCTATTCCGTCATCTGTATTAGAATTAGAAACTATTTGGATAGTTGTAACTGATCTATTTTCATCACTTCATTCTGTATTTGATGTCCCTTTATCAAAACCAAACACATCAAAACCTTCTGAATCAAAACCAAACACATCAAAACCTTCTGAATCAAAACCAAA
>REGH01000039.1:8446-10429 GCA_003702495.1 Candidatus Nitrosopumilus sp.
ATCAAAACCAAACACATCAAAACCTTCTGAATCAAAACCAAACACATCAAAACCTTCTGAATCAAAACCAAATTCTGGAACTCCGAAACAAAAACGCTCCTCAAAAACCATTGAAGGTACTACTGGCATCCAAGGAGTTCCTGGTGACAAAGGCCCTCAAGGTCCTCAAGGCCCTGAAGGTGACAAAGGCCCTCAAGGTCCTCCTGGACCTGTTGGCCCTTCCGGTGACAAAGGTCCTCAAGGTCCTCAAGGCCCTGAAGGTGACAAAGGTGCAACTGGTGACAAAGGTTCATCAGGAGATAAAGGAATTGCAGGAGACAAAGGACTAACAGGAGAAAAAGGAATTACTGGTGACAAAGGTGACAAAGGTGACAAAGGTATCCCTGGTCCACCTGGAGAAAAAGGTGACAAAGGTACAACTGGTCCAATTGGCGAAAAAGGTCCAACTGGATTAAAAGGTCCAAATGGCGATAAAGGAGAAAAAGGTCCAACAGGTCCTCCTGGTGACAAAGGTTTAACTGGATTGCGAGGTTCTCCTGGAGAAAAAGGTGACAAAGGTCCTCAAGGTCCTCCTGGTGACAAAGGCTTAACAGGTCCAGCTGGAGCAACAGGAGAAAAAGGTCCAACTGGACAAACTGGTGTACAAGGAGAAAAAGGAATTCAAGGTCCAACTGGCCCAACAGGAGAAAAAGGTCCGATTGGACAAGCAGGCATACAAGGAGAAAAAGGTCCTCAAGGTTCTAAAGGTCTAACCGGTCCAACTGGTGACAAAGGTCCTGTAGGTTTACCTGGTCCAATTGGAGACAAGGGCTCAAAAGGCGCTGAAGGTCCAATTGGAGAAAAAGGTCCTCAAGGAACTCAAGGTCCATCTGGAGAAAAAGGTCTAACTGGCGTTCCAGGTCCACAAGGAGAAAAAGGAGAAAAAGGTCCATTGGGCCCTCAAGGTGACAAAGGTCAAACTGGTCCCATGGGATCTTCTGGTGACAAAGGTCCTGTAGGTCCGCCTGGTCCAATTGGAGACAAGGGCTCAAAAGGCGCTGAAGGTCCAATTGGAGAAAAAGGTCCTCAAGGTCCTCAAGGTCCAGCTGGAGCAAAAGGTCTAACCGGCGTTCCAGGTCCACAGGGAGAAAAAGGCGAAAAAGGTCCTCAAGGTTCTCAAGGTGACAAAGGCACAACTGGTCCAACTGGTCCAATTGGAGAAAAAGGTCCTCAAGGTCCACAAGGTTCTCAAGGTGAACGAGGTCCAACAGGTACTTCAGGAGAAAAAGGTCCACAAGGTCCTCAAGGAATTCAAGGTCCTCAAGGTGAACGAGGTCCAACTGGTCCAATTGGTTCAATTGGTGAGCAAGGTACCCGTGGTGAACAAGGACCACTGGGTCCAGCAGGTCCAAGAGGTCCACCAGGTCCACCCGGAGAAAAAGGTCCAGCAGGTGGAATGTCTTCTGAACAAAAAGCATTGTTTAAAGAATTGTTAGAGATCCTAACCGAAAAAAATGTCATTAGCACTGAAGAACAAATCAAACTAATGAGTTATCTATACTAATTCTTTAAAATAATTTTTCAAAATGTTTTCTATTGCAAACTTTTTTAATATAAAATAATTTTTCATAGTTTTCACTAATCTGTTTTAGAAAAATGGAAAACAATTCGCCTAGTGACGATTGTTAATTTATTGACGAGTTTACTTTCGTCTTTTTGCTGCTGCTTTTCTCTTTGGAGCTGCTTTTTTAGCTGCAGTTTTTCTTTTTGCTGCTGCTTTTCTCTTTGGAGCTGCTTTTCTCTTTGGAGCTGCTTTTTTAGCTGCAGTTTTTCTTTTTGCTGCTGCCTTTCTCTTTGGAGCTGCTTTTCTCTTTGGAGCTGCTTTTCTCTTTGGAGCGGCTTTTCGTTTAGCTGCCATGTTTTGATCGACATTTTCATTCTTTTTCAGTGGTTAAACTAAAGAAATTTACACAAAGTGATTACAATTTGTCAAGTAATTTTTTT
>REGH01000086.1 GCA_003702495.1 Candidatus Nitrosopumilus sp.
CAGAAGGAGAGATTATGTTATCATCTCATAAATTTGGAGTAAATTTTGATTATGAATTCTTTCCAAATGATTTCATCTATGTTTTCTCATCAGAATATTCTGAATCAGCATTATTACAAATGTCTGTGACAAGGCCCGACGGAATAGAATTAGAATTATTATCCACCTCATTACCATATTCAAATACCAAAACAATTCACAGTGAGAGGATTTTTTCAACAGATGATGCAATAAAAAAGAATTTGTTATTGCAATCAGAGATATTTGATTTTGATTTAGAAGGATTATCAGCTGAAGACATTGTATTTTCAGATACTAAAACAAATGAACCACTTAAGGGAGATTATGTGTTTTCAATTGATACATACTCTATTAATTCAGAAATCAAGAGTCATGAATCAAAACTAATCATTGGTGGAAAAGCATTTGGAATGATGGGAACAGATGAACTAAGACGAGATCTTGCGATAGGACTGTTGTGGGGAACACCACTTGCATTGTTTATTGGATTAGTAGTCTCTATTGCATCAGTCATAATGGGGTTGTTATACGGGGTCTATGCAGGATTCAAAGGCAAAAAAACAGACGAGGTAATGATGAGATTCAATGATGTAATCTATGCATTACCAGCACTTCCATTCTTGATTATTTTATCAGTCACAATTAGCAACAGCATATTCGTTTTAGTAGGATTCCTGATGATTTTTGGATGGGTAGGCATTGCAAAAGTTGCAAGAAGCATGTCTTTGCAAATCAAAACCAGAGGCTACGTAGATGCTGCAAATATGATGGGACAAAAAAATTCTAAAATTGTGCTCAAGCACATCTTACCTCAATTACTTCCATATGCATTTGCAAGCATTGCAATATCAGTTCCAGCAGCAATTACAACAGAAGCAGGTTTGAGTTTTCTAGGACTAGGAGATCCATCATTTCCAACGTGGGGACACATTCTTCATGATGCAAATACGTTTGGAGCAGCTGCTAGAGGATTATGGTGGTGGATAATGCCGCCGGGAGTGATGATTGCCATCGCAGGACTTGCGTTTGTGTTTATAGGAAATGCACTTGATGCAATTGTCAATCCAAAATTGAAGAGATGATCAGAAATAACTTCGAATTGTGTTTATTGCTGAATCATTTAGTTTGATAGTATAAGTTTGAGAGTTTGGATCAGTTGCTTTTGTTTGGGCTAGAATTTCAGTGAATTTTGTCTTTTCTTCTTCAGTAGCTCCTGCTTCATGAGTACAAAGATTGAACGCCTTGAGATTAAGATTATTTTTTAGTAAATGTGCTATGAATTGTTTATACTCTTCAGGATTTGTCCAGTCTTTGTTCTTTTCACCACATGCAGTAATCCATACATCAACAGAATTGTGAAAGATTACCTTTTGGCGAATTTCATCAAGAGACATTTTTAGAAGTCAGCACGTTGCATTTTAGAGCCACATCGTGGACAAGAGCCACCTTTGTGTTTGTTGTTACATACAAGACATACGTAACGAACTCCGCCAGAACCACCTTGTGAACCCATTCCAAAGAATCCACCGCCTCCTCCAGCGCCAGAGTCACTACCACCATAACCGCCTCTCATGCGATTCATGTATCGTCTTCTCAAAATTAATGGAAATGCGATAAAGATTGCAAGTGCGGCACCCAATCCGTATGGGAATGGTAGCACCATTTGCAGTCCTATGCTGATAGCTAGTGAAGCAAATAAGAAAATCAAATAAGTTTTGTAATTAAACAATTCATAGAAAGTACCTTCAAAAAGGTTATAAAGTTTTGTCAGTTTTTTTCAGGTTCCACTAGAATTTTGAATTATTTTATGGAGAGAGGAATAGTGTTTCCACCACTATCCCAAGCAAAAACAGATTCATCATCATATGGAGATTTGACAATCAAAGAAACCAAGCCAAAGAAGTTATTCAAATCAGTAACAGAAGGTTCAGCAGCCCCATTAGGATGAGAGTGTACAATTCCAACATAACTCATGTCTAAAGGCAAGAAAGAATTTGGAATTCCTGCAAATGTATCTCCAGTATAATTGAAGGGAGGGATTACAAGACCATCAACATTAATCTCACCATTTTTTGATTTTCCTTTTAGAATTAAGACTATTTCTTCAGGATGTTTCATTTGACAGTATGAAAGAATGCTATCAAGAACTTCTTTTTGAAGTACGACCTTGCGTTCAATCTTTTTCTTTTTGAACAGCATGAGAATAATCAAATTTTGAACTAATTTAATTTTAAGACATCAAAACTGTGTATTTTGTGTTAGAAAATGTTCTAAGTTTTTTCTCAATTTGAGACACCAGTTGAGGAATACTAGTGTCAATCTCATCAACTTCACCTTGAAAAGTCTCTGACTTGAGTTCCAAGTCATTCTTGGAATTAGATGTTTTAGTAAGTTCAGATTCTAGTGAGATCAGTTTTTCAGAGCGGAGTGAATTCAGATCATCAGATAGTTTTTGGTGTTTTTGGAAATATTCTGAAACCTGAGAAATGAATCCATCTATTGCCTCTTCAGTTTCAGTAATTTGAGACAATGTTTTATCAACATCTTTTACAGAGATAGAACCTGAAGTGATGCCTTTTCTGACATTTTCCAATATCACAATTACAGAGTCTTTGTTCTGAGGAGTGAGTACTTCAAATGGATTTTCAACTAATTTACTGAGAATATTTTTTTGTTCTTTATCTAAAGATGACGCATACTCGTATCGTCCAAGAGGTCTGGAAATTTTTGTGAATTGAGAGTCAATTTCATTTTTGATTTTTGTTTTTTCATTTTCAAATGAGTCTAGTGACTTTTTTGATTCTGTGTATTTTCTATATTCATCAGAAGATTTGATTTCAGAGATAGATTTTTCTA
>REGH01000087.1 GCA_003702495.1 Candidatus Nitrosopumilus sp.
CAGGTTCATGAACCAGTTGATAGAAACTTTAGACAAGCATTTAGTGAATTAAACAGACTAAAAGACAAACTAGCAATTTCAGATGCAGTAATTGAAAAAGCAGCTTACATTTACAGAAAAGCCCTTGACAAAGGTCTTGTTCGAGGTCGTTCCATTTCAGCATTAATGGCATCAGCACTTTATGCTGCGTGTCGTGACACAGAAACTCCAAGAAATCTCAAAGATGTAGAGCAAGCAGCAAATATCAAAAGAAAAGATATCGCAAGATGTTATAGATTACTA
Source organism: Candidatus Nitrosopumilus sp. (assembly GCA_003702495.1). Classification (GTDB taxonomy): domain Archaea; phylum Thermoproteota; class Nitrososphaeria; order Nitrososphaerales; family Nitrosopumilaceae; genus Nitrosopumilus. The sequence continues at coordinate 283 of REGH01000087.1, forward strand.
GTCAAAGAACTTGACTTGAAGATGCCTGTTACTGATTCAATTCAATGTGTTGCAAGAATTGCAAGCAGAATTGGAATTGCAGAGAAAACAAAAAGATATGCAGTCAAAGTTCTCAAAAAAGCACAAGAAAACGAAGTTTCAGCAGGAAAAGATCCAATGGGATTGGCTGCTGCTGCACTATACCTATCATGTGTTAAAAACGGTGAGGATAAGACTCAGAGAGACATTGCCGAGGCTGCAAATGTGACTGAGGTTACTATCAGAAATAGGTACAAAGGACTCAAAGAGTCACTAGAATTATAGTTGCTCTTTAGAATTTACTTTCTTTACAAACCCACCTTCTTTTGAATCATCAACAATTTCTTCTGATTCATTTTTAGATACATCATCAGGATCTTCAGGTGGCTTTACAAACCCACCTTTCACTGGATCTGGTGGTGGAATATTTTTTGATCTTCCCATTCCAATTGTTGTAATAATTACTGATGATAAAATAATGAAGAATATTATTTGTGGATATGCTTCAGCATTTGGCAGACCCATTGTTATTGGATATGTTGCAAGTACTGCAGCGGCTAATCCTCTAGGAATCATAGAATTTGTAACAGCTTTATCTAATTTGGAAAATCTTTTCGTTAGTGTTATTTTTGCAACAATTCCTCTTCCAAAGAAAACTGCAATTGTAATCAAAATTCCAAATACCATGTATTCTATTTGTCCAAAACTTGCCATCAATCCAACAAAAACAAAGAAGAATGCCCTTACCAAAAATGTGAGTTGGTTGTGAGTTGGATCATCTGTTTCAATTTTTGGAAGTTTGAATCGTAAAATACGTGCAAGATGGTTTTTGTTTCCCAACATCAAACCAAATACCAAAGCTGTCAAAGCACCTGATTCTCCAAATGAATTTGCCAAGAAAAACAAAACAAACAAAATTCCTAATGTGAGCATGTATGCATGCTGAGCGTTTCCAAGCTTTGTTGATACATACATCCAAGGAATTCCTACACCAAATCCAAGAACTAGACCTACGACAACTGCTCTTCCAATAGTTTCTTGTAAGATTTGTAAATCAAATGTTCCTGCAAGTACTGCCTCAAACAGAATGAACGCTACTATTGTAGCCAAAATATCGGTTAGTGCTGATTCAAAACTTAGCATTGACTTTGTCTCTTCTGAAATTTTGACATTTCTAACCAGTCCGAAAACAATTGCAGAACTACTTCCTCCAACAATAGATCCTAGCAATATGCTCTCTAACCAAAGCCAACCTAACGCATAATGCGCTGCAATTGAAATCATTGCAACTGATAAAATGAAACCAAGAATAGCTAGAGTTGATGAAAAATGGGCAGTCCTTATCACATGTTTGATATCTAAATTCAATCCACCATCAAACATGATTATTATCAATGCAAGTGCTGCAAAGTATGGAACCACTTGAATCACAGCTTCAGGTTGAATCAAACCAAGTACAGGACCTAAAATGACTCCTAAAACCATCAAAAATGCAACATCTGGAATTCCAGTTCTTTTGAAAAACGCTTCACCTGCAACTCCAAGAAAGATTACTACTCCTGCTGCAAGTAAAATAACATGAGCTGGCGCAATAAAACCGTCTTGAGTAGACAATGTTCCAACTGAATTCTGTATCTCTGTAAATTTTTCAAAAATAAAATTTGAATCAAAACTAGGTAGTGGAATTTCACTACTCTGCCCCCTAATCAAATTCAAAATAGACAAAATTATTGGATTCATTTATGACTGCATCTCAATATCTTCGGATAAAAATTAAACTAGATTTAGTTGATCATTTTAGGCTCAGTGGTAATTTTAGATACACATTAAATCAACTATGATGTAATTTTCTTACTTGAGTGGTACTGAAACATTACGTGAAGATCATAAACAGATACGACGATTAGAAAAAGTCATCATAAAATGCTATACAGAACTTTATGCAGGAAAAGACATTCCATTTTCTGATATTGACAAAATTACATTAATTATTGAAGAGTTTTTGGACTCTATTCATTATTCCAGAGAAGAAGACTCGTATTTTCCATGCGTTGCAACATATGATCACCTAAAAAAAGAGATCCGAGGTTTGTTAATTGAGCATGAATTTTCTAGAAGAATTGCGCTGCAAATCAAAAAACATCTCAAAAGATGGAAAGAGGGTGAAGATGCAAGAGAGCCTGTTGCAAGATATCTGAAAACATATTCTGTATATCTTATGGATCATATGAACAAGGAAGAAGATTTTTTTGATAAAGCAGAGGCCGAAATTTTGACAAAAGAAGAAGAGATGGACATGTATGATCAATTCAGATCAGTCATGACAATTTCTAAAAAAATGGAAGACATGATTAAAGAAATTGAATATCTAGAAAATCAATCCTGGGTTCAAAATTAACGTAAGCTCTTTATGGGTAAATCAGAAATTTTTTGCATGAAACCTTTTGTTCTTTGGATGACTGGTCTTCCATGTTCTGGAAAGACTACCATCGTAAAAGACTTGCAAAA
>REGH01000088.1 GCA_003702495.1 Candidatus Nitrosopumilus sp.
TACACGGCCCACCTGGAACTGGTAAGACACTGATTGCAAAAGCACTTGCAAAAATGACAGAGTCTAACTTTATCAGCATAAAGGGACCAGAACTACTCTCAAAATGGGTGGGTGAATCTGAAAAAGGAGTCAGAGAAATATTCAGAAAAGCACGACAAGCAGCACCTTGTATTATCTTCTTAGATGAGGTAGATGCACTTGTACCTAGAAGAGGTAGTGGCGGTTCAGAATCACATGTAACAGAAAGTGTGGTATCACAAATTCTAACTGAGATAGATGGATTGGAAGAACTACATAATGTGTTGATAGTTGGTGCAACAAACCGACTGGACATTGTAGATGATGCATTGCTTAGACCTGGAAGATTTGACAGAATCATTGAAGTTCCAAACCCCGATGCAAAAGGAAGAAGAAACATCTTTGAGATTCATACCAAAAAGAAGCCACTTGCAAGTGATGTAGATATTGCAAAACTTGTAGAATTGACTGATGGCTTTAGTGGAGCTGAGATTGCAGCAGTCGCAAACAGAGCAGCTATAGCAGCTCTCAAAAAATATGTTGGCGGAAAAGCACAAAATGTCAAAGACATTAAGATATCTCAACAAGAACTAACTGACGCAATTGACAAGGTAAAGCCTCGAAAAAAAGAGGCTCCACTTGCTCAATCCATAAAATAGTCTAAATACTAAGGGAAATGAGACAAAACATGAAACTGTATCTTGACTTTGACCCCTGCCAAGAATGTAATACAATGATGGCAGAACTAAGTAGTCCTGAGATGCTATTTGCTGATCAAAAAACTCGTGCAGATGAATCTGCAAAGTTTCTCAGACACTTGACATACAATCACAATGAAGTAGTTCAAGCTGTTATGGATGATCTTCCAAAACAAAAAAGAGATCAAGAACCTGATTTCTACAAATAATCTTCTTTTTCATTATTAACAATCAATAATCATATTCATATACAAAATTGTCCTAAACTTTATGATACACAAATGAAAATCAGTTTTCTATTTGGTTTGGTTACAATTGTTGTTTTGATTAGCCTTGCACCTTCGTTTGCACAAGAAACTGAACAAGAACCTATTCCTCCAGAAATTCCAGAGCCCTCACCCGAACCTGAACCTATTCCATTACCCGAACCTGAACCTATTCCAGCACCATTTCCCGGAGAAACTGAATCAGAAAAAATCCAGAGATTAACTCAAGAAAATGAAAAACTACAAAAAGAAAACAAAAATCTCCAAGATCAAATATCTACTCTAAAAAATGAAAAATCAGGACTGCAATCACAAATATCACAATTACATGATAGAATTAAAGATCTAGAAGAAATAACAATGGAGCAATTACGTGTAATCATGGATTTGGTAAATAAACTAAAAAATGTATTTTATGAAAAAATGATTTCTCCTACAATTAGTATGTAGGATTTTTTACTCATCAAGCTTTAGTATTTTCTTAATCAAAACAGTTCTGTTTCTTATTGTAACATCACTAACTCCTGCTTCTATAGAGAATTTCTTTTGACTAATTCTCTCACCATTTAGTATACATGAAATGTATAATGAAGCAGCAGCTTGTGCTACTGGGTGTTTTCCAGCAGTAATTTCTTCTTCTTCACACCGCTTTAGTATCTCAAATGCTCCTCGTTTTGTTTTTTCTTTCAAATTCATATTGTTTGAAATTTTTGAGATAAACGAGGCAGTGTCATACTGATTAAGATTTAATCCAAGCTTTTTGATTATGGTTCTCAAATCTCGGGAAAGTATTCTTCTCTCAACATTACCAGCTTTTGCAATATCATCTAATGTTCTTGGAATGTTATGTTCTCTACATGCTGCATACAAAGATGCAGAAATCAATGATGTCATTGTTCTTCCTCGTGTTAATTTTGCACTAACAATTTTTCTGTAAATATAGGCAGCATTTTCTACTACATTATCTGGGACGCCTAGCTTTGTCTTCATTGAATGAAGTAAAGTGAAGGCTTTGCTCAAAGTAGCAGTTTTTCTTGATTTGCTTCTTTGATCCCATGTTCGGAGCCTGTTGAACTCATATTTTGTTTTACTTGGTAATGCGTTACCTGAAGAATCTTTATTGTTTCCAATCACAGTTGATAATCCCTTATCAAACATCGTTAGTGATGTTGCAGGACCTGTTCGTGATTGCTTCATAAAGTCTTCCTGAGTGTAACCATTGTTTTCATATGATGCGTCAGCTAAGTTTTGCACTAGAATAAGACCGCAACCCCCACAAACAATTTCTCCTCGTTCAGAATCTGTTATTGCAGGGTAGGTTTTGCAAGTGTCTAATTCACACTTTACATCATAATCGTTTGAATAATTTTCTACCACTATTAACCATTATTAGTGAACATAAAATAAAAATAAATTGTTCCAGGAAATTTTGTAATCAAAACTACACTTTACAAACAAAAAATTCCTAATCTTCTTACAAAAATCTTCTTACAAAATCAATATGACATACGTTGTATTAAATGTTAAAAATTAAAAAGAAATTTTTTAAAAATTATTTTTTGATTGAATCTAAAGAGTGACCACGATTTTGGATCATTTGTTTAACTGCTTCAACAGTATAATCAATTCCGTGTTCTTCTTCAAAATGTTTTTGTAATTTCTCAATTGTGTTAACAGATATTTCTTCGTCAATTTCGAATTGACATTCAAAACCATAATCTTCACATCTTAGTTTGAGAGTCATTTAGTCTGGGAACAATATCAAACCTATAAAAACCATAGACTTTGTTTCATACGAAA
>REGH01000009.1 GCA_003702495.1 Candidatus Nitrosopumilus sp.
CGGTTTCAGCAGGTTTTGTTTCAGCTGGTTTTGTCTCGGCGGGTTTCACTTCAGCTGGTTTTGTCTCAGCAGGTTTAGTTTCTGCTGGTTTTGAAAGCTGAGATGAAAGTGAGTTTAGCTTTGCTTCTAATTCGGCAATCTTGTCTTCAAGATCTTTTTTAGTTTGCTTTTTAGCAGCTGCCATAAACTGGATGGATAATTCGGGGTTTATGAGCATTTGGATTATTACAGTAGACAAGTTTGATCAAGTTTTATAAGCACAAATCACTAACTGATCATATGGATGACTTTGAAAAAGAATTTCCAGAATTTGACTGGAAAAATACACCTGCATACAAGCACCCAGGTGGAAAAGATTGTCCGTGCCCAAAGCATGAATACATTCGAGAACAGATCAATTTCACAAAACAGGTAAACGAGAAGGGGAAAGAACCAGCCAAAGTTACACTCAAGTTTTGTCCCGATCACTACAGAGTATACATGGATGAAGTAATTCCTGCTATGCCATTAAAGTACAAAATTCTCACAAAAATTGCATTAAAACTTGGTGCAATTCAAGTTGAGCAACTGAAGTATATGGAATCAGAATTATGTTTCTACTGCAAATTTGGCTCTGGCGGACATGATAAAAAGACAGAATTACCACCAATGTAAAATCACCACCAAATCTAGTTAAGCTTATACTTGAATTGGATCCACAATTATTGTGCCAATAGAAGATATTCAAGAGTTTATTTCAGAACTTGAAAAAAATGGAGAGTTAAAGAGAGTCAAAACTCAAGTAGATTCCAATTTAGAAATTGCAGAAATTATGAGAAGAGAAATGTATTCCAATGGACCTGCAATTCTTTTTGAAAATGTAAAAGATTACGACATACCAGTTTTAGGAAATGCATTTGGTTCTATCAAGAGATTAGAGATAGGACTAGAGATGACAGATTTTACTGAAATTGGACAACGTATTGCAGACATGACTAAGATGGATGTACCGTCAGGATTCTTAAACAAAATAAAAAAACTCCCAGAGCTTTCAAAGATGACTGCATCATTTCCAAAATCAGAAGCTAGTGGACCTGTAACCGAAATTACATCTACGGATGCATCATTTAATGATGTGCCAATTTTAAAATCGTGGCCAAATGATGCAGGGCGATTTATCACGTTAGGTTTAGTTGCAACAAAACATCCAGAGACAGGGGTTAGAAATCTAGGAGTGTACAGAATGCAGATTGTAGATAATACACATGCACTAATGCATTGGCAAAAACACAAGAGAGGAGCTCATCATGGAGATATTTCAAAAGACAAAGGAGAGAAAATCCCAACTGCAATAATTATTGGTGGAGACCCAGCAACAGTGTTTTCATCAATTGCTCCAGTGCCAGAAGGACTTGACAAATACTTGTTTGCAGGCATTACAAGAAAAGAGGGGATTAAGACTGTTAAATGTAAGACAGTTGATTTGGATGTACCAGCAAATGCAGAAATTGTTTTAGAAGGATATGTAGACCCAGCAGACATTAGAGATGAAGGTCCATTTGGCGATCATACAGGCTATTATACACCAGTTGAACCATACCCAACTTTCACACTTACTGGAATTATGAGAAGAAAGAATCCAATCTACGTAACAACAGTAGTTGGAAAGCCAATACTTGAGGATGCATATATTGGAAAAGTAATTGAACGTTCATTCTTACCATTAATCCAGATGTTTCATCCAGAAGTGGTTGACTTTAGTATGCCAGCTGCTGGTTGGTTCCAAGGATTTGCAATAATTTCAATCAAAAAGAGATATCCTGGTCAAGCAAAAAAAGTAATGATGGGATTATGGGGAATGGGACAGTTGTCACTAACAAAGATGTTTGTGGTAGTAGACGAAGACATCAATGTTCATGATATCAATGATGTGATTTGGGCAATCACGACAAGAGCAGATGCAGCAAGAGACACTACGATAATTAATAATGCTCCAACAGACACATTAGATCCAGCATCACCACTTGTTAACTTGGGTTCAAAGATGGGAATTGATGCCACACAAAAAACAAAAGAAGAAGGATATGAACGAGAAATTCAACAACAAGTAAAAGTTGATGAAGAAACAAAGAATCTAGTTGATTCTAAATGGTCTGATTACGGTCTATAATATAGATACAGAATTATAGAAATTATCTCTCTCTTCAACAGAATAACCAATCTGATGAATTGCATCTATAATTATTTTATCAGTAAGTTCAGTGGAACGAGCACCAGTACATGAGACCACTTCTTCCCCAATCAGAGTTCCTCCAAAATCGTCAGCACCATATTGTAAAGCTAATTGAGCCATGCCAATTCCATTTGTTAGCCATGAGGATTGGATATGAGGGATAAGTCCATCAAAGATTAGTCTAGATATTGCAATCATCTTCAAAAGTTGAATTCCGCCAGTACCGTATTCAACCAATCCTTCCTCATGCATCAAAGTATTGTTGGGTTCAAAATTCCAAGGGATAAATGCCATGAATCCTTTAGTTTTTTCTTGTAGTTTTACAAGTTTGAAAAAGTGTTTGACAATATCATTTTTGTTTTCAACATGCCCATACATCATAGTTGCAGAAGATGGAATTCCAAGAGAGTGAGATTCATCCATAATTCTAATCCAATCATCACTGGAAATTTTCTTTGGACTGATAATCTCTTTGACTGAATCAGTCAAGATTTCAGCACCAGCACCAGGCATTGATTGTAAACCAGCATCTTTGAGTCGCGATAGAATTTCCTTGGTAGAAGATTTTTCAACTCTTGCAATCATGTCAATTTCTGATGTGGATAATCCATGCACTCCGACTTTGGGGAATTTTTCCCTAATCATCCTAAAGGCATCTTCATAATATTCAATTTTCAAATTTGGATTGTGTCCACCTTGAATCAAGACTTGCCGGATCTTAAACATGTCCCATGCAGTTTTGACTCTGGATTCGATTTGTTCCAAAGTTAAGGTGTAAGAGTCATCAGCACCAGGAGATCTGTAAAATGCACAAAATTTGCAGTCAGTGATACAGACATTAGTATAATTCAAAATAATATTATTTACAAAAGATGCTTTCTTTCCAAATTGTTTTCTTGTCAAATGACCAGATACAAGTCCCATTAAATGAACATCATCAGATTCCAATAATCTCATGCAGTCTTCAGGACCAGGTCTTTTTCCATTAAGAGAATTTTCTAAAATATCTTTAATGTCACTTTTTTGTAGTTGTTCAGTAGTCTGACTCAATTGCCTTACATCCTTTGGAATTTCTATTTAATCCTTGATAGAAAAAACAATTGAGGTTTTGTGCTCAAATCTAAATGAATTTGAGATTAATGGTACACGTTATTTTTAAGTAGGGCACAAAAAGCAGATCCACTCATGGTATCAGGCAACCAAATTAGACTTAATCGAATTCTTAGAAAAGGAAGAATGTTATGTATTCCAATGGACCATGGAATTTCAAATGGTCCCATTGAGGGTCTTGAGAACCCAGCATCAACAATTTACAAATGTGAAAGTCATGGCCTCACAAGTGTAATAATTAACAAAGGCATAATCAAATCATTACCAAAGCCACCTAAAGTCGGAGTTTTAGTTCATTTTTCAAGCAGTACTGCATTATCATTATCACCAAATCGAAAAATGCTTACAGGTACTGTAAAAGAGGCAGTTGCTCTAGGAGCAGATGGAGTTTCACTCCACATCAACATTGGAGGAAAAGAAGAACCTGAGATGTTAGAACAATTAGGATTAACTGCAGATCAATGTCACAGATGGGGAATGCCACTATTAGCAATGATGTATCCAAGAGGAGAGAATGTCAAAGACCCACATGATCCTGAAGTTGTTGCACATGTTGCAAGAATCGGAGCAGAGTGTGGAGCAGATATTGTAAAGACATTGTATACAGGAGATATTGATTCATTTTCAAAAGTTGTAAAGAGTACACCAGTTCCAATTGTAATTGCAGGCGGACCAAAAGCAAAAACAGATTTAGATATTCTTCAAATGACTGAAGACGCCATGACAGCAGGAGCAAAAGGTGTCACATATGGCAGAAACATCTTTGCACACAAAACACCTGAAAAAATGGTAGAAGCATTAGCTGAAATAATTTTCAGAAAGGGAACAGCAAAGGAAGCAATGAAGAAAATTGAGTAAGAGCAGAGAGTTAATTATATCCCCCAAAGGTTCACAAGCACAATTAGCCAAACTTTTGCCGCAATTAGAGGATGAAGGAATCAACATGGTTTACATTGATCCAAAGAAATTGGGTAAAAAGAAGACTAAATTAAAAACCGTTTACCCATCAAATAATGCCAATTATGTAGTTCTTGAAAAAGAGAATGCAGTAAAACCAAAGGGCAAAAAAGTTGGAAGGAAATTCCAAGTGTTATCAAATACAGATATTGAAGAAATCCTAACCATTGCAAAAAAAGGATTAGATTTTGTAGTTGTAGAAGTTAAAGATTGGAAGATAATTCCGCTAGAAAATATCATTGCAAAGCTTCACAAAATACATACCAAAATTTTTGCAATTGCAAAAACACCTGAAGAAGTAAGAAAGATGTTTTCAATTCTAGAGGTCGGAGTAGATGGAGTAATTTTCAGTACATCATCAATTAACCAAGTAAGAGAAGCAATGGTATACTTGGGAACAAGAAGTTTCGACATGAAACCTGCAAAAATTATCGACATAAAAGAGGTAGGGGATGGAGAAAGAGTTTGTGTGGATACTGCATCAATGTTACATAAAGGAGAAGGAATGTTAATTGGAAGTAGATCAAACTTTTTGTTTTTAGTTCATAACGAATCAGTAGGATCATCATTTACATCACCAAGACCATTTAGAGTTAATGCAGGAGCAGTACATTGTTACACATTATCTCCAGATGGAACAACCAACTATTTGTCAGAGGTAGAAACAGGTTCAGAAGTATTAATTCTAAACTCTAAAGGAAAAGCAAGAAGAGCAACCGTAGGCAGATCAAAGATTGAAAGAAGACCAATGTTGATGATTAAAGCAAAAGTTGGAGGAGAGATAGGAGGAATAATTGCACAAGACGCAGAAACAATTCGTTTTGTAAAACCAAACGGACAACTAGTTTCTGTTACACATCTTAAGAAAGGAGATACAGTGATGGTTCATTCAAAACCTGCAACAGGTAGACACTTTGGTATGGAAGTTTCAGATGAATATATTTTAGAAAAATAAAATGAAGTACAAAACTTGTGTTTCCATTGCAGAAAAAACACCTAACAAAGTTAAACAAACATTAAAAATTGCGTTAAAGAAATCAGATTTTGTTGAAATACGTTTTGATTTCCTAAAAATTGAACAAATTCCAGAGACATTAGAAATGATCAAAAAAGATTTGAAGAAATCAGTTTGTACACTAAGACCAAAAAAAGAAGGAGGTCAATTCCCAGGTAATGAAAAGGAAAGAATTGCAGTAATCAAATTGATTGCAGAATACAATCCATTTTTACTAGATGTAGAGTTTAACACTCTAAAAAGTGATCCAGGACTAGCAAAATATCTAAAATCAACAAAAACAAAATTGCTTATTTCTTGGCATGATTTTAAGAAAACTCCAAATTCTTTGGAGTTGAAAAAGAAGATGGTTCAAATGAGTCAATTCTCAAACTTTGTAAAAATTGTCAGTACTGCAAAATCAACGGATGACTCAACAAGAATGCTGGAATTATACAGTAAGAAAGGCAAAAACAATCTAATCTCATTTGCCATGGGGGATTTAGGCAGAATTTCAAGGATTTTGTGCCTATATTTGGGTAGTCCATACACATACGTATCTTTAGGAAAACCAGTTGCTCCAGGTCAATTCAGTGTTGATGAAGTAAACAAAATCACCAACTTGAAAAAATAATCATTACATCAATTGAGAGTTTAAATCAATCATATTACGCGAGAGATATTATGGGAAAAACATTTGCAGTGATTGGGGATCCAATTAATCATTCTCTATCTCCAAATATTCATAGTGCCGCATTTAGAGAATTAAATCTAGACTGCTCATACATTGCATATAGAATTCCAAGAGATGAACTTGGAGAAGGAATTGAAGGTTTGAAAAAAATCAAAATTGATGGGTTTAATGTCACAATTCCTCATAAAGTTGAGATGATGAAGTATTTGGATAAAATTGATGAATCGTGTAGTTTGATTGGTGCTACTAATACTGTTGTAAACAATGATGGAGTGCTAAAAGGATACAACACAGACATGGATGGATTTCTTGAACCATTAAAGAAAAGAGATATAGACATTGCAAATTCAGATGTACTTTTACTAGGAGCGGGAGGAGCAGCAAGAGCAATTGTGGCAGGGTTTGCAAAAGAAAATGCAAAAAGTATTACAATTGCAAATAGAACTATTGAGAGAGCAAACAATCTAGTAGAATTTGCAAAAAAAATCAGTCTAAAGGCAAATGCAATAACTATTGGCGAGGTTGGAGATTCTGCAAAAAATTACGACATTATTGTCAATGCAACATCAATAGGGTTGCAAAAAGAAGCCAGTCCCATATCACTTGAAGGAATTAGTGAGAAAACAGTAGTTTATGATATCATATACATGCCAATGAACACAGATTTCCTAAAAAAGGCAAAAGAAAAAAACGCCATTGTGATTTTTGGATATGAAATGTTATTAGGTCAAGCAGTAAGAGCATTTGAGATTTGGCATGGTATGGAAGCACCTTATAATGCCATGAAAAAAGCATTGTTAGGAGGATTTTGATGGTAAAAACAAAGGCTACAGTTCATGGGGCAGTCTCAATAGTTAACGCAATTGCAAACCAAAAAGGAGCAACAGTAGGAATAGACCTAAAAGTTGAAGCCATAGTCGAAACAACTCCTGGAAAAGGGATAGTGATTCAATCTCAAAACAAGACGCTTAGTTCTCGCTTGATCAATAAGACAGTTGAAAAAATTGTTTCGAAAAAAGACCTCGAGCATAACAAGATAACAATCACATTAGAATCAGAAATTCCTACAGGGTATGGGTTGAAAAGTTCCAGTGCAATATCATCGGCAGTTGCATTAGCGTGCGCGAAAATTTTCAAATCAAAATTTACTGATCAGCAGATTTTACTTGCCGGTGTTGATGCATCAATTGAATCCAAAGTTAGCATAACGGGGGCATATGATGATGCATGTTCGTGTTATTATGGAGGATTTAATGTAACAGACAATGCAAAGAAGAAAAGAATGAGTTTTGAGAAAGCTCCATCCAATTTGATTGCAATAATATTTATTCCAAAAAATAGAAAACGTGGAAATCTAAAAAAACTAAAAGTTTTATCTTCAGTTTTTGATCATGCTTGGAATCTAGCAAAGAAAGCAAACTATTGGGAAGCAATGATAATTAATGGATTAGCTACAGCATCAATTCTTAGTTCAAATCCAGATATGGTGACAGGATTAATTGAAAGAGGGGCATTGGGTGCATCAGTTTCAGGAAACGGTCCAGCAATCGCAGCAATTACAAAAAAAGAAAACGAATCTAATATCAAAAAAGCATTTTCATCATTAGAAGGAAAAATCATAGTTTCAAAGATCAGTAACAAAAAGGCTGAAGTTCATGAAGTGTAAAGTAGAAAAATCAAAGATTTCAGGACAGATAGTTTGTCCTCCAAACAAGAGTTATACTCATAGAGCAATATTTCTTGCATCACTTGCAGGAAATGGTAGCAAAGTGAAAAATCTGCTATTGTCAGCAGACACTATTGCAACAATTGAGGCATGTAAGAAGTTCGGAGCAGAAATAGAAAATGAGAATTCATCAATAATTGTCAAAAATCCCATAAAATTCGATAAAATTGTACCTGAAATCAATACTGAGAATTCAGGAACAACAATTAGAATAGCATCAGGAATTGCTAGTTTATTTTCAGAAGAGATTACATTAACGGGTGATGAGAGTCTACAGAAAAGACCCATGCAGCCTCTTTTAGATGCACTATCAAGTATGGGAGCCCAATGTCAATCAACTGATGGAAAACCACCAATTAAAATCAAAGGAAAAATTTTAGGTGGAGATGTAATAATTCCAGGGAATTTTTCAAGCCAATTCATTTCGGCGTTACTAATTAGTGCACCACTAACTGAAAATGGAATTAATCTTTCAATTAAAGAAAATCTAGTATCAAAACCATATCTTGATGCAACGATTGCAACAATGAGAAAATTTGGAGTTACTGTACAAACATTAATTCCATACAAAAGATACAACATTTCACCACAAGTTTACAATACTGCAACATTTACAGTTCCAATTGACTTTTCTAGTCTGGCATTGTTATTATCTGCAGCAGTGTTAAATGGAGATAACACAATAATCAAGGGAAGTATTGGAAACTTGCCACAGGGGGATGAAGTTTTCTTAGACATATTAGAACAGTTGGGAGTAACAGTGAGTATTAGTGAAAATGAAATTAAAATAAAATCACCAACAAAATTAAAGGGTGGGAGATTTGATTTAAATAATTCACCAGATCTTTTACCGCCATTAACAATACTTGCATTAAATTCAGAAAATCCAATTGAAATTGTCAATGTAAAACATGCAAGACTCAAAGAAACTGACAGGATTGCAATAACATCAAGAGAGTTAGTTAAACTTGGAATTAAAGTAGTTGAAAAAGAAGATGGATTAATTTTAGAATCAACAGAAAATCTTAATGGTGCAGCATTAAATGCTGAAAATGATCATAGACTATTCATGGCATTTTGTATTGCAGGAATGTATGTTGGAAACTGTACCGTGACAGATCCTGAATCTGTTCAAGTTTCATATCCTAACTTCATTGAAGAGATGAATAGGATTGGAGCTAAAATTCAAACAGAGTAATTTTTTCATAAAAAGTAACTAAAAGGGATAAAAGGCGCGACCCTGTATAGGGTGAAAAGCATTCTCCACACCCTCAACGCTTTTGCGTAGATAACATGTCTTTTTCACAAGGCCGCGCAAATTATGCAGTAAAATTTACATGTTTTTGCATATATTATATATGTTATAATTATATTTAAGGATATATTATAATAATTTTATAAAAATATACAATATTTTGTAAATTTCAATTGAATCTAAAAAAGTATAAAAAAAATAATCAAAATCAGTATCAAAATTGTCCAAAATTCAGAATGAGGAATTATAAGCATCATTTAGTTATGATATTGTGTTGCCGGGAAGTTCAATTGGTCAGCGTCTTGTGTTGACAAGTTTTGGGGAAAGTCATGGAAAATCAATTGGAGCAGTTTTGGATGGATGTCCTGCAGGATTAGAGCTTGACGAAAAAGACATTCAAAAAATGTTAGACCAAAGGAGACCAGGTCAGAATTTAATTTCAACGCAAAGAAAAGAAGGAGATGTAGTGGAAATCATCTCAGGAGTATTTCGAGGTCACACAACAGGAGCCCCTATAACAATGGTGATTTGGAATAGTGATCAAAAATCAAATGATTATGAAAATTTGAAAACTAAACTCAGACCAGGCCATTCAGATTATCCTGCCATGGTAAAATACAATCAATATAATGATCATAGAGGAGGAGGTCGATTTTCAGGAAGACTAACTGCGACACATGTTATGGGAGGTGCCATAGCAAGAAAACTTCTCAAAGTAACATTAGGAATTGAAACTAATGCATTCACATCACAAATTGGAAAAATAAAGATGGAAAGACAATTCAATGAAAAAATGGCAAAATCAATTTACAAAAATGAAGTAAGATGTCCTGAAACTAAAACTGCAAATATGATGAGAGCAAGTATTTTAGATGCAAGAAAAAAAGGAGATTCCTTAGGTGGAATAATTGAATCAATAACAACCAATGTACCAGTGGGTTTAGGAGAACCAATATTCAATTCACTAGAATCAGATTTGAGTAAGGCAATGTTTTCCATTCCATCTGTAAAAGGAGTAGAGTTTGGTTCAGGGTTCAAGGGTTCAGAACTATATGGTTCTGAAAATAATGATCTGTACACTCTAAAAAGAGGAAAAATTGTTACAAAGACAAATAATTCAGGTGGGATTTTAGGAGGAATTTCCAATGGAATGCCCATCATCATGAGAATTGCATTCAAACCAGTATCATCGGTTTTACAAAAACAAACAACAGTTGACATCAAAACCAAAAAAGAGACTACACTTCAAGTTAAAGGAAGGCATGACCCATGTGTTGTTCCAAGAGCAGCACCAGTAGTAGATTCTCTAGTGGCATTAACTATTGCAGATCATGGACTAATTTCGGGTCAAATCAAACCTGTTTTATAAGAAAATGTCGGATATCAACGATTTACGCAATAAGATGGACGAAGTGACTCTTCAGATGATCAAGTTACTCAAAAGTAGAACAGATATTGCAAAAGAGATTGGTGAAGTGAAAAAAAACATCGGTAAAGGAGTAACTGACGAAACAAGGGAAGACAATCTAAGAGGAAAAGTGATTTCTTTATGTCAAGAAATTGGACTAGACGAAAAAATTGCTACAAAATTTTTGAATTTTATGTTAAATGAATCAATCAAAGTTCAATCATCAAACAAACAAACTCATCTTTCAATATTTCTCAAGGCAAAAGAATTGGAACAACAAGGTAAAAACATTATTCATATGGAAGTAGGTGAACCAGATTTTTTACCACCAACAATTGTAAAAAACGCACTAGAAGAAGTATATGATAAAGGGTTTCTAAAATATGGACAAGCAAAAGGTATGCCAATTTTTAGAGAAGCGTTAGCAAATCATGTAAATAAAAAATTTAACGTAAATGTATCTCAAGAAAATATTATAGTTAGTCCAGGTGCAAGATTTTCGATATTTACTGCAATTTCTACGCTTCTAAATCCAGGAGATGAAATGATTGTAATAGAGCCTGCATGGCCAGCCTACAAAGATTGTGCATTAAATTCAGGAATCAAAGTAAGAACAATAAACACATCTTTTGAAAACAAGTGGGAACCTTCTACAGAACAAATTGAAAATGTAATTAATTCAAATACAAAAATGATTGTTTTGAATTACCCAAACAATCCAACTGGAAAGATTCTTCCAGAAAAATTACAAGATCAAATTATTGAAATTGCAAAGAAGAATAATCTTTATGTGTTGAGTGACGAAATTTATTCAGAATATGTAAAGTCTAGTTGGAAGAGTGTATTGAGTTACAATTATGAAAAAAGCATCGTGACACAATCATTTTCAAAATCTCACGCCATGACAGGGTTTAGAATAGGATATGCAATTGCAGAAATAAACATCATTGAAAAAATGGCAAAATTAGAAGCATTATGTCTTACAAATGTATCAGAACCAATTCAATACATTGCAATGAAGGCATTAGAAGCTGATACATCCAACAATAATAAAACAGTACAAAGCAGATTAGATGTATTGATTCAAAAGGCAAGTGAAATGAATATGGACATGGTTGTTCCAGATGGTGCAATGTACATTTTTGCTAGGGTCAATAAAGAAGGATTTGACGGAGTTAAATTTGCAAACAGTACGCTTGAAAAGGGTTTAGCAGTAGCTCCAGGAGAAGGATTTGGAGATTATAAAAATTTCATAAGAATTTCTGCATGTCAAGACGAGAAAACACTAATTGAGGGGATGAATATACTAAAGGAGATTATGAGTGAATATCAATGAAGAAAGTCACAGTTATTGGTGCAGGAGGGCAAATGGGCCAATGGTTTGCCAAGTATTTTGCAGATAAGGGATTCGAAGTAACAGGTTATGATTCAGAAAATAAAATTCCAGGCAAGGGAATCATACAATCAGATTCACTAGTAGGAGCAATTCTCAAAGCAGATTATGTGGTATTATGCACACCTACAAGACGAACACCAGAAATTATTAGGTTAATTGCAAAAGAGATGAAACGAGGAACATACCTCATAGAGATTTCATCTGAGAAATCTAAGGTTGTTTCATCATTGTCAAAAATGCCTGAAAAAATTAATCCAATTTGTATCCATCCAATGTTTGGACCAGGTGTTAAAACAATTAAAGGTCAAAATATTATTTCAGTTCCAATAAAAGATGCAAAAAAAGAATTAACTGTAACAAAATCATTATTTGAAGGAGCAAACTTTGTTACAATAGATGCAGTAGAGCATGACAAAAAGATTGCAGTAATTCTAGGACTTACTCATTTAATGAATTTAGTTTTTGCGAACATTGTTTCAAAGGATGAAAAGATGTTACTAACAGAGAAAATGTCAGGTACAACTTTCAGAGTTCAAAAAACATTAGCTGAAAGTATAATGACAGAATCTCCAGAACTAATTGAAACAATTATTGCAAATCCAGAAATTCGCAGAGTTGCCGAAGAACTTTGGAAAGATATTGGAAGATTGTTAACTGCTGTTCAAGAATCTAAAACAGAAGAAGTAGTTAATTACATCAAAGATTGTCAAGAGAGATTAGCAAAACACACGGACATTGATGAATCTTACAAGAAACTAACAAAGATGGTCAAAGCCGTTGAAAAATAACGGAAATGCGCTCAACAAAGATAGTTACGTCATTCATTAAAGAAAATGAAAAATTACTAATTCTAAAACGTAGTGACAAAGTCAAAACCATGAGGGGTTTATGGGCAGGTATAAGCGGAATCATAGAAAAAAATGAAGAACCACTCAAAAGAGCAAAAATTGAGATTTTTGAAGAAGTTGGAATTAGGGAAGATGAAATAACTTTAGTAAAATCAGCTGAAGGAATGAGAGTTAACTCACCACAATACCAAAATCATGAATGGGAGATTTTTCCATTTTTGTTTGAATCTAAAAATCCAACTATCAAACTTAATTGGGAAAATTCAGATTTTAAATGGATAGAGATTGAGGAGTTGAAAAATTATGAAACAGTACCAAGTCTTGAAAAAGTATTATTCAATTTGTTGTAGATTTTCGTTTTCTTTTTCATACTTTTTTTGTTGAGGCAACATCATGTAAACACAGGCACCTCCACACATAGTACAAGGTACATTGTTACCAGGATGCTGACCAGTTCTGCTATGAATCTTAGCAGCTTCTTCAGGATCAATAGATAACGCAAGTTGTTTTTCCCAATCTAGGGTACGTCGAGCTTCAGTCATCTCCATATCCCATTTAATCGCTTTATCACGAATTTTTACAAGATCACCAGCATGTGCAGCAATTCTATATGCAATCAATCCAGCCTTTACTTCTTCAGCATTTGGCAATGCAAGATGTTCTGAGGGCGTAAGATAACACAAAAGATCAACACCTTCACTTGCAGATACAGCTGCACCAATTGCACTTGCAATATGATCATGTCCAGATGCAACATCAGTTACTAATGGTCCCAGAACATAATAAGGAACATCACCAATCAAAGATTTTGCGAGTCTAACATTTGCTGCAACTTCATTTAATGGAACATGTCCTGGACCTTCAACCATTACTTGCACATCTTTTTCATGTGCACGTTTAGTTAATTGGGAAATGTTAATCATCTCTTGAACTTGTAATTCATCATGAGAGTCCAAAATTGAGCCAGGTCTAAGGGCATCCCCTAGGCTAAAGGTTACATCATATTTCTTGGCCATTTCTACAAGATAATCATAATGAGTTAGGTATGGGTTTTCTTTATCATGTTTTAGCATCCATGCAGCAGTAATTGTTCCACCTTTACTTACAACTCCGCCATATCTTTGGACTTTGAGAATTCTTTTTGCAATATCTTTTGTGATTCCACAGTGAATAGTAGTATAATCAACACCATCTTTTGCATTATTTTCAAATGCATTTAGATAATCATCTTCAGTGAGATTCAGAGGATTTTTGTGTACTTCAACACCATAGTTGTATGCTTCATAAATTGGAACAGTGCCAAAAGTTATTGGTGCATTTTCCAACAAAGTTCTTCGGATGTGTTTTACATCTCCACCATCACTAAGATCCATCATAGTGTCTGCATGATATTTTACGGCAACTTTTGCTTTTTCAATCTCCTCTTCAAGATTAACATTTAGCGTAGAAGTTCCAATGTTAACATTTACTTTAGTTTTCAGACCTTTTCCAATTCCAACATTGTGAATTTTTTGGGGTCTACAATTATTGCTTGGAATGATAATAGAGCCTTTTGCAATTTTTGGAATCAACCAATCAAGAGTAATATCTTCATCTTTTGCAACTTGTTTCATTTCATCAGTTGCAACACCGCGTCTTGCAGCAGTCATTTGAGTTGTCATAAATATTCTAGGCTATTGCCTGATTTAAACAATCATGAAGTTACAAAAATTTGTTGATCGCTTGAAATTTTATTGGTAATATATTAGCAAAATGGATCGCCTTTAAATCGAATAATGTGTATTGGATCACATGAGAGCCATTAGAGAATGCAGGCATTGTGGAAAAGAATTTTACAGTATGAGAGATGAATTCTGTTCTTTTGATTGTGTCACTCAAGCATCAGAATAAACTATTTTAGATTTAATTCGTTTTGGAGATAAAGTTTTTCAGATTGGATTTTTGTGATTCTATCTAAAATAGGCTTGATAATACGTTCAGAATCAGGAGAATTTGAGAAATTTTGCTTTATTTCAGAAACTCTTTGAGATAATTCATGTTCAGCGTGTAACAATGAAATGTATTGACGTAGTTTCTGATTTTCGGATTTTATAGAATCTATTTCAGTCATTATCTTGGAGGACTCCAACTTTCTTCTACAGAATCATCTGCATTTCCAGATACAAGATATTGTTTTCCACATTTGAAACATTGCCACAAAAACTTTCCATCCTTCTTTGTTTGATACTGCATCGGCAACAAACATGTAGTACAACGAAGTTCTTCTGGAGGGGAATCGTTAATCAGAGGAATTCCAGTCAACAATATCAAAAAAACTTCAAACTATAAAAGAAAAATAGATTAGTGTTTGAGATTAGAAAATAGTGTGAATATTCTTTCAATTGGTGGATCTGATCCATCATCAGGGGCAGGAATTCAAAGTGACATCAGAGTATTTTCTGTATTAGGTGCACATACACTAACAGCAATAACAGCAATTACAAGTCAGAATACTTCAAAATTTGGAACTGTAGAACCGGTTTCACATAAAATGTTAAAAAAACAATTAGAATCGTTATTTTCAGATTTTAAAATTGACGGAATTAAAATCGGAATGGTGTATAACTCAAAAATTATCAAAGTAATTCATCAACAATTAAACAAATTAAAAATCCCAATTGTAGTTGATCCAGTGATAAAATCAACAACAGGAGGAAGTCTAATAGAAAATAATGCAAAAAAAGATTTTCAAAAATATATCATTCCTCTTGCAACAATAATTACACCAAACAAAACAGAAGCAGAAATACTTTCAAAAATTAAAATTTCAACAAAAAATACGCCTGAAAAAGTAGCAAAAGAGATTCAAAATATGGGAGCAAAAAACGTCATAATCACAGGAATTGAAGATAAAAAGAACATAGTGTCAGACTTTGTTCTAGAAAAAAATTCAAAATACATCATTTCAGGAAATAAAATTCCTAAAATCAATCACGGTAGTGGATGTAATCATTCTGCTGCTCTAATTTACTCACTTGCAAAAAAGAAAAGTATCAAAGAATCACTATATTTTGCAAAAAAATTCACATACAATTCAATAAAAAATGCAAAAAAAATTGGAAAAGGGATTGTGATTACTGACATTCCAAGTGAAAATGGAATTGAAGGGCAATTATCATCAGCAATAACTGAATTTACAAAAATGAAGGGGATTTACAAAAACATTCCAGAGTGTCAGACGAACTTTGTGTTCTCAAAACAAAAACCAAAATCCACAAAAGATGTTTTAGGTGTTTCAGGAAGAATTGTAAAAGCTGGAAAAGAGGTTTTGATGGCAGGGGATTTGAAGTATGGGGGATCAAAACATGTTGCAACTGCGTTGCTATCAATGAATAAAAAATATCCAGAAATTTGTTCTGCAATTAATTTAAAATATCAAAATACAACTCTATCAAAAATTAAAAAATCAAAATTAAAAGTTAGCAGTTATGACCGCAGCAAAGAGCCTAAAAATGTAAAGATTCAAGGTTCTACAATCAGATGGGGAATAAATTCTGCAATAAAAAATTCAAAAACAGTTCCAGATATCATTTTTCATAAAGGAGATTTTGGAAAAGAACCAATGATTATAGTTTTTGGTAAAACACCAGAAAATGTTTTAGAAAAAATATCAAAAATTAAAGGATAAGATTCAGTATCAAATCATCCTCGAACATAAATACTCACATACAAAATGATATCTGTGAAGGCAGTAATTCTAGCAGGCGGTTTAGGCACAAGATTACGTCCACTAACACTCAAAACTCCAAAACCAATGTTACCATTAGGCAAAAAACCAATTCTAGAGCATCTAATAGACTGGAATAAAAAAAATGGAGTAAAGTCAATAGTTTTGTGTGTAAGTTATCGTAAAGAAAAGATTCAAGATTATTTTAAAGATGGAAAAAAGTTTGGAGTCAATATAGAATATGCAGTTTCAAAAAAACCACTAGCAACTGCAGGCCAACTCAAAACTGCTGAAGAGTTTATCGATGATACTTTTGTTTGCGTATATGGAGATTCAATTTTTGATTTTAGTCTTAGAAACATGATAAAACAACACAAAGCAAAGAAAGCATTTACAACTATGAGTCTATACGAATACAAAACTAATTTGCAATACGGAGTAATTCATTCCTCAAAGACGGGTAAAGTTACAAGTTGGGAAGAAAAGCCAGAGATTAAAGCAAATATCAACATGGGGTGTTATGTAATGGAGCCAGGTATTTTGAAATACATTCCAAAAAACAAACCATATGGAATGGATGATGTAATTAAAAAAGCAATGAAAAATAAAAAATTAGTTAGTAGTTTTGTTACAAAAAAAGGATTTCTCGATATTGGAAATAAAGAATCATACAAGCAAGCAAACGAAAAATTTGCTAAAAAATCTAAAAAGAGGTAAAATATGGCTGAACCTATAATTAGAAAACTAAGAATTGAAGATTTGCAAAATGGTTTTCTTACATCACTTGATTCATTAAGAAAAGCAAGCGATATTGACAAAAGTAAAGCAGAAGAGATTTTCAAAAAAATTGATTCAAACCCAGCTTATACCATAGCAGTGGCAGAAATGGATGGTAAAGTGGTGGGCTCTACTACATTATTGATTGAGCAGAAATTCATCCATCAAGGAGGTCTTGTAGGCCATATCGAAGATGTGGTTGTGGATAAAAATTTCCAGGGGCAAAAAATCGGAGAAAAAATTATGAAATATCTTCTTGATATTGCCAAAAATCAAGGCTGTTACAAGACAATTTTAGATTGTACTGATGACGTAAAGCCATTTTATGAAAAACTAGGTTTCAAACAAGTTGCCAACGAATTAAGATTTGATCACATTTAGAAATATTCTTTCTTTGGACGAGGTTTTCTGACTTTCATCAAACGTATTCCAAAAATGAATACAAGTATTGACAATCCCATAAACAGCGGAGGTAGTATCAAAACAGTATCTGTAATGTATGGCTCAGCAATATTGCCAATTAGAGTTTGAGAAAATGCCATTCCAGCAAGTAATATGATTCCATCCACAATTAGCATTGCACCAATTTTTTTAGAGCCATAATATTTTGACAAAATGAACGCAACTGCAGCTAAAATTCCTCCAGGAGCAATTGTAATAGATATGAATTGTAGGAGTTTCGGATTTGCAAAATTATCAGCATCTATAGGAAGATCAGAAGTGTTTGGATCATCAAACATGAAAATGTAAAGTGAGCTTACTACAAGAACGAATAACACGAAAAATGCAATACTTCCAAGTCCTAACCAATGTTCAAGTTGCATAATTTATTGGAGATTTTAGTTGAATAATAAACTATTCAAAAATCATACAATTCCAACAAGATTGGCTAATTCCTTTCTACAGGCAGCGCCTAATTTTTCTGCAGCCTCTTCAGGAGAAATATCATTTAGGAAAATTCCATATCCACGTTCCAAACCTGACCAAGATTTTGTAATTGGGTAAATTTCAATATGCCAATGAATCTGTCTACTGTTCTTTTTCTCAGGAGAAAGATGAAAGACTAGATTGTATGAGACATTTTTGATAGTTTGAGACAAACCTCCAAGTGTGGCTCTTAGGATTAGGGACAAGTCATTGATTTCTTTTTGAGTAATTTTTGAGAAACTAGTAGTGTGTTTCTTAGGGGCAATCCAGAATTCATACGGATATGACGGAGACCAGGGGCAATATGCGATAAAGCCTTCAGTTTGAAGAACCTGCCTAGGACCACTAATTTCCTCATTTACTGTTTGACACATTGGGCACACACCCTTTTCATTTAGAATTTTGTGAGATGCCTCTGCTTCTTCCTCAATAATTGGAGGAATTGTTGAAAATGTCAAGATATTGAGATGAGGATGAGGGTTTGTGCTGCCAGAAAGTTCTCCTTGATCAGCATAAATTGAAACATACGTAACACCTTTTTGAGTATAGAGCCATCTTAATCGATCTTGAACAACAACCAAGATGTTTGACCACTGTTCAGTATCTATGGTTGCAAAAGTGTCCTTCGGATTTGGGGATGCAACAACAATGTAGTGATAACCATATGCAGGTTCACTGTAAAATGGTCTATCACTGTAAGAGTTCTCTGTCTCAACTGAGACAATTGGGTTTTTACTTTCAAAAACTCTAATTGACCATCCTTCAACAAATTCATCATCGCTATCTTGTAATCTTTGTAACATTCCATCTTTTGCAACAAGTGACAAGACAGAAGGATTTGTCATAGATTCATTTCCAGGTGCAAATGGGGATTTTTTTGGATCTTTAACTTTCTCTTCTTTTTTTGAGACAATCATGAAACGCTCAGAAACATAGTCTTTGCGCATATCTCCCATAATGGTAATTTTCAGTAAATGTCTGTTAAAACGTTTACTAAGATCCATTAACATCTAAATTCGAAAATTATTTTCAGAAAAAAAATTGTAAAAAATAAGAAAATACGAATTTCATCAAAAAATATTCCATTTAGAAATAAAAAATAAGAAACTAGAAAGTTCTTGTTGTTTTGATCGCAAAACTTTTGCAAGCTTTAAAGGAGACTATCAGATCTGAGATAATCAGGGGAAGATCTTGGATAATTCAGATGTTCACATGATTTACGTTCTTTTAGATGGTGTAGGAGACCTTCCACATCCAGATTTAGATGGAAAAACGCCACTAGAGGCTGCAAATACTCCAATTTTAGACAAAATTGCCAGCAATGGAGCAATAGGAGAAGTGATTTCTGTTGGAAAAGGTATTGCACCAGAATCAGATATTGCAGTTTTCAACATGTTAGGATACAAATTCAAACATGAAGATTATGCAGGAAGAGGAGTTATTGAAGCAATAGGAATTGGTATTGATTTTAAAGATGGAGACCTTGCATTAAGAGGAAATTATTCCACACTAGATGATCAAGAAGTCATTATTGACAGAAGGGCAGGACGACATATTGAAAAAGAAGATGCAGATGGCATAGCAAAAGAGATTGAAGAGAAGGTAAAGTTCTCAAATCCAGACACATCTGTTGTAGTATCACCTACAATTGGTCACAGAGTTACTGTTAGAATAAGAAATAATGCAAACAAATTATCATCAAAAATCACAAACACAGACCCAGCATATAGCAACATTGGAGGTATGGGAGTTGCAAAAGCTGTTGGAGACTTTCTGAAAATTGAAAAATGTTTACCTTTAGAAGATATTGAGGGTGCAAAATCTACTGCAAATACCGTAAATGAATTCTCAGAACAAACAATCAGTATTTGTAAAGAGAGTCAAATCAACAAAAAACGAGAAGAGCAAGGAAAAAAGAAACTTAGTTGTATTTTACTTAGAGATGCAGGAAACAAGTATCCAGATGTAATTCCAATTAATGAAAAGTATGGTATGAATTTTTCATGCATTGTAGACATGCCAGTAGAATTAGGAATTTCAGAAGTACTAAAGATGAAAGCATTTGAAGCTGGAGGACTAACTGATTATGAAGAAAAAGCAAGAGTTGCTGCAAAAGCAATGGAGACACAAAATTCAATCTACGTTCATCTCAAAGGACCAGATGAATTTGGACATGATGGTGACGCTATAGGAAAAATGAAAAACATAGAAGAGATTGACCAAAGATTCTTCAAAACACTTGTAGAAAATATTGATACAAACAAGGTTGCAATAGTAATTTCTGCAGACCATTCAACTCCATGTATTAACAAAGGTCACAGTGATGACCCAGTTCCAGTCTTAGTTTCTGGAGATTTTATCAAAAAAGATGGCACCACAAGAATGACTGAAGCCCAAGCAAAGAAAGGAAGTATAGGTCTTCTTCAAGGTGCAGACGTAGTTACAAAATCTTTAGAATTAATCAAATCTCAAACGTAGTCAGTTTGTTTGCTTGTTGCATCTCAACTGCTTTAGTTCTAATCATATCTACATCAATTGAATGATATGTAGAAGGAGATGTTCCTAATTTCTCTAAAACTCTTCTAAGCATTCCAATTCCAATGCTCAACTCATCTTTTTGACCATGTGCAAAGGCTACCGCCATTAAGATAATTCCTTGTACAACTTCTTTTTCTCTACCAAAGCATTTCTTCCAAACTCCTTCAAATGCTTCATGACTTTCCCAAAATCTCTCATTGTTAAAATAGAAAATTCCATCAGTGATTCCTTTTTCTTTATCGATTTCTTCTTCAAAGACATGACGAATGTTATCAATAGGCCCAATTGGAGATAATTTTTCAATTAATTTGTCTAGATCTTCTTTTTCAACTGAAACATCCAACTCAACAAATTTTTTGGCAATTCTGGCAACTCTAATTGAAGCATTCATGTCAGATGCAAGATCTCTTGCTTTGTAAACAACCTCACGCGAGTTTTCAGGGCCATAGCGAGTATTTTTCAAATGCAGCATATAGCGTTCCATAGTAAGATTTACCCAAGATTTTCTTAAATTTCTTATCTATTTCAATCAAGGTTTATATGAAATATCTAAAGGATTTTGGATACATGTCCATAATTGAGACCCTTACAGACGTAGATAACACCTTCCTATCTAGAAGAGAGTTAACATGCAATTTTGCTGGATTGGCAGGAAAACTCAAGAAATTAGAAGCAGTAGACATGATTACTAAAGAATTCAAACTTGATGGTAAAGTGGTAATTCCAATGAGATTGCAAACTCATGTTGGAAAACCAATTGTAACAGGAACTTTCTTTGTTTACGAAGATGAAGGATTGGCAAAAAAACATGTCAACCCAACAATTTTCTCAAGATTAGAAAAATCAAAAGCAAAACTTGCTGAAGCTGAAGCAGCAGCACAAGAAGCACCTGCTGAAGAAGCTCCAGCAGAAGAGGCAGCATCTGAAGAAGCACCTGCTGAAGAACCTAAAGAAGAGGAGAAGTCTGAATAATGGCAGGCAAAAAAGGTTCTAGCCCAAATGTCTATGGATACTACAAAGTAGACGGAGACAAAGTATCTAGAATTAAAAAAATATGTTCAAGATGTGGTAAAGGTGTATTCATGTCAGAACACAAAGATAGACACACATGTGGAAAATGTGGCTTAACAGAATTTAATCAATAAAATATTTTAAAATCAGTATAATTTCTTTTTACGAACTTTAGAACTCTTTTCTTCTAGTTGTTCAATTTTAGAAACAAATGCAGGATCAAGTTTGATTTTTGAAAGAGCATCTGCAGATAATTTTACAGTGTTAGTATCTAAAGAGATGTTTGTTTTAGGAAGATTTTTGTCAATCCAAAATTTTGTAACTTTATCTTCTAGTTTATAATCACGAAATCCTGCAGGGAATTTTTTTGTAATGTGGTTTAGTAATGTACGATCTTTGAATACAACTCTAGGTTCAAACAATCTAGTTTCATCACTATACACATTTTCAAATAAATTTCCAGAGATTTCATCTGAAAGTAATTCCATCTTTGAAATTTTTCGAATCAGTTCTAGAAAATGTAAAAATTCATGTGCCAAAATTGCATGAATCGTACCTTTGAGGCCATAAGCTACTAGAGGAGCAGAGATTTGGATTACAACTTGAAATTTCTCATCAAACACTACAGGAATGGTTCTTGCAAACAAAATCCCATATTCATAAGAATTAGGGTTGGGAGCAGATATGACAAGTGATGGTTCTACATATGCAACAGGGTAACGTATTCCTGATGCTTTTTCAATTCTGTTAATTCCTTCAACAGTAATTGGAAAACGTTTGATTGTAAGGTCATACACATCATCTGGAATTATTCCTTTAGAATGTGCATCTTTGAAACGAACTAGTGGATCCAACATCATCCCTCGACAATTTTGAATGTAAAAAGGTTGATTTGGTTAGGATCTAGGTTTTCCAGCTTTTGCTTTCTTTTTTCTTCTTGTTTCTGCTCTCTGATCAGCATGTCTTTGATGTTTACCTTTTTTTCTTATCGGCATGACATCTTGAAATATTCAGAGCTAGTTAATTGTTATCATTTGACTTCAACATCATGAAAATCAAATTCAACACATTTGCAAGGCATACCAAGAGTTTGACTTAATCCAGGAGAAACATCATCGCCAGTAACAAAGCGTTTTACAGGTAAGCCCCCTTCAAATTTGAAAAATAATGTAAAAGAAGCATCATCATGTTTTTTGTATTTTATTGAAAGGATTTTTTTCTCAGATCGTTTTCCAGATTTTTCATACACTACAATTGGATTTTTGGGGAGAATTTTTAATTTTTGTAAAAGTTTAGAGTCAATTTTTGAGGATGTAGAAATTTTTGCTTCAACTAGAGAATTGAATTTCAAGGGTTTTTTTGGAGAGTCTGAAACAATTTTCATATTACTAATTTCAATATGCTCCAATTTTGCAGAATTACTTCTTAGTTTTCTTTTGTGAGGATTTTGAATTTTGACAAAAAATGGTCTTCCCGTACCTAGAATTAAACTTGATTTATCCTCACCTCCAATCCATGTGAATTTTGCAGTAGTTCCACCCAATTTTTTGAAAAGAAATTGAGAGATTTCACCTTCGACACTATCATATTCAGATATGCCATGAAAATCACAAATTCTACATCCCTTACCAGCGCAATTAGAACAAGACTTTTGTTTTTGTGAAAAATCTCTTGCATGTTTAACATATCTTCCAGAAAGAGTTAATGATTTTGATCTAACACTACATGATTCATCCTTCAGATTTACAGTAAAAACAATTTCTGAATCTAAATAATCAAATTTCTTTTTGGTTTTTTTTGAAAATAATTTTACCAATTCTTTTGTAATGTCAGTTTTGACTCCATCAATTCCTTTTAGTTTGTATTTTGAGCGAATGACATCGTCTCTATCGATTATGGAGGGTTTGATGGTTATACCAACATTAAATGAGGAATAGGAGTGTGAAGAGGCAGAATCAAGCATGAGTTTTAGAAAATAATTCAGGTTCTCAAACAGATTTTTGCAAATGTAGCATCTAGGATTAGATTTTGAATTTTTCTTTAATTTTCTTCCAAGAAGTTTGTTTGATGAAAGATGAAGTTGTTTTGAGAATAATCTTCCAAGACAGTGATCACATAGATCATACTTTTTTAATATTTGATTTGCAATAGGAGTAATTTTCTGATAAGCAGACATGATGTAAAAAATTTGTTTGTTAAACTAACCCAATCCCATTCTTCTAAGCGTACCTTGCATCTGTCTACCCTTTGAGGCCTTCATCATATTCTTAGAATTTTTGTAATTTTTCATCAATTCTTTAACCTCACCCTCAGGCCAGCCTGAACCACGTGCAATTCTTTTGATTCTAGAAGAATTTAGCAGTCCTTCAGGATCTGCTTTTTCTTGAGTAGTCATACTTTGGATAATGTATCTCCATTTTGTAACTCTGTCTTCCATTTGGTTTACTTGATCATCTTTTACCATTCCAGAAAGACCAGGCATACTTTCAAGAATTCCTTGTAATGAACCCATCTTGGTTACTTCTTCTAATTGGGATAGAAAATCTTCCATATTCATTTTTCCACTAGATATCCTCTTCATTCGGTCATCATCACTTTCACTTTCCAAACGTTTTGCCAAATCCAAAACAGCTTGAATATCACCCATTCCCAATAGACGACCAACAAATCTTGTTGGAGAGAATTTTTCTAAATCATCTATTCTTTCACCAGTACCAATGTACATGATTTGTGCACCAGTTGCAGCTGATGCTGCTAATGCACCACCACCCTTTGCAGAGCTATCTAATTTTGTAATTATTACACCACCTACAGGGATCGTTTTGTGAAATGCTTCAGCTTGATTGAAACATTGTTGTCCAATTGTTCCATCAATTACCAGTAATGCGAGGTCTGGATCAGCGACTTTGTTTATTCTATCCATCTCTTCAAGAAGATCTTTTTCTTCTTTATGACGTCCAGCTGTATCAATTAGTATAACATCTAGGGGTTGATCTTCAAAATGTTTGAGACCACTCTGAACAATACTGGGAGAGTCTTTGTTATTTTCTTCACCATATACTTCAACATTGGATTTTTCACACATTGTTTTGAGTTGTACTAATGCACCAGGTCGGTACGTATCAGCTCCAATGACACCAACCTTGTATCCTTGTCTAGTCAAAAACTTGGCAAGTTTAGAAGCAACTGTGGTTTTTCCACTTCCTTGGATTCCAAGTAAGATGATTTTATTTTGTTTTCCAGGTTTAAAGTCAAATTCAGATTCATTTCCAAGAAGACTGGCAAGTTCATCATACAAGATTTTTACAATGTGATCTTTTCTAGATAGACCTGGAGGAGGGGTTTCATTTAGAGCACGCTCTTCAAGGTGTTTAGTAATTTCAAGTACCAATCTCACATTAACATCTGATTGTAATAGTGCCCTTTGAACATCCTTTGAAAGATCCTTGATTAGTTCTTCATCAATTCCAGAAGATTTAACAATCTTTTTGATTGCGTCGCTAAGACTAGTCTTAAGTCCATCAAGCATTGTAATTCAATTCCGCATCCACTATTTCAAACCTTCCTCTATAGCCATCCCATTTTTTTTCAGCTTGATTAATTTTGATCGAGTTTGAAAATAAAGGACAGTCAACCACAAATGTTTCAGCTTCACCACCTTCAAAATTTAGATTAAATCCAAACTTATCAGATAGTTTTTTCAGGATTATGATTTCAGAATGTCCAATTGTTTTTCCCAACCAAGAATCATCTAATCCATTAGAAGACACTGTAATCATAATAAAAATAAAATTTTCATCAAGTAAATCATTCATGTATTTTTCTGGTTCAAGATTCCATAATGGTGCAACTACGGTCAAACCATTTTTGGAGCAGGCTTTTTCAAATTTTTCTCTTTGAAAATTACTTTTAATTCCACCGTGAACTATTCCTTCAATGCGATATTTCTCTTTTGCAATTTTTAGTAGATTTTCTAATATAGAAAGTTCATCGCCGGTCTCATCAGAAGTAGAATTAATTGTAAGTTGTGGGATTTGCATCGATTCTGCCTGGAGTTTTGTCCATTGAATATTTGGATGGTGAAGTAAATGACTTTCATCGGATTTTGTGAATATACTTAGCAGGCATTTAACTTCATGTCCTTGTTTTTGTGCGAGATGAATAGCATATGTGCTATCTTTTCCACCTGAAAAGAGAGATGCGAGTTTCATTTTATAGAAAAATCAATTCAACAATTGTTTAAGTTTATTCAAGGACGCTTCAACACTCATAATCGTCATCATAAATCAGACGGCTTTTCCGATAATCATCAGCATCCAGACTATGTCTTAATGCGCATGATTTTAGTTTTGTCCATTACAACCCAGTATTCGACATTTTGTCCATTTTCTAATTTTCCTTTAACTTCATCATCAATCAATGTAACATCAATTGTTTCAAAAGTTTCAGAGTCCATCAATTGAACGGTCTCACCAGTCATGGAGATAATCTGTCCTACTTTTTTGTTAATCATAGGTACATGAATTTGCATACTGACAGGTCCCACATGTGGCCTTTTTTGACCATCAAAAATTCCTTCAGCAACAATTCTTGCTTTTGCTGCACCATGTTTTCCTGGTTTTGATGTATCATATTCAACGATTCTACATGGTTCACCACTGGGTTGATCTGAATGTGGTAATAGAATGTAAGAACCAATTTTTAATGAACCAAGATCAGATGGCTTACTCATGAAAAAACAGGTTTTGCTCGAATATTTAACTTTTCTACTTTATCTGTTCTAAAATTGAAAGACTAATCAAATTAGTCATTGACAAACCTTTTCTATTAGCATCTCGTCTTGTTTGCTCACAGTATTTCTTGACACTCTGATGACTTTTCTCACTTGCAACTTCAATTACAATGATGTTTTCAGCGTATGGGAATGTAAATTTAGCAGGATTTTTACAAAATGTTTCCATATTTCCTGTTCCTGCACACTCAATTTGATCTTTTTTTACGAGTAAACTAGCAATTTCAGAAATATCTTCATTGTCAGCGTATTCCAAATAATATGCAGAAATAAAATTTACTTTTCCAATAACTTCATGTTGGAAAAGATCATCTTTCATGTTAAAGACAAAGGATGTTTTTTCTTGATTATATTCAGTAAGATCGTCTGCAATCTTTGAACTGTCTTTGAATTTTGCTAAAAGATAGTGATTTGTAGAGTCTGAAAAGTATGGTTTACTTTCAGATGAAAACGTACCAGTAACAAAGTATAATCGTTCAATATTTTTTGATTTTAACCAAGAATCTCTTAGTTCGATTGATTCATGTGAGTGTAAATAAGGTGCGCAAACATATCCAGAATAACTTAATTTTAATTCAGACAATTAAGAACAACCCCACATTCCATCTATTTATGATTATATACTAGTTCGGATAATGGGACTACGATAGTTTTTTAATAGCAGTAACCTTCGTTTGTTTTGTCCCGTGGTAGCTCAGCCTGGTAGAGCTTCCGGCTGTAGTTGTTGGCTTTAGATGGCTGACCAAATAACAGCATATCAGGCATACAGAAACCGGGTTGTCGGTGGTTCAACTCCGCCCCGCGGGACCACAAACTTTTGAAATTAATTGTAAAAATAAGAAAAAGACAGACTATGTTAAGAAAACAAAATATGAAATCTTAAATTAAAAATTCATTGTCTACTCTGTTTTTTTGACTTTTTGTGCGGCTGGGCCTTTTCTGCCTTCACCGATTTCAAACTCGACTTTATCGCCTTCGTTGATGAATCCGTCAACATCTGTTTTGTGAACAAACAAATCGTCTCCACCTTCTCTTTCAATAAAACCAAAGCCCTTAGTACGGTTAAACCATTTTACGGTACCTTGTTCCATTTGGTTTAGAAATGATTTATTCACTATATTAACTAAGGTATTAAATTAGAAATCTTTTGGAATATGTCCGTTTTCCTTTAACCATTCAACTTGAGGAAGTGTAAATCTCCAAACGATGTCGCCTTTCTCAGCTTCATTAAAGTCCCAAGGTGCAATAATTACAATATCATTATCTCGGATCCAAACTCTTCTCTTGAGTTTTCCTCTAATTCTACCTCGTCTTGTAACATTGTCAGTACATTTGATTAAGACATTCTCACCACCAAGCATTTTGAGAACTCTACCAAACAGTTCACCTTCTTCAGGAAGACGAATCTCTTTTAGTGCACTCTCACTTTTTACTTGGCGCTTACCCATAAAAGTAATTTACATAATGAGCATATAACTGGTAGGTTTTTGATTTTCATAATGAGTTTTATTCGTTGAAAAATAGAAAGAATTTGTGGAATTCAGGTGTATTGATGAGTGCTCTCAATGTTGTATTGAAAGAGAATATTATCCAAGTAAAGAATTTGGAAAGATTGGAGTTTTGATATTACCTGATGAAAAAGAAAGAATAGAAAAATTAGCAAAGGAAAACAATCTAGATATCAAAATTTTGCCAAGAATCGGAGTCTCAAATAATAGAGATACCAGTCCAACAAAAATTTTAGCATATCAAATGATGGGAATTGAAAAAAACGGAAATACTTGTCCATTTCTCGATACAGAAAGTGGAAACAAATCACCCCATAATGGATTTCCATGTAAAATTTACAAGGATAGACCTCTTGCATGCAAAACATATCCACTAATTGAATCAGAACCAATTACACTTGATGAGAAATGCAAGTTTTGTAAAGAACATAAAACAGCAGATGAGAATCTAAATTCTGAAACAGAGTCTTTATTGAAAATTAAAGAAAAGATGAATACAGAGTTGCCATTTATCTGGAGATTTGCAACTGGAGTGGGTGAAGAACAACATAAAGACTTGTTTGAGTCAGGTTGGGTATTAGAGGAATAGTCAATTTCATAGCATAGGCACAAAATTAAACAAAAATTCAAAAGGCGTTAGGATTCATAACTAGTATGAGTGAAGATGCTTGG
This sequence comes from Candidatus Nitrosopumilus sp., assembly GCA_003702495.1. Lineage (GTDB taxonomy): Archaea > Thermoproteota > Nitrososphaeria > Nitrososphaerales > Nitrosopumilaceae > Nitrosopumilus. The sequence continues at coordinate 28,532 of REGH01000009.1, forward strand.
TCCAATCTAGACAAAGTAGATCAGAAGATTATTGAAATTCTAAATAAAAATGCAAGGACACCATCAAAGGAAATTGCTGCAGAATTAGAGAAATCAGGACATGATGTTTCGGATAGAACAATTAGAAAAAGAATAGAACGTTTAGAAAAAAGTGGAATCATTAAAGGATACAAAGCAGTTCTAACAGATGTTTCTGGAATTAACAAATATCAATCAGTAATGATGAAACTAAAACCATCAAAATCACTTGAAACAGTTAGAGATTCCATTACAGATTTTGTGAAAAAATTAAACAATTACGTTCTTGTTGCTAACATGGAAGGGGAATGGAACATGCAGGTTATTGTTCAAATCGAAGCTGAAAAAGATAACACATCAGAGAAAATTGTAGAAAAATTCTCTGAAGAATTAATTGATTATAGAATAAATGAAATAGACATTAGAGATGTAAACATTCTCAATATGTCATTACTTTTATTGTAATAGAGAATACTCTGCCTCTGCTACATCAAGTGCTTTTTTGACTTCATCAAGTGTAAAGGGTTTCTGAATAAACGCAGATACACCGGAGCTTAGTGTTTTGTTTACACGCTCAGTTGTTTTCTCATCAGCAGTGATAACAACAATCTGCAAATCTAATTTTTCTTTAAGTAATTTTGCTGCAACAGCATCACCTTCAAGATCAGGCAATCCCATATCTAAAAGAACAATAGGATGTTTTCCTTCAGAGAATAAATTCTTACATCCTTTAATACCATTTTTACCATTTTCATAAACATGAATCTCAGAATATCCTAATTTCTCAACATATGTTTGCAACTTTAAGGCAATCGCTTTACTGTCATCTACAATTACAATTGGTCTTGTGACTTGAATTGGTGTAGAAAACATTGTCTTTGCTTGTTGATAAGTATCTCTTGCTAAATCGAATTCCCCTAAACTCAAAAAACATTTTGATGCGCAAAGTAATGCACCTTTTAGATTTTCAGAGTCTTTTAAAGTAGAATATTTTAAAAACAAATTACCAGCTTCTCTAATTTCATTTTCAGATTCTTTTCCATGTTGTTTTTTACATTCAGCAGCAAGTAAATACAATAGTGCTGATTTCACAGGATCGGATTTTTTTACAGATTCTGCCTGAGTAGTAAATAAGCTATGAGCAGTAATGAATTGTTTATTTTTTAAATGTGCAAGTGCAACTTCACTGCCTGTTTTAATATCCAATATTCATCATATGGTTTTTTGATTTAATAACATTTACAATATTGATTATGGGTTAATAACAGCACGTCCCAGAATTTTACGTGCTTTAAGATCCTCTAATGCAGTATTTGCTTCATCAAGAGAATATCTTTTTGAGATGACTGGGTTTATGGTTCCTTTTCTAGCAAGTGCAAGAAGTTCAACCATGTCATTGTAATTTCCAGTGTATGCACCTTGAATGGTAATTGATTTGAGAGGGATTGTTACAAGAGACAACTCCAAAGAGCCACCAAATAATCCAACTAGAACAAGATTCCCTCTTTTCCTCAATACTGCTAAACCAGTTTTTACAGTTGGAGGAGCATTTACAAAGTCAACTACACTGTCTGCGCCCTTATCATTACATATGGACATAATTTTTTGAACAGTATCAGAGTCTTTAGAATTCACGGTAAAGTGAGCGCCCATTTCTTTTGCAGTTTCTAATTTTGCATCATCCAAATCAACACAAATAATTTTTGCGTTAGTAATTTCACTTGCAATTTGTACACCCATTAGTCCTAATCCACCAGCACCGACAATTACAATAAACTCTGGAGAGTTTTGATTTGCTTTTTTGATAGCAGTGTATGCAGTTAATCCAGAACATGCAAGTGAGGTTGCAGAATCAGGATCAACACCATCAAGTTTTGCCAAATATTTAGAATTAGGAACTAAAACATAATCAGCATAGCCACCATTTTGAAATAGACCCATAGATTTTGGTGCATCACATAGATTTTCATTTCCGACTTTACATGCGGGGCATTCGCCACAACCCATCCAAGGAAATACTAGAACATCGTCACCTACGGAAACATTTGAGACATGTTCTCCAACTTGTTCAATAGTTCCAACAATTTCATGACCAGGAGTTACAGGATATTTCACTCCACGATCAGTAACTTTCAAAAATTGGCCGTCTCCAAGGTCGTAGCCACCCTCCCACAGATGCAAATCACTATGGCATACACCTTCAGATTTTACCTTAAGTAAAACCTGCGTTCCAGAAGGTTTTGGGTTTTCAGATTCAGAAATCGTTAAAGGCTCGTTAGGACCTGGAATTTTGGCGGATTTCATAAATTTGCTTTTGGTACTAACAATATAAGAGTTGACTGGATATGAGAAAAAAATAGAGCCCTTAGATATTATTGAATAGGAAGAAAATATTTGTGTGAGTGAATCATCTACACCTAACAGCATTTCTCAAGAACCAGTAAACATTCTATTTAGTCCACAATCAGTTGTCAAAAAAGATGTCTGGGAGATTGATCTAATCCAAATTTTGAATTTATTGATAAAAATTCTTGAAAAATCAGGTAAGAAAGACCTCAAAGTAGCAGGAATGGCAGCATTATCATCATCATTGATTTACAGAATGAAAGTCGAAAGTATCTTTGCACTACAACGAGCAGCAATGGAGAAAAAACCAATGCATCAAAGAACAGATGTAGATATTGATCTAATCGACATGCCATACAGACATGAATCTACATATCCAGTGTCATTAGACGATTTACTGGGATTACTTCAGAATCTAATTGGAACAATTGCAAATCCACAATCAAGAAGAAACAGACAAGTTGAGATAGAACCAATTGAGGCACCAGACTTTCAAGAATACTTTATTTCACTTGAAAGTATAATTGGAAAATATGAAGACTTGGTAATGAAAAAGATTGCCAATACAGGGTATGGATTGCTTCAGAACATAATTGCAGAGTTAGATCCGGTAGACTCCATTAGATGTTTCTTTGCAATACTATTTTTGGCAAGGGATCAGAAAGTGGATTTAGAGCAGGTTGAAGAGGATATCAAAATTATACTAATAAAAGAAGAATTAACAAACTGATCAAAAATGGAGAAAGGATTTCTTTAACTATATTTTAGAGGAATGAATGATTAATTGGCTAAAATTGAGAACATAGACGAAGCAACAGCAAGAGTTGAAGCCGCACTATACTCAGCAGGTAGACCGTTGAGAATAGAAGACATAATCAGAGCCTCAGGCACAGAATCAAGAACAAAGACAACAGACATTCTTCAAAATATCATGAAAAAGACCAAGTCTGCATTCAAAGCACTTGAAGTAGTCATACTACCAGACGGTTCCTACGTCATGCAACTCAAACCAGAATATAGTGCTACAGTTAAGAGATATGCTTCAAAACCAGTTCTTCCAAATGCTACTCTCAAAACATTATCATACATTGCATATCAACAACCAATATCATCAAAACAACTTGTAGAAGTAAGAGGATCAGGAGTTTATGCACATTTGAAAGAACTAAGACAATTAGATTACATTACTCATCAAAATGTTGGAAGAATTAAAATTTACACCACAACAGAAAAATTCCAAAAATATTTTGGAATCCAGGGGGATGTAGAAGATCTAAAACAAAGATTGTTCTCAAAAGTAAGAAAAACAGCAAGTGCAAGACAGACAACTCCTGCACCCCAAATCGTAACAGAAGTAAACTAAGTCAATTTTTTACTTCAAGCCTAATTTTTTGCGTTTTGTATAAATTAGAGTAATTTGGACAAGTTTTCGTGAGAAAATCAGTAGAAAATTTAGCAACCAGTAAAACAACTGGAGGAAGAAGACATCCACTTAGAATTAGACGAAAGTATGAAACTGATAGATATCCAAATGAAGCTGTAACAGGAGCACAAGTTACAGTTACAAGAACAGTTCGTGGAAAGAATAGAAAAACAGCTGTTAAAACAATTGATTTTGTTAATCTTGCAACAGGAGATGCAAAAGTAAAGAAAACAAAAATTCTCAAAGTGTTAGACAATGCTACAAATAATGATTACAAAAGACGTGGCATCATTACAAAAGGTGCAATACTAGAAACACAAGATGGTAAATGCAAAGTAGTTTCTAAACCAGGACAAAACGGAATCGTTAACGCAATTTTAGTAAAGGAATAAAATGAAAGATTACGAACACATCGTAATCTGGTTGGATTATTTCAACAAGAATTTAAAAAAATCAAAAGGTAGAAGATTAGGATTAGAGAAATGTGTGTTTGATCCTTCATTAAAAGAACTGACAGAAGCTGCAAAAGATGCAGGATTTGAAATTACAGAATCAGATGACAAAGTAAGATTTCCAAAAAGACCATTTGTCAGGTCAGGGTATGTTGTTTTACCAAAAGGATCCTCCAAGACAAAAATTCTTAACAAAATTTCCGAGAAACTTGTTGCAAAAAGGTCCAAACAATCAAAATAAAATCAAATCTAGCTCTTAGCTAAAGTAAAGTTGACAGAAGTCTATGATAAGAATATCATGATTAGTGTTTTTAATTGCAGGAGGTAGGCGAAATAATGCACCTAGCCGGTAGTGGTAGGGTAATCATTCAACTATCTAACAAATTGGTTGAAGGACA
>REGH01000089.1 GCA_003702495.1 Candidatus Nitrosopumilus sp.
CACCATAAATTGAGGGATCACCATCATGCAATCTAACAACTAGTTTGTCCTTTTTTGCATTTTTGTACAACACATCAAAGATTTCTTCTCTAACCATTCCAGCTGCATCATAGAGTTTTCCTTTTTTACATAATTTCAAAATGGGTTCTGGAATTAATGATCCAGAGTAAACTACTACATCTGCTTTTTGAATTAGTTTTTTAGCCTTTATTGTAATTAGTTCTGGATCTCCAGGACCACAACCAACAAAAAATACATCAGACACGTTTTACCACCAATATAGAGAAATACTTTGTAGTTAATGTATCATCGTTTACTTCACCTAGTGTCAACTTTCGAATTATTTCATTTTCTGTTCCCAAGTCTTGTCCAATGGCAAAGATAGAGTTGTCAGGAAATCCCGACTCTTTTAGAACATCAATAACTTGATCAAAGTATCTACCATCTTTTAGAAATATCATAGATTCAGAGTTTTTTGCAATCTCTTTAACACTACTCAAATCATAACAAGAAGGAATTATTGCAACTTTTTCTGCACCTTCTGCAATACTTACACCAACCTTTGATGCAAATGTAAACATTGAAACAATTCCAGGAATTACACTAATGTTCATTTCAGGGTATTTTTCTGTAAGATCTTTGTGCATGTATATCCAAGTACTGTACAAAAATGGGTCACCTACTGTCAGATAAACAACGTTTTTTCCTGATTGAACAGTTTCTGCCATAATCTTTGCATTTCTCTTCCAAGTCTCTTCAAGAACATCTTTGTCTTTAGTCATAGGAAAAATTAACTTTACAATCTCTTGGTTCTTTGATTTGTCAATAAGAGAATCAACTACAGATAATGCAATACTAGGTCTGTCTTCTTTTGAGGCAGGGCACATGATAATATCAGCATCATGAATTGCCTTTACAGCTTTGACTGTAAGAAGTTCAGGATCTCCAGGACCAACACCGATTCCTATCAATCCAGGCATGAAATGACTAGATTTTCTCCCAATTAAAAGCTAGATTAGGCTTTGGTTGCCGAAATTATGGTCACAGGATTGCGTGCCAGCATCATAGTTCCAGTGGTGGTTTTTCTGCTTTTAGATATGGTAACTTGAGTGATATCTACGTCTTTGAATTGTAATGTATCCATGACTTGCAGGACAGAGTACAAAGTTTCAATTAGTATAATTCCAATAACTATACGTCCACCAGTCTTTAGTTTCTTTTCAGATAATTCTACGATTTCTTTAGTGTCGCCACCAGTGCCACCAACAAATATTGCATCGGCTTGTTCTAGTTCTGAAATTTTATCTTTGGCGTTTCCAAGTATTACTGAAACATTTGACAAATTGAATTTCTCTAGATTCTTTTTTGTCAAGTCAACTGCATTTTGATCATAATCAATTGCAATGACTTTACCAGTAGATTCGACTTGTAATGCTGTTTCCACTGAAATAGAGCCACTACCACAACCAACATCATAAACAGTTTGTCCGGGTTTTAGTCGAGCTTTGCTAATTTGAAGAGTTCTTACATCTGCTTTTGTAATGGGAACTTTTTCTGTCCTTTCAAATTCTTCATCAGGAATTCCAGGAGTTTTATAATCCCACATTATACTATCTCCTTTTGTGATCTACTAGATGTTGATTCCAGAGGAAACACTTCCAGAGTGGACTAGTGTATAGGTTACAATCCATGTAAACAAGAACAAGAAAACATAACTACCAATTGCTTGTGTAACAATTTTCTTTCTATCTGCTGATGGTAGCTGCATCTTCATTCCTTTTGCTACAATTACTGTTCCAAAAAATACTATAATCATAAATCCAATAGATGCCCATCTTCTTTCTTCACCTTCAATATCTTCAAAGATGAATGTGGATACAGTACCTGCAATAACTGCCAGAACAATACGCATCCAAAATAATTTACTTAATTTTTTGTCTTTTTCACTTTTCTCAGCCTCACTAATTTGAGGTTCTTTTGATGGTTCAGGAGTTGGTACAGATTTTTCTGTTTCAGGAATATCAACTGGCTCTTCTTGAGGAGTTTCCTTCTTAGAGTCCTCAGGCTCAGGTGTAGGTTTTGATTTCTTCTTTTTGAATTTGGCCAATTAAATTTCTAGCCTGTCTCAAGCAAACCATGTTTAATATCTTTGGTCAAAAATTTAGCACGTCATAGCAAGGGTATAATTTCAGATAGAAAATATGATAGGCATGGCATTATCTGGAATTGAACTACGGTATTTGGTAGATAAGATTTCAAAACAAGTTGAGGACTATTATGTTAGCAACATCTATGGAATAACAAAGGATAGTATTCTATTCAAATTACATCATACTGAAAAAAGTGATCTATTCATGATGATCTCTACTTCAGGAGTTTGGTTAACTGGAGTAAAAATTGATCAAGTAGAGCCAAATAAACTACTCAAAAGATTACGAAGTGATCTTTTACGGTTAAAATTAAAAAAGATTGAACAGATTGGTGCTGAAAGAATTGCATATTTTAGATTTGAAGGATTTGGAAAAGAGTTTGTGTTGGTAGGTGAATTTTTTGGGGATGGAAATATTTTACTTTGCAATAATGAGATGAAAATTCTTGCACTACAGCATTCAATTGAAGTAAGACACAGAAAACTCAGTGTGGGATTGGAATATGCACA
>REGH01000090.1 GCA_003702495.1 Candidatus Nitrosopumilus sp.
TTAGAATTCTTGAAATTCTGGAATGAGAAATGTTTGCTTTTCTAATCAGATAAGTTACTGTTGCTCCATCCTCATCTTGAAGGTCGTCTCTGGTAGTAGCTAGAATGTCGCCAATAATTTTCATATGAGTTCTATACTCTGCCATTTCTTACTAATTATTTTGAGAATTTCTATGATAGGACGATGATATTGTGTAATGTACCAAAAAGATAAAAAAATTTAACAAATTTTGGATTCTGGAAAATTTTGAGCCTAGATTGAAAAATTACTCTAATCCTTCATCGAATTTTATCTTGGTTAATGGAACCTTGCTAACTGGGATGAATAATGCAATCAATCCTCCAATTTTGATCACCATTGAGACAGAATAGAGAATTGATTCAGGGAATACAAAAGAGTACCATCCAAGGAATTCTCCTAGCGCCAATAATGCCAATCCGGTTGAAACTGAGATTGCGCCCTTGTTTCTATTATCAAGATAGGATAACATTGTCTCGATTGCACCATATGCAAGCAAGATGAATGAAATTGATCTAAAGATGTGTTCTAACTGTACTGATGAAACCAAAAAGAATGGTAAGATCCCAACTGATCTAAAGTAATTTGATTTTGGGAAAAACGATTTGATACTGTGTGAGAATGCAATGAAAAAGTATCCAACTGTTTGAATTGCAATTCCCAAAGTTTGTATCCATCTTTCAATGTTGCCCGACTTTATCACAAAGTCTTCTGCCATGTATCCTGCCCAAATAACAAAGAAACCTATGCTGATTGAGAAAAATGCAATTGACAATCTAAATAATGTTGGACTACCTGTATTTCGAAATCCAATTAGTGACATTATTCCAATTCCAAGTCCAACCAAAAATCCTATCAGATTAAGTATGTTTTCTAAAAGAAATTCCAATGATGTTTAGAAATCTACTAAACTAATTATTTTAATCTGATGAATGATTTTACCATCTTGTTAATCCCATTCATCTAGCGAACCTGCAGTTTGCCCTTCAGTACTTCCTGCATAATCTCCTAGTATGTCTGAATATGTTGCTTCATTATGTGCTACAAATTTGACGTATTCACCATAACTCATGTCCAAATCACAAGATCTACATTTTACAAATGAAAAATCTGGTGACAAGTCTGCATCCTCTTTGCATTTTGGACACTTTATTATCATAAAGAATTTCGTCTTTGTTAATTATTATTACTTTACATTCAATAAAAGATAAAAGGAGTTTCAAATTGCTAGATTCTATGACTCGTACTTGTACAAAATGCAAGAATGAAATTCCTGAAACTGAACAATTAGGTCCAGTCAATGAGAAATACCCAGCATGCAACAAGTGTTGGGCTGAGTGGAAAGAATATCAAATCATGGTGATGAATGAGTTGAAACTTGACATGTCAATGGCTGATCACAGGAAATTACTAAAAAAACACGAGAAAATCTTTGTAGGTGTAATGTCTCCTGAAGGAGAAGTTATTGATTATTCCAATGAAGATAACAGAAAACCTGATGAACCACAACCAGGTGCTTAAAACTTCAAGTGTTTCTTTGCATTTTCGGGAATAACTAACATTATTCTTCTCTTTTTCTCTTCATCAAGATTATTGATGATTCTCTTGATAGTTTCTGCTAGAATCTCTTTTTCATTTTCTTCTAAAGTGATGTAGATTTCTAAAATTCCATCTAAATTGAAAGTAATTAGTTTCTGCGGATTTTCTGCAACTGCTGTAATGTATGCTGAAAATAATCCCTCTCGCTGTTCTTCAGAAAGTGTAGTCAAAATTTTGAGCCATGTTTTGAAGAGTTTTGCAAAATTTGGAAATGGAATAGTTGGACCTGCCTCTAATGCGTTGTTGATAACTTCATCCTGATCCGGCTTTGCTAATGAAAAAAACTCTACCATACGTTTTTTCAGAATTGGATTTCGCAAAAAGTCTGGAAGATTTGCTAGATTAACAATGATGTTTCCTGCAAAGTTCTCTCCGACCATCGATCTAGAAAATTAACTCTGGGTTATAAAATGATGGAAGAGCACTTTAGCTTAAATAAACCAAAGTCGAGTTCAACATTATGACATCTACTGTTGTAGTTGGTGGATTTTTTGGAGATGAAGGAAAAGGAAAGATCATCTCATATTTGGCAATTAAAGATAATCCCAAAGTTATAGTTCGTGGTGGCGCAGGACCAAATGCTGGTCACACCATCAAAGATGGCGACAAAGTTTACAAAGTTAGAATGCTTCCTAGTGGTTTTCTAAACAAAGATGCCAAAGTCATGATTGGTCCAGGTGTTGTGATAAATCCTGAAGTGCTCCAAAAAGAGATTGATGATTTTGGAGTATCTGGACGTGCATTCATTGACAAGCACTGTGGAGTTATCGAAGAGACTCATTTGGCAAGAGACTCCAAAGGAGAACTAAAAGAAAAAATTGGAAGCACTGGTTCAGGAACTGGTCCTGCAAATGCTGATAGGGCAATGAGAGTATTGAATCTGGCAAAAGACTTTGATTCATTGTCTTCAATTATTGTTGATGTTCCTGCTGAGGTTAATTCTGCTTTAGACAAAAATGAAAATGTC
>REGH01000040.1 GCA_003702495.1 Candidatus Nitrosopumilus sp.
ACTTTCTTGATGCTGGTCCATGGGATGCTGCCTTCAGTTCCGTCATTTTTAGTAATCACTAGAACCATAGATTGTGTTGAATCAATTCCAACTTGTTTTGCAATTCCTATTTTGTTGGCATTTTCGTCATATACTGATCTTCCTTCGATTGAACTTACTGATGTTGCAGGACTTGGTTGAGTTGCTATTTCTTGCGTAGATTCTATCTGAGGTTCCTCAACTGGTTGTGCAACACTTTCTACTGCTGGCTGTGGTGTCTCAACTTGTGGAGTGGATTCTGTTTGTGGTTCCATTGGTTTTGCATTTCCTACATCACCTGCTTCATTTTGTTTCTTAAATTCTCTATATTCTGCAATTGATGATTGACATGAATTGCAGATGTATTGTCCTCTTTCTGCAAGAATTAAATTTTCTGCAACTTCTTCATTTGGATTCTCAAATTCGATTTTTGGAGAACCTTCAAATTCTTTTTCACATGTGTTGCAAAAGTGTTTAGAAATTTTATCAGCATCTAGTCTACCAATCGGTGCTAAGAACAGATCTGGACCTCCAAGGTTTCCTTTCATCTGTTGTTCATCTGTTACACGAGCCATTACATAGCCTCCAGAACCTCTTAATTTTTTTATTCTAAGCTCCGAACTCATAACTTGGATTTATCAAAACGTCATTTAAGTATATATCAGAATTTGTTTCCCACCCAAAAAATATGGTGTAATTCTGGTGAACGTTTTTAGGTATGAATAACAAATTATCAATACAATGGGAATAACACAAATTTCAGATGCAAAGTCTTGGGAAGTTGATGTGATAAACTCTGACATCCCTGTATTTGTAGACTTTTGGGCCGAATGGTGTGGTCCATGTAGAATGGTGGGTCCAGTAGTTGAAGAACTGGCAAGTGACTATGATGGCAAAGTAAAATTTGTCAAGGTTAATGTTGATGAGGCTAATGAACTGGCATCAAAATACAATGTCTTTAGTATACCAACCTTGATTCTCCTTAACAAAGGTGAGATAGTTAGCCAGCAAGTAGGTGCTGCTTCTAAAGAATCATACAAAAATATGATTGACAGAGCATTAGCATAAATTCTCAAAAACACGTTTTTCTTATTTTTTCATTATATTCTATAATTTCTTAAAAAATTCACAATCTCTTGTTTAATCATGGAAAATTTGATAAATGAATAAAAACAGAACTCCAAGAGTAGTTTGGGGGCCGGTGGTTTAGGGGTATAATGCCTCGTTCGCAACGAGGATGTCGAGGGTTCGATTCCCTCCCGGTCCACTTTCCCAGAAACTATTATACATAAACACTGAATATTACATTCATGGAAGTATTTGATGGCAAAAAAGCAGCACAAGAATACATGTCAAAACATACTTTGGCCTTTTCAACTCCTGAGTTAACTTTGATGAGATTTGCATTTTGGTTAGGTGATTCTGTTCCAGATCCAAACAATGATGGAAAAGGTATTCCAAGAATGATGACTTTTCTAACCGAACAAGACTTTGAACCTGTTTTAATTGATGATGACAAATACGAACCATCTGGTGCAGTCAAAAGCTCAGGATTAATGGGAAATGCTTACACTGAACAAAAAACTGATGGCAAGTTTTGCTCAGAATGTGGTACTAGTCTTTCAGCAACCGCAAAGTTTTGTCCAGAGTGTGGAACAACTCAAGAATAATCTAATTTTGAATTTCTAATTTTATGCTTTAGCCCCGCACTTTGTGCAGAATTTTGCATTTGGCCTTAACTCTGCACCACATGATGAACATCCATTTCCATTATTTTGTGGAGCTGTTTGTCTTGGCATTAATGCAGGATCTGGTGATGGTAATGTGCCAACATCATTGAATGCTTCTTGTGCAGATACAATTCCTGGCGGACCCCTCCCAACTGGATTTTGTGCAGTTCCTGTTCTTGGTGGCATTCCTCCTGCCATCATTCCTGGTTGTCCCATACCTGGCATCAAACCCGGTGATTGTGTACTTCCAGAACCTGAACCGATTGATTTTTTTAATTCAAATATTACTTTGATTGCTAGAAATTCTAATGCAGAATATGCTACTGTATAATCCCCTAATTTTTGAAAGAATTCTTTGTCACTAATCTGACCTTTTTTGTACATATTGTTAGTGTCTAGAAATGATTCATAGTATCCTTGTGATTCATCAAACAAACTTTGCAGTTTGTCAAATAGCATGTTTAGTGTATCAACTTCACCAAATGACATACTCTGCTTCAATTTTTGGAATATTAATTACTTTAGGATCTAAATCGGCTAAAGATTTATCCTCCAGAGAAAAAAGCAGTCTCCTTTGCTGTGGAGACTATGTAATTGTATTAACTAGTTTATGTGAGCTTTTGGGCCCCCAGCTAACACCGCGAGATGTCTCTGACTCAATGTATATCATACTATCATGTCTTTGTTAAAAAATCAGAGTCAAAAAGAATCACTTTTTACTAAATCTTTTTTGGTATTTTCTTAATATTGTACTTTATCTTTCACAAATTAATCATAACCGCTATTTGTTATGCTATTCAAGACAATTAGTGATTAAAAATCTAGTAATAACTGTACTCTGTATTATTTCAGTATCAGTTTTTGTGGTATTCTTTATTCCTTTAGTAGATGAATTTGAAACCTTCAATTGTATTACCACTCCTTGTGAAATTCCAAAAGTCTCTATATTTGAATCATTGAAAAAACAATCTTCTGTAATTGATAGTTTTGAAGAATGTGTTTCTTTAGGTAATCCTGTAATGGAATCTCATCCACGGCAATGTAGAACTGTTGACGGAAAACATTTTGTTGAGAAAATAACTCCTTAATGACTATGTCATAACTGTGACTTCTCTTTCTGACATTCCACCATATCCTGGATCAATCTTTTGTTTTGGATTCAGTGAAGTATCGTGATGACATGGTTTGTTACAAACTGGACAAAATTTTCTATCCATTACTATGCATTGACAGATATGATTTTTTACATATGCTTGTGCGGCTTGGTTCCATTCTCCTGTACCGTTGCAATATACACATACATTTGAGCCACTAGATCCAACCCCTTTACAAAAATCACATACATCTTCTGTCATATCTCTTCTTGTTGTATGTGGTTTTTGAATAAATATATTTGAAAAGATTGACTATCTCAACGCATAATAGACTGCAGGCAATAAAATTTTCAGATGACGTATGATACTGTAATTGTTGATTCGCACGTTATACTGTCGCATGGAATGGTGGACAAAAACATCGTTATTGATGAAGGTAAAGTAGTTGGCCTCACAAATGATGTACCTGCATGTGATAACAAAATCAATGGAAATGGATTGATTTCTGTTCCTGGTCCAATTGATACTCATGTTCATTATGGTGTTTATTCCCCAATTAACGAAGCCGCAAAGACAGAATCCCATGCTGCTGCAATTGGTGGTGTTACAACAATGATGAGGATGCTTAGATTGGGAGAACCATTTACTAGTTCACTCAAAGATCAATTAGATGCTGCATCTCAAAATCACTATGTTGATTATGCATTACATGCATCTGTCTTTACTCCTCAGCAAATTAACGAAATGGATTATTGTGTAAAAAATGGAATTACATCATTTAAAATTTACATGAATCTTGGTGGCGAAATTGGTCATGTCTACATGGATATGCCACCTAATTCTTCTGAACTTGTTGCAGCCAATGTTGATGTGACTGATGAGATTGTTGAGCAGACCGTAAAAACTGCAGCTTCTCTTGGATGTCCTGTTTTGGTTCATGCAGAAGATTATGAATCATGTGGATGTGGAATTCAAACTGCACGAGAGAAAAACCAAGATGGATTATCTGCATGGTCTGAAAGCCGTTCACCTGAATTTGAAGCAAAAGCAATCAAAACTGTTTCAAAATTTGGACGCGATTATGATTGTGTTATCTACTTTGTTCATATTGGCTCAGAACAAGCTCTAAAACAAATTCAAGATGAGAAAAAACTGGGAACGAAGATTTTTGTCGAAACATGTCCTCACTACTTGACGCTATCTTATGAAAAACAAAATGGTTATCTTGCTAAAGTAATGCCTCCTATACGAACCGAAAATGATCGGCAAGCAGTATGGAGTGCACTGTCTGGAAATCAAATTGATACTATAGGGACTGATCATGTTGCAAATCAACTCAAACTCAAATTGGGTGGAGATGATGTGTGGTCTGCATTAGCTGGATTTCCTGGAATTGGAACCGTGCTTCCTATTTTACTCAATGATGGGGTGAACCAAAACAAAATCACTTTAGAACAATTTGTAAGATTCACAAGCCAAAACGCTGCCCAAATATTTGGAATGTATCCTCAAAAAGGTACTCTTGAAAAGAATTCTGATGCTGATGTTACTATGATTGATCTGAAAAAAGAAAAGAAAGTAACATCTGAATTATTTGGTGGATTTTCAGACTACATTGTTTATGAAGGTAGAAATTTGAAAGGCTGGCCTGTGAAAACAATAGTACGTGGAGAATTAATTGCTGAAAACTTTGAAGTAATTGGAAAACTGGGTCATGGAAAACTTGTTCCACGAGCAATTCCTAAATAATTTTTAGATAAATTTAATCGCACCATACCCAACAACAGATGATGCATCTCCCATTACATCACCACTTGTGGCATAACTTAATAATTCTCCTTTAACTGCACCTAGATTTTTACATGCAATCATTACTGATGCCATAGCTCCATACCCACATGCAGTAATTCTTTTTTCCATTAAAACATTATAGAACTTTTCAACATCCATTTCTAATATTGGTTCAATCAATGCTTTGTCTTGAGAATGTGCAAAAGAATTTTCTTCATAATGTGTAAAATCAGATGATGCAACAATCATTGCATTTCTTGATTTTGCAATTTGTGCCACTGCATTTCCCACATCTTTTGCCATTTCGAAGCTTTGATCACGTAAAATAATTGGAAGAATTTTGAATTTTTCAGAAAAGATTGATTGCAACATAGGAATTTGAACTTCTAAACTATGATCTCTTGAATGAGAAAACTCGTCAATCTCTATGTATTTTGAATTATTTGCTATCTCTCTTGCTGCCTCTGAATCCACTTCTACTAGTCCAAGGGGTGTTTCCCATTGAGCATCAACCATTGTAGCAACATCTTTTCCTACCCCAAAATGATTGGGACCCAGAATGATTACAAGTTCGGGATTTTTAGAAGAAATTGCCTTGTAAGAGTGACATGCTGTAGGGCCCGAATAAACATAGCCTGCATGGGGTGAAATTATACCATAAATTCTGTCACCATTTTGTATTTGATTACTGGGTCCAAACTTATGGTTCATACAAGAATCAATCATTTCTTCAAGTTCATCTTTTGCTTCGGGGTAAAATTGCCCTGCAACAACTGGCTTTCTAATCATAGCACATCATCCACATTATTTTTTAAAATATCATCAGGCGATTCTCTAAGAATTTTCCCTTTAGGGTTTTGTTCTTTGAAAATTACTCCTTGAAATTTTAAAATTCTTGTTGATTTTTCTTTCCACGCATCTTTGTTTAATCCTGCTTTTTGACATGTATATTCTAAGAACTCTTTCTCACTCCATCCATATTCTGTAGGAACTTGAGGCAATAGCAATCCTGAAGAAAAATTATTTTCTATAATTAATCCGTCTCTACCAACTTTGATTTCTGATAAATATTCTGAATGTTCTTCCACTTTAATTTCTTCAGGAGGTGTAAGAACAGTTACTTCAAATGTTATCTTGTCTAATTCGTCTGTAGTTACTGGAGTAAATCTTGGATCTCTTATGGCTGCTGAAATTGCAGCATCAACTAATCCTTCAGATAATTTTTTAACTGGAGTTGGATATCCAATACATCCTCTCAGATCATCTCCTTTGTTTATTGTAACAAAAACCCCTGAACTAAAATTAAATTTTGAATAAAATTCTGAATCAGTAATTTTAACATTATTTTTTAAAAATTCAGTTACGACTTTTCTTGCCATTTTAACTAATTCTACTCCCTCTGAATTTGAAAACTGAAAATTTGTCATACTTGTTAAATACGTAAAATAGGCATAAAAAGCATGACTGCAATTCTTGGCAAAGAAGCTGAATTATACGAAAAACTAGTTGATGATAAAGTCAAGTGCACTGCATGTGCACGATATTGCGAAATTGGTAAAGGACAAATCGGTTTATGTGGAATTCGTGGAAATGAAAATGGAAAATTACAACTTTATGCGTACGGAAAGGTAATTTCTGGACATGTAGATCCAATTGAAAAAAAACCATTAATTCACTATTATCCTGGAAGCAAAGTTTACTCTATTGCAACAACAGGGTGTAATTGGCTTTGCAAATATTGTCAAAATTCAGACATTAGTCAACGCCGTGAAGTCCAAGGAATTGATATGACTCCTGATGAAGTTGTCAATACTGCAATCAAATACGGTGCTCATGGAATTGCATACACCTACAACGAACCGTCAATCTTTATAGAATTTGCAAAAGATTGTGGAATTGCTGCAAGAAAAAAAGGATTGTTTAATGTCTTTGTTTCAAATGGATATGATACCCCTGAATCAGTTTCAATGATGAGTCAGTTCCTTGATGGCATAACAGTTGATTTCAAAGGAAGTGCCGAAAAAGAATTTACTCGAAAGTTTATTGGAGTCCCGGATCCTCAACCAATATTTGATACTTTATTAGAAATTCGAGATAAAACTGATATTCATGTAGAAATTACTGATTTGATCGTACCTAAAGTTGGAGATGATTTGGAGCATGCAAAAAAACTCTCAAACTTTATTCTGAATGAATTTGGACCCGAAATGCCAATTCATTTTCTACGATTTCATCCAGATTATAAAATGATGGATTATCCAAGCACTCCTGTAGAAACATTAGAAAAACATTATCAGATTGCAAAGGAAGTTGGACTAAAGTATGTGTATTTAGGAAATGTACCTGGACACAAATGGGAGCATACGTATTGTTCTGAATGTAATAATATTGCTGTAAATCGTTATGGCTTTAGTATACGAGAATGGAATCTTGATGAAAATAACTGTTGCAAGTTTTGTGGAAATAAAATTCCAATAAAAGGAAAATTACAAGATGGATATAAAGAAGATAGGTTTCAGTTTGTTTCTTAAACCAGTTTATAAAATATCGAATTTCCCACCAGTTTTTGCTCTGTAGATTACATCTGGTTTTCTGAGGAAAATTCCTGATTCTAAGACCCCTGTAGTGCCTTTGATTTTTTGTGTCAACACTTTTGGACTTTTTATTGTTCCAAAATCACAATCTAAGATAATGTTTCCATTTTCTGTAAAAAATGGATAACCTCTATCTAGTGAACGTAATTGTGCTTTTCCTCCTAATTTTTTAATAGAATCTGTTACTGAATTTCTAGCAAGTGGATGTACTTCCACTGGAACAGTTCTTGTAAAATTTTTTACAAATTTTGTTTTATCTGCCATCACTACAACTTTTTTTGCTAGACTAAACAAAATATTTTCTCTAAGTAAAGCTCCACCACCGCCTTTGATTACAAATTTATGAGAATCAATTTGATCTGCACCATCAAACACAACATCGATTCCTTCTACCTGATCAGCTTCAACTAATGGAATTCCAACTTTTTCTGCAATAAGTTTGATTTGTAATGATGTTGGAACTCCTCTGATATTGTAATTTTTTAGTTTGATTAATTTTCCCAGTGATTTTACAAGTGCAGTTGCAGCTCTGCCACTACCTAAACCAATAACGTAACCATCTCTTACAAATTTTAACGCATCATTTGATAATGCCGTAATGGCATCATCGTAAGACAATTACTCTACCTCTGCTTGGTCAAGCTTTGATAGAACTTTCATAATGTCACCTTTGATTTTGTCTAAATCATCAATGTCATCATCATCGTCTGCTAATGTTGGTTCTACTTTTTGGACTTCAGGTTCTGGAAGTGCTTTATGTTCTGTAATTTTAGCAACTTCTTTGTTGATGTCTGGCTTTGTTTCTAATTTAGGCTCAGTCTTTGTTGTAACTTCTTGAATAATCTCAATTTTGTCCTCAACTTTTGGTTTTGGTTGAATAACTTCCTTAACTATCTCTTCTTTTGGTTTGATTAAATCGGTTTGAATTATTCTTGGCTGTGGCATTGGTTTTTGAATTGGTTTTTCTACTTTTTCAAATAGTGGGAACTTTGGTTCCTTTCTTGAAACATTTGTTAAAGTAGTTAATTCAAATGATTGACGTGATTTTGTTGCAGGAATTGTTACTGGATCTGTTACTTTTGGTTTTTCAAAGTTGAATGCATTTGTAAATGAATTTGGAGATTGTTTTTTCTCCTTTTTAACTTCTGTTTCCTTTACTTTTGGTGTTTCGACTTTTGCAGTTACAACCTTTGATGATAATTCATACAATCTGTCATCCAGTTTTGATAATTTTTGATCCATTAATGTAATCAAACCATCTCCAACAGGACCCAAGTCTGGATGTTTGCTTGCTTGCTCAAGTTTTTCTAATTTTGCTAAAACAATACCGAGTTGATGTTGATATTTTAATAACAACTTGTCTTTTTGAATTTTTGAAAATTCAGAGTCTGTTTGATATAATCTTGAGATTGTTTTTGTTAGAATGTCTTTTTCAATTTTTAATGAGTTAATCTGACTTTTGATGTGTGAACTAGCACCAAGACTTAGTAATTGATTTTTGTCTCTTGGCATTTTTCGTACAGCAGCAGCTGTAGCAACACCTGCTAATGAACTAAGAATAAGGGCAATTTCTTGCATCTATGTATACCATTTAATCCATGAATATTTTCTTCTTTTGGCCTCTGGGAATCCACAACTTGCACATTGGTGATGACGTTTGTGAAGTGAGTTCTTTCCACATCTTCTGCATCTGATGTGTACTTTTTTCTTTGTAAAACCACCCATAGAAGTTGTACCTTTTACCATTCCATATCACCTAATTTTGTGCTGGTGGAGGAGAAATCATAACTACATTGTCTCCTCTAACTACAATGGTTCCAAGGCCTTTTGAATCGCCTTCAGCAGGAATCTCCTCTGAAGAATCGAGTAGCAGGTTCATGTGTTGGTCAAAACCAAGTAAATTACCTCTAATGGTCTTGTTTCCTTTGAGTTTTATCAATACAACTTGATTGATACTCTCATCCAATACTTTTACTGCCATATCAACGGACATCTATTTCACTTATTGGCTTTGATATTGAGGGATTATATTAAAATTTCATTGGTGAAACTATGAGCTATGCCCAGTGAGGCAAGTTTGACACTTTTTTCCAAGATTTCTAACGATTTCA
>REGH01000010.1:0-3031 GCA_003702495.1 Candidatus Nitrosopumilus sp.
AAGAAATTTGGTTGATTTTCATTCTTCAAAATTAGGAATTAATAGGGTCAGAGGTTTTAGTAGTGTAATCATTAATCATACAGCCACCGTCTCATCATACCCCTTATTCCATTAAATCAAGTAGACTTTGTGCTTTATTTCTAATTTCTGAGGTAATCTTGACTATCACCAGTCCTTCATTTGGTTGACCATACAATACAACAGAATTATCAGGTGCATGTATACAGACAGGTAATACCAGTAGGTCTTCTTCCCCATTTACAAGAATACGTATTGGAGATTTCATAGAAAATGCCTTTTTGATAACATCAATACTTTGAGAAGTAATTTCTGCAGGAGGATTATCAACTGTAATCTCAGTAGAGTTTACAAGTTTTGGGGGCTCTCTCTTTTCTCTTTTCTCTATACCATCTACGATTTGCAGTGATGGAATCAAATCAAAATCAATCATTTTTTCAGTAGTCCTATCACCAACTGTAATGATGTAGTGGTCTTGTTCAATGTGTTTTAGAATATTTTCTTTATCTGCTTGAATTTCAGGTAAAAGAATACCTAAAGGAATTTTCATTTGCTCTCTAAGAGAATCAGGTAACTTCACAAAAATCGATTCTAGTTAGTACTTGCCTCTGGAGCAGATTCTTCATTAGAGCCTTCAGACTCCATTTCTTCTTGAAGTTTTGCTGCAAGAATACTACATTGTGCTGCAATGTTTTTTGCGGCAATTCTGAATGCATCAGCACTTGGAGAATCAGGGGTTGTAATCATGATTGGTTTTCCTACATCAGAACCAGACATGATTCCAGAGTTTAATGGAATTTCACCTAAGAAAGGCATGTTAAACTGTTCACTAATTTTCTTTGCACCGCCATCACCAAAGATGTAATGTCTTTCATCACAATTAGGACAAATAAAATGACTCATATTTTCAACAACACCAATAATTGGAACATTTAGTTTTTCAAACATTCCAATTGCTTTTACTGCAACATTACTTGCAACATCTTGAGGAGTTGTAACCACTAAAATTCCAGTAATAGGAATTGTTTGTGCAAGAGTTAATGGGATATCACCAGTTCCTGGAGGAAGATCTACAATAAGATAATCCAAGTCAGACCAGTTTGTATCAACTAAAAATTGTTTCAAAATTCCTGAGATAATTGGACCACGATAAATTGCTGCTTGATGAGCTTGTTCTGCAAAGAAACCAAATGAAACAACTTTGAGACCATTTGATTCTGCTGGTTGAAGTTTGTTATCTTCAACTTCCATAAAGCCATCTTTCATTCCAAGCATTAATGGAATACTAGGACCATAGATATCAGCATCCAATAATCCAACTTTAGCACCTGTTTGTTGTAGAGCCAAAGCTAAGTTCAAAGATACAGTTGATTTTCCTACACCGCCTTTTCCACTTGCAACACCAATAATATTTTTGACAGTAGCCATTCCAGTATCTGCATCAAGTGAACGTCCTTCCATTACCTTTGCAGTTACATTCATGTCAAAGTTTTTCAATTCAGTAAGTTCGCCAATTGCTTTTCTTACATCATCCTCAATTTCGACATTGAAAGGACATGCAGGTGTAGTTAATTCTAATGTAAATTTCAAATTGCCATCGTTAAGCTCTAAGTCTTTGATCATTCCCATAGAGACAATATCTTTTTTCAAGTCAGGATCAATTACTGTGCTAAGTTTTTCAAGGACCTGATCTATTCCAACCATTGCGTCAAAAAGCCCGTTTACATTATTTAAACATAAGTTGGAGGCCAAAAGAAATTGTCATTATTTTCTAAAATAAGTAAAATCTTTGGAAAAATGTGCCTAAATTACCCAAAGATTCATAAATTGAAATTCAAGAAAAACAGCACAGTTGTTTTCTATATCTACCCTAGTTGATGTTGTCAGGATACCTCCAAGTTTGTTTGGAACCACACTCAAAAAGGCAGCAGTGAACATTCTCAAAGAAAAGTATGAGAGCATGATTAATGCAGATTTAGGTTACATCATTATGATTTTAGATGCTAAAGTTGACGAAATGGGAAAGATGATTGCCGGAGACGGCGGTACATTCCACAGAGTTCAATTTGAGGCATTAACATTTTATCCAAAATTACAAGAAATTGTACAAGGAGAAATCGTAGACATTACAGACTTTGGTGCATTTGTAAGAATTGGTCCTACTGATGCATTACTTCACTTGTCACAAGTTATGGATGATTATCTTAAGAGCGATGTAAAATCTGGAATGATTTTAGCCAATCAAAGTGGAAGAACATTAAAAGTTGGTTCAACACTTCGTGCAAGAATTACTGCAGTATCATTAGGTAAAGCAGCTGCAATGGGCAAAATAGGAATTACATGTAGACAACCATTCCTAGGTGCAGATGAATGGATTGAAGAAGAGATAAAGAAATCTTCTGGTGGTGCAGAAGAACCAGCAAAAGAAGCTAAAGTAGAGGCAAGTTAAGATGGCACGAGAAATGGCATGCAGAAAATGCAAGTATGTAACTGTTGGAAAAGTTTGTCCAGTATGCAAATCATCAGACCTGACACCGGACTGGAGTGGAGTTGTGTTAGTAGTAGATCCAACAAACTCTGAGATTTCAAAAACTTTGGGTATTACTCAAAAAGGCAAATATGCAATTAAAGTAACATAAAATTTCTAAATATTTAAAATCAAACTCGCGTTTTATCATAATGTTGTCATTTAATTCTAAAAAACAACTATCACAATTCCTAGCTGAAGACATTGGCAAAGGAGACATCACAAGTGCATTACTACCAAAGAAAAGAATCAAAGTAAGAATAATTTCAAGAGAATCTGCAATTATTGGAGGAGCTGCACATGCAAAGCAGATTTTCAAAATGAAGGGATGTAATGTAAGAATTTTGAAGAAAGATGGTTCAAAGGTAAGTCCAAATGAAACAATTATGAGCATAACTGGAGACGCAGGAAAGATTTTGACATGTCAAAAAAGGAACTACCTTGCGGTAATACTCCTCAGTGAATAGGAGATTACGCAAGATAGTT
>REGH01000010.1:3041-31471 GCA_003702495.1 Candidatus Nitrosopumilus sp.
TGAGTGGGATTGCAACACAAACAAACGAACTTGTAAAAAAAATCCCAAGGAAAACAAAACTCTATGCCACAAGAAAGACTGCACCAGGATTACGATACTTTGACAAAGAGGCAGTAGAGATTGGGGGAGGTAAAAAACATCGATTGAGACTGGATGAGATGGTCATGATCAAAGACAATCACATTGCAGTAGGCAATTCTCTCGAATCACTCATCAAAAAAGCAAAGAAGAAACACAGAAAATTTGAAGTTGAAGTTGAGAACACCTCTGATGCAGTACTTGCAGCAATAGAAGGTGCAACGATCATCATGCTAGATAATTTTACCCCAAATCAAATTAAAAATACAATCACAGTTCTAAAGAAACAAAAATTAAGAAAAAAAGTTTTGCTAGAAGCATCAGGTGGAATTAACTCAAAGAACATTTCAAAGTATGGGCAAACAGGAGTAGATATTATTTCAGTTGGAAGCATCACAAATTCTGTAAAAGGAATTGATATGAGTCTAGAAATTTAGGAATTTAATTGAGATAATAATTCAGAAACTGATTTGTTTTTTGGATCAACTTCTTGAATTTTTTCACAGCATTGCAGTGC
This sequence comes from Candidatus Nitrosopumilus sp., assembly GCA_003702495.1. Classification (GTDB taxonomy): domain Archaea; phylum Thermoproteota; class Nitrososphaeria; order Nitrososphaerales; family Nitrosopumilaceae; genus Nitrosopumilus. The sequence goes on from REGH01000010.1 coordinate 3,637, forward strand.
TCTTTTGTTTTCACCTAATTTTTGATGCGAATATGCTTTGAGAAGTAAAACATCTACATCATAAGAGCCAATCTCAAGAGCTTTATCAAAATGAGAAATTGCAGTCTTGTATTTTTTTTTCATATAGTAAATTCCACCTACAGTGAACTGTGCATCGTGGTTGTTTGGTACCATTCTAAGGTATTCTGTGCCGGATTTTAGGGCCTCATCATACTTTTTTTCTTTTGCAAGTTTCTTGAATTCCTTAAATTTCTCTTGATTTCTTTTTTGATTGGGATCCTTTGGAGTTTTAGTAAATAGCCCAACCAAAACAGTCACACAGTTAGCTTATTGCAAGCATTCTATCAATTGCTAAACGTGCCTTGTCTGCAATATCTTTTGGAACAGTAATGATATTTTTTTCATTTACTAATGCATCATGCACCTTTTCAAGTGTAATCATCTTCATGTATTGACATTCAGCTTTTTCAGAAGCTGGAATGAATTTCTTATCAGGGTTTTGTTGTCTCATTCTGTACAGGATTCCAGTTTCCGTTGCTACAACAAAATTTTTAGCTTTTGACTCTTTAACATGGTTCAGCATTCCTTCAGTTGAAAGGATTGAAACTTTTTGGTTATCGAAACTTCCATCAGCAACATCATACATCATTGGAGTTGTACAACTACATTCAGGATGAATTACAAATTCTGCATCTTTCATTGAATCTAATTTTTTAGTAACGTCTTCAGGAGTGATTCCTGCATGGACATGACATTCACCAGCCCATATGTGCATATTTTTTCTGCCAGTCATCTTTGCAACATAAGAACCCAAAAACATATCAGGCAAGAACAAAATTTCTTTGTCTTCAGGAATTGCTTTTACTACATTTACTGCATTTGATGAAGTACAACAGTAATCAAGCTCTGCTTTGATTTCCGCAGTTGTGTTGACATACCCAACTGCAATTGCCCCTGGATGTTGTTTCTTCCAGTTTCGTAATTCATCAACAGTAATTGAATCAGATAATGAACATCCTGCTTCCAAATCAGGCAAAATTACCTTTTTTTGAGGACTGATGATTGCGGCAGTTTCAGCCATAAAGTTCACGCCACAGAAAAGAATGGTCTTTTGGGGAACTTTTGCTGCCTGTCTTGATAGTCCCAAAGAATCACCTGTAAAATCTGCGACATCCTGAACTTCAGGAATCTGATAATTATGAGCAAGAATAACTACGTCTTTTTCTTTTTTGAGACGTTCAATCTCTTCTTTGAGTTTAGAGGTTTGTTGTACTAGCATAAACCATTGAAAATTCCATTGGTAGGGATTTAAAGAATGGGATCGCGCCTATAATTTTCACACATGTCAAAAATAGTGGCAATTATTGCCATGTTATGTACCAATCTGAATATCATCTGAACAGTATTTTTTCAAAGTCTCAATGGCAGACAGAATTGCCAATCTACTTGTTTTTGGATTGTTTTCGTCAGGGACATTTTCTATTGTAAACGTCATCTTGCCAAACTTTCCAGCAGCTTCAATGTGATGTGTGTTCTTATCAGTGCTAGGATCTGCTACAATTTTTACGCTAGTCTTTTCACTACCAATTCCAACTAATGACAAAAGTGCTGCAACGTTGATGTTTGCAGGAAACAGGTTGACTGCCTCTTGTGCAGTTCCTTCATAGATAACAGTAGAGATGTTTATTTCATCTAAATTAATTTCAGAGTTTTCAAAAAATTTTGCACCCTTTAGAGAACGAGGATGCTTGGTCGTTGTAATGGACAGGGATTCTAATTCATCTTTGACAGATTTTATTCCATCTAGTCCAGCAATTGCACCTGAAGGAAGATAGATTGTTCTTTTGAAATGATCACATGCATCAGATAAAATGTCATAGATGGATTCATCAAGTAAGGCACCAACACTCATTATCAGCATGTCTTTTTTGTTTTGTAAGATGCTCAGTCCAACATCCTTTACAGCATCTTGTGAAGCTGCCTCTACAACAATATCTATTGGCTGAGAAGATAACAGATGAGAGTTTTCAACAATTTCTGGTTTGTTTTTTAGTTTTTCAACAAGAGAAGATGATGCATCTTTTGATGCATCAAATACATGCGTCAGTACTGCTGGAAAATTTTCTGAATCAATTGCCAACGCAATTTGAGTTCCCATTGAACCACAGCCTAAAAGTGCTACTCGTTTCAAACAGAATTTCTACGAATCATCACTTAATTAATTCTAGGTAAACTATTTCCAAAAGAGAATTTCCTAGCAAAAAGCACCAATCCTATTACAGAAAGTCCCAAAATCAAAACTGCATAGGCTCCAAATTCAGGAATGACATGAGTTCCTGTGATCTCAACTTGAGTTGCACCTTCTGGAACTATAAATCCAAGTGTAAAGCCATGATATGATTTTGCCAGTTCGTACCCTCGGTCCACACCATCAACAAATAATCCATAATCCTCAGTTTCATGAGAAATTATGTCTTCAGGAAGAATTACCCAAAAAGTATAACTTTCAGGCACAGGTTCCAAAACAATTTCAAGAGATTTATTTTCTTTGTTAATCTTCATAGATACGACTTCTGGTTGCGGATAATCTTCATTGAAAGAATCCATGGAACCGCCATAACCATATGGAATCAGATAGGTTTCCCCATCTACTTCAAGTGGGTATTTTTCAGATGTGGTTTCTATCAAATCAGAGATTTGTCCAAATGCTTCAACATCCAAAATATGTTCAGCATGAACATTTGTGGGAATAATTATAGAAGATAAGAGTATTGAACCCAAAATAAAATAATGACTTTTCATATTAAATCCATAATCTGACCAAATATAATCAATTATCATATTTTCGTAATTGATTTTCATTTTTGATAATAGGAAAAAATATCATCAAATTATTTATGTTTAGAAATCTGAAAATTACTATTGAGATTATTTCATTTTTTGACGATTTTTATGATATTTCTTTTAGTGATTTTTATTCAGCCTTCTTTTTCAGAAATAGACTCTCCAAGAAAACAAATCAAATTAGGAATAGCACCTGATAAAATCACCTGTCATGAGGGATTAGTTTTGATGTTAAAACCATCAGGAGGCCCTGCATGTCTCAAAGAAGCAAGTGCTGTAAAATTACAAGACAGGGGATGGATTCAGATAGTACATAAATTTGAGAAATCAGTAAAAGAGATTGAAACAATCCCTGCATCTCAAAATTCCATCGTGAATTTCTACATTACAGATCAAGACTTGAATACAAGTCATAATGCAGTTGATTCAATAAATACTGAGAATCTTTTCGAGTTTACAATTAACGGAATTCCAATTAGAGGTCCTGAAACTATGATAGAGACGGGACCAGATACTGGAAAGTTCTATTTGAAGTTGGATTTGCCAAACCAGGTTAATGGAAAAGCAATCACTCAAGATGATGTTCTCTTGATTCGTTATCTGGACCAAACAGATGCTGCAGGTGAATCTCGAGTCGTAACAAAATCAGTTGTTCTCAGTCAGACATTTGCCAAAATTGAATCATCTGGAGGAGGTTCAAGAATTGGTCATGAATTTACATTAAGAATTTACGAACCCGATTCAAATACAGATTCTAAAGATGAAGATAAGATTCCACTTAGTTCATTTGAATATAGGGGGGATGGCGGAATTAGAACTACTTTAGCAAATCCAAGATTTGATGCAAACTCTGCTTTTTTGATTGAGACAGGACCTAACACAAGTACATTTGAGGTAAAGATCAAGATCCCAAGACAGTTGGATGGGAAAATAATTCACATTGGAGACAAATATGAAATTAGATACATAGACAAAAGTACACCGTCTGGAACATATGAAAAAATAATTTTCAAAGGAAGAATTGGATAGGCTACAAAAACACAGGTTTCTGATGGAACTCTTTTGCAAAGTCATTTATTCCATCAACGTATGATCCTATCTTCGGGAATTCTAGGATATGTTTAGATAATTCTGATTTGATTGCGCGAAGATAATGGAGTTTTTGTGCAACTGTTTTTCTCTTTTTTGTTTTTGACATATCTGAATTTTCCATGTCTTTTAGATTGGCAGAGATGTCACAGAGTTTAACCATCTTTGCTTCGAAAGACGCGGTTTTTAGTTGAACAACATACTGGTTTTCTTTATCTTTTTTTGGCAAAGATTCATCCTTGCTCAAAGAGAGAACCAATAGGGCAGTCGAATGTCCAAAGATTTGCTCAATTTCATCAAATGTTGCCTTTCCATCTTCAATGGTGTCGTGCAGCCAACCAGCGCAAAGAGTATTCTCATCAGTAACACCCAGATTCTTGAGTCTACTTACCACTTTTTCTAGATGGTCAAAGTGTAGAGTTGAGCCGTTCTTTCTTGTTTGGCCTTTGTGGCGCTCTTTTGCAAACTCCATTGCAGAGTCAATTTTAGACATGAAATTTCTTAAAATCTCTGGAAATATAGATTTGAGTCAAAAAATATGCAGATTTTCTCAAAAATTGAGCCTAAATGGTATCCAAAGTATGCATACTCCCATCTTGTTTCTTAAAACAAATCTGATCGGTTACATTTTGTGAATCAAGTAAAAATCAAGATAACTAACAGTCAGATTATTACTCAGGGAAAACATCATACCACCAATGTGGGAGAAAAACAACATGTCTTCTGATCCATTGAAGAGTCTAGTTGAGCAACTTAGCTCCCACCTATCTCAAAAAGAACACTCAGATGTTATTTTAAACAATGGCAAAGGAAAACAATTTCCAATTGTTCCATCAGAATTTTGCGAGATAAAGCAAATAGAATCTCCAAAGAAAATTGCGTTTGTTGATGGAGGTGACGGACCGCTAGAAGAGTCACCAAATTATCTAATTACAATTAATCGTGTTTATTTTTCTCTGTTTCAGGGAAAAAAAAGAATAAAGCCACAATCGAATCCTAGAATCCAGTTCTTCTCATCAGTAACTACAAACATTCAGATAGTTAATGGGAAAAAGAGTGTAAGCTATGATACAAAGTTGTTTGCACATTCAGAAGAGGACAAAAAATATCTCCCATCAGAATCAGATTTGGCATCAAATACTGAAAGCACTACAGTGTTGCAAGGTGCAAGGCTTAACTCACTTGGAAGAAAATTTGCTGAATGGCAACTTGCATTGCACGTTTTGGAAAACGAGTTAGAAAAAGGAGACATGTTGGTTATGGACGGTTCCCTTCAAACTAGTTTCAAAAACGAAGTCAGATATGCAAACAGACTGTATGATAGAGCAATGGAAAAAGGAGTGATTGTTTGTGGATTGGCAAAGACAAGTAGGTTGGTTACGGAGTCAGGAGACCCATTACTTGCAAGAGTTGCAGAGATAGCTGAAGATGTCTCTTTTGGAAAATGGCATGTCAAGGTGGCTGAAGAAGTATCAGCTGATGACAGGGGATTTATGATGGTAGTGAAATTCCATGAGAAATCAAGATTCGTGTTCAGATTTGAGATATTACGCGAACAATATGAGCAAATGACGCCTGAGGAAGTCAATTCTGTTCTTGCAAGTTTGGTTGAAAATTCACAAGATGTTGCTATGGTTGGATACCCATACGGGGCAATTGATGCAGACAGATTTGCGCAGGTAAGAATGGATGAACTCAAAATGTATCAAGGATTTGTTTTATCTGAAATGCTCAAGAGACCTGAATGGAAAAAATTACACAAATACAGTGCAAGTCTTGGAGCACACAATGTACTCAATGAGGTGACAAGTTAATGGAAGATTTTCAAGTGGTAGGACAAGTAGTTGGAGGAAAATTTGGAGACATTGTAATTAGACAAAAGTCTGGAACCAATATAGAAATTGGAGATTTGATGGTCTCTGAAGAGAATGGTTCATTTTTAATTTTACAGGTTTTTGCATTAGAGTACGGCAGTCAGATTCAAGACAGAATGCAACAAATGATGTCAGGTGTCAACATGGAGCAAGGAATTGTAGATGCAAGTTTTTACGAGCCAGAGTTTGTAAATTATGTTCTTGCAAGAATTAAGCCACTTGCTAGAGTATTCAAAGAAAGAGGTGAAGTAAAGATTCCAAAATCACTTCCGTCATTTTTCAATAAGTTGAGATTGATTTCCCAAGACGATCTCAAGTTTTTACAAAAAGAAAAGGATTCAATATTTGTTGGACATATTAGAAGTGGAAGTAAAGTCATCAAAGAAGCAGAAGTTTGGCTACCTGCAGAAGATATCTTTTCGCATCATGTATTGATTCCTGCAACAACAGGACGTGGAAAATCAAATTTGGTAAAGACAATCTTGTGGCATGTGTTAGATACAAACAAAGTAGGTGCATTGGTTTTAGATGCACACGATGAATACTTTGGAAGGGTAGGAATTGGTCTTAAAGACCACCTTAGATCAAGGGAGAATTTGGTTTACTATACCCCTGCAAATCCGCCAGTTGGAGCAAACAGACTCACAATTAATTTACAATCAGTAAGACCAGAACATTTTGAAGGAATTGTGGATTTTTCAGATGCACAGTTTCAGGCAATCAGAATGGCTTATCGCCAACACCGTAAAAACTGGATTCGGGAGTTGATGCTCACAGATGCAGTTCAGGCAGGAATGGAAAGCAGTTCTCCTTCAAAAAGCGACTTTACTGCGGCTACCATGATGGTGGTTCAACGTAAGTTACGCCTGCTTTTGAGCCTCGAAAAAGATGAAGAAGGTGTAGTCTATTCAAGACACGAAGTCTTTGACAGCACAACTAAGGGACTCACAACAGTGGAGGACATTGTAAGAGATATTGAAAGTGGTAAGGTCGTGGTTTTAGATACATCCAGATTAGGCGATGAGGCAGAACTCATTGTTGGAAACATTATTGCATCAAAATTATTGCAAAAATACAAAGATGCAAAGGCTAGTGGAGAAATAGATAGAAAGCCTGTTGCAACCATAGTCATAGAGGAAGCTCCACGAGTAATTGGAGAGGACGTTCTTACTTCAAAAAATGACAACATCTATGCAACGATTGCCAAAGAAGGGCGCAAGTTCAAAGTCGGACTCACCGCAATCACACAGTTGAGCAGTGTAATTCCAAGAACCATTTTAGCTAACATGAACACAAAAATAATTTTGGGAAACGAGATGAAGCAAGAAAGAGAGGCAATTATTGCATCAGCATCACAGGACTTGTCTGAAGATGACAAAAATATTGCATCACTTGACAAAGGTGAGGCAATTATTACAAGCATCTTTGTCCCATTTGCAATGCCAATCAAAGTTCCGTTGTTTGAAGATATTGTAAGAGAGAAAACAAAAACAGAGAGTGCACAAAAGACAAAGGTGTTTTAGATGAAATTTGCTCATCTATCTGACATTCATTTAGGTTTTCAAAAAAATGAGCCACTGCAAAAAATAGAGCAACAGGTTTTTGAAAATGCAATGGAAAAATGTATCTCACTAAATGTTGATTTTATTTTGATTCCAGGAGACATGTTTCATGTAAACATTCCAGAGATGCGAGTTCAAAAGTATGCATTTGCAATGTTTCGTAAAATTCACGATGCAGGAATCCCAGTGTATGTTGTTTATGGAAGTCATGATTTTTCACCAGTTTCAAATTCAGTGATTGATTTACTTGTTGAGACAGGATATCTTACCAAAGTGACAAGAGCAACTAGCAAAGAGGACGGAAGTATTTCATTGGAGTTCATAGTTGATAAAAATACAGGTGCCAAAATCACAGGGCTTTCGGGTCTAAAGGTAGGAAAGGATGTTGAGTGGTATGAAAAGCTCGAAAGAACCTCACTTGAAGATGAATCAGGGTTCAAAATATTCCTATTTCATGGTGGAATCGCAGATATGAAAACAGATTCAGGCATGGATGGGGACCAAATGCCTTTGTCTCTTCTTCCAAAGAATTTTGAGTATTATGCAGGCGGCCACATGCACAAATTCAATCATCAGAAATTTACAGATTATGAGCACGTTGTCTATCCTGGAACCCCATTTGCAGGATACCATCAAGATTTAGAGGAAAATGCCAAGGGGCAAAAGCGAGGATTGGTTCTAGTAGAATTTGAAGATAAGGTAAAATCAGTAGAGTTTATTGAATTGGAAAACACCCAGTATGAAATTATTGAAGTTGATGCAAACAATAGAAGAGCTGAATCAATTAATTCAGAATTAGTTGAAAAAACAAAAGAGATTGATGCTGCAAACAAGGTTGTAATTATCAAAGTTGCAGGAGAAATGATATCCGGGAAAACAGCAGATGTAGACATCTCATTAATCAGAGACAAACTCAACGATTCTGGTTCACTAGTTGTGAATATTGCAAAGAATCAGTTAAAGTCAAAAGAATATTCCATTACAGAAGCTAAAGGATCAAACAAGGAAGAAGTTGAAACCAATGTGATTGCAGAGAATATTGGACAGTTGAGATTTGAGCAATCCATCTTAAATGGAGAATCGGGGATCAAACTTGCAAAGAGAATTCTTGAAGAATTGAGTCAGGGTCAATTGGCCAATGAAAAAAAGAACGATTACATTCCAAGAGTTCGAGATAGTGTATTGGCAATTTTAGGAGTAAACAAAGATGATTCTTAACAGTTTAGTCATTGATCACATTCGAAGTTACAATCACGAAGAAGTGGAATTTGTAAAAGGAATTTCATTGTTTGAAGGAGATATTGGTTCAGGCAAGTCAACCATTCTCATGGCAATTGAATTTGCTTTGTTTGGACTAGGTTCTCAGAAAGCAGAGAGTTTGTTATCAAAAAAATCTGAATCAGGATACGTCATTTTGGATTTTTCTGTGGATGGCAAAAAATATGAAATCAAGAGAACATTATTGAGAAAAAATTCAGGAGTGAATCAGGATCCAAAGAATTCATGGATTCGAATCGATGGCGAAATTTTGCCATTATCACCATCAGAGTTAAAGCAACAGGTACTCGAGATACTCAAATTTAACGAGCCTGCAGATCCGAAGGCAGAGTCAAAAATCTTCAGATATGCAATATTTACACCTCAGGAAGCCATGAAAGAGGTACTTTCAGACTCTAAGAAGCGCCTTGAGACGATTAGAAAGGCATTTGGAATTGAAGATTACAGTATCGCAAAATCAAACTCATTAGAAGTTGTTTCAGAGTTGAGAGTAAAATCCATGGTGCTTCAAGAAAGATTTGGGAATATCTCACAATTAGAGGCCGAGATTTCTGAATCAAAGACAAAAATTTCAGAATTGAGTAAAGATATTGCCAACATATCTGAAAACATCGAAGATAAAAAACTAGAAGAAAATAAGGTAGTGTTTCAAATCAAGGAAATACAGGAGAAAAATAATGAGCGAGTTAAACTAGAAGCAAAAAAATCCAACATTGAAGAAAACATAGAGTCATCTAAAAGGAGATTTTCCCAAATTGAAAAAGAGTTTGGAGAATTTGAATTAGAATTAAAGCAAAGCAATGAAAAAATGGAGAAATTAGTTGAAATTGAGAAACCAGATACTGAGCTATCTGTGGAAGGAATTAATGCACAGATAAAGAGATTCCAGAAAATAAATGATGATTGGATTAGGTTGAATTCAGAAAAGAATTCTGTTTCATCAGACATTTCAAGAATCAAAGAGGCGTTGGGTGAGAAGATAAATTCAGAAAAAGAATTACTAAAATCAGCACTAGATGATCTAGAAAAAGAAAAGATGTCACTTGAGAAATTTTTAGACGAGGTTAAAGAAAACAGTGACAAAATAAAATCACAGCAAGTAGAAAAAAATACAATCAAAATTAGTCTTGAAAATCAGATTGCAGAATTTACAAAATTAGGAAATAACTGTCCCACATGTAAGCAAGAGATTACAGAAGATCATCATCATATACTAGTAGATGAAAAACAAGACCAAGTTGTTAAGCTAGAGCAAGAAATTAAAGAAATCACAAATTCATTTTTTGAATCAAATTCTAAATCAAAGGAGATTAATGAGAAACTCCAGTCATATTCTGAAGAGATTTCACAAATTCAAAGGATACTACCAGGAATTGAGGAATTATCTTCAAAATCAGCGAAATTAAGTGAGATTGAGTCTAAAATCAAAGAAATTGAAAATAGTAAAAATGAAAAATATGGTGAAAATCCAGTAGAATTTCTAACTAATCTCAAAGAAAAATTTGCAGAATTTGAAAATGCCAGTGAGCAAATAAAGCAAATAGTAGAATCTAGGAAAAAAATTGAAGAAAAGATATCTCAAAGAAAATTAGAGGCCGAGAATCTTGAAGAAGACATATCTCAAAAAGAAAAAGAATTTTCAGAAATGCAATCTCATCTAAATTCCTTTGAAGATACAGAAAGAAAAATTTTAGAACTTGAATCAGAGCAAAAAATTCTAAGGGATAGGATAAATGATTTATCAGGAAATCTTGCGGCCTTCAGACAAAAAGAGAATAATGAAAAAGAGAAGATTTTGGAAAATGAAAAAAAGATTTTGGAATCAAAGAAATGGTATGAAGAATTCAAAACCATGTCTGAATTCAGAGAATGGTTTGAAGAATTTTTCATTCCAACCATTTCTCAAATCGAAAAACAGGTACTGTTATCCATCCTACAAAATTTTAATGAGACATACACACGTTGGTACTCCATCTTAGTTGAAGATCCAACCAAAGAATCATCAATTGATGAAAACTTTACACCGATAGTAAGACAAGATGGATATGATCAGGATGTTTCTTTTTTGTCAGGGGGTGAGAAGACAAGTGTTGCTTTGGCATACAGATTGACTTTGAATTCTCTGATGAGAAAAGAAACAGAGTCTATGAAGTCTAATTTATTGATTTTAGATGAACCAACAGACGGATTTTCTAAAAATCAATTGGGAAAGATTCGAGATTTACTTAACGAGTTAAAGTCAGAGCAGATAATTTTGGTATCTCATGAAAAGGAACTTGAAACATATGTAGATGATATTTATCAGATTTCAAAAGAAATGGGTGTTTCCAAAGTTAGCAAAAGTTGAGTTCATTTCATATGGGTAGAGAACTAATTTTTCTTGCGAAGAGGTTGGTTCTAAAATCTTCTTTCATAGCAGAGGAAAAAACCCTTTGAGAGTATTATCTCAACCATCAAACATTTGGAAGTCTGAAACACCAATCTAGTTTATAATAAAACACAGAATGCGGAGATTTTTGATGATTCTAGAGGGAACAGATCCATAAATTTGAGTTATCTGAGAAAGTCAGCATGTTGAAAAACTGAATTTAACAGGGAAACAAAAGGCATACCGCAAATGGATTGGTATTATGATATATTACTACTCTTATTCAATCTCATGAATCAACAAACTCTCACATCAGAAAAAGAAAACGACAGTTATTTTTTAGAGTCATCTGCTAGTCGTAGTTTTTCATTCGTTTTTTCCGTTCCAAACGAGACCGTCAATACCCCTGCATCTGATGTGAGGTTTGTTTTTTCTAATGCAAAACCAGTAGACATTAGATTTTTTATTGATGAAAAAGGAGAAATTCATTCCAGTTTAAGAATTGTTCCAAAATCAGTAAAAAAAGAAAATGAAGAGATTTCAAAAAACAAAGTCCAAAAAGAAAATTCCATGGAATTATCAGAACAAGTAGAGATTCAACATGAGACAAAAGATACTGATCAAACAGAAATCAAAGAAGAGACACAAATAAGACAAGTGTCACCAAAGGTTCCTAAAAGAGGGAGACCAAAGGGTTCTAAAAATAAAAAATCAAAACTAGTTCCCGATAAGAAAAAATTTCAGCAAGAATGGTTTGAGACAAATGCAGAGTTTAAAGCAAGAGTCGCAGAAGAGATGAAATATTCTCAGGCAGCATAGGTGATTTAAAATTTAATTAATCACTCAAACACATGAAAAAATTGGGGCACTATGGCGTTAGGTAAAAATAAAATTCTATTTGGATTGCTAGGGTTGATAATTATATCAATTGTGATTATTGGATTTTATGTCAACGACTCTACAAAAAATAATATTAGTCAGGCACTCATTAAAGAACAAACAGAAATTCAAATGGTAATTACAAAGAGTCTTGCAGCCTCTGTAAACTCTGAATTTCAGAGATTGTTAATGGATATGAAAACAATCTCAGAATCTACTCAAGTTCAACAAAGCTTAACGGATAAAGATACAATAAATTATATCTCTAATAGGTGGGATGATATCAATTCTTTAACAAAGATTTCAGATATTTTTTTGGTGGATAAATCACTTACAGTTGTATCTCAAGTTAATGATGAGAAATTCCGTTTAGTAGGTCTAAATTTACAAAATATTCAATCAAGTGACGAGTTTATGATAAAACCAGGCTATTCAGGTGAAATAATTAGTTCAGATGGCATTTATCGAGTCCTGGTTTCAAGCCCAATTAGAGATTCAATCTCAGGAGAATTTATTGGGATTGCATTTGCAATCGTAGAACCTTCAGAAATTATCTCAAAATATATCGGAATTTATGAAGTCGAACTTTCTTCAATTGAGATATTTGATGAAAATCAAAAGTTTCTATTTTCTAAAAATAAGGACTTGCTCGGAAAAGAGTTCACAGGATATTTTTCACAAACATACTATGGTGAAAATGAACTCCAAAATTCACACTATCAAAATATCTTTTCTGGAAATACAAAATCATTTGTATATGAGAATCATAGGGTAGGAGAGGTAATTAGTACAGGAACACCAATTAGCATAGAGGAAAAAAATAGGTTCTTTTTCATAGTCACTACACCTGTAAAATATATTCTTGAGGATATTGAAAGGAATCTATTTGTTGAAGACCTAAAAAATAATTTAATTTTGTTTATTATTACAGTTTTGTTTGCGGTAATTATTCTTAAAAGATCAAAATCAATTGAAAATGAAAAGCTACAGGTAATTGGACAGCTTGCATCAAACATTGCGCATGACATTAGAAATCCACTTGGAATAATTAGAAGTTCCATTACAAGAATTGAAAAACAAGAAAATGAAAATAAAATAATTAATCAAGAGACTGAGAGAATAAAGCGTTCTGTTGCAAGAATGAACCATCAAATAGAAGGAGTTCTAAATTATGTAAGAACAACACCGTTAAATGTTTCAGAAAACTCCTTAAATGATTTGATAAAATCAGGATCAAATTCACTAAGTATTCCAAAAAATATCAAGTTGGAAATTCCAAAAAAGGATATTGCGGTTTATTGCGACTCTGATAAATTCAAGGTGGTAATTGAGAATCTTTTGCTAAATGCAATTCAATCAATTAACACAGAAGAAGGAAAGATCATAGTTAAAGCAGAAGAGGATGAAAAAGAAATCACCGTATCATTTGAAAATTCTGGTCCAAATATTTCTGAAGAATCGTTATCCAAGATCTTCATGCCATTATACACATCAAAACTAAAAGGAACAGGATTAGGCCTTTCAAGTTGTTACAATATAATTTCACAGCACAAGGGAACAATCTATGTTACAAATAGTCCAGTTACTTTTACAATCAAAATCCCAAAAAATTTAAGGAAAGAGGATAAATTGGATTGAATTGGAAAAGTCAACCAAGATTATGTTAGTAGATGATGATTCTGATTATTTGGAAGTGACTCAGTTGATGCTTATGGATGAGGGATATGATGTAATTCCAGCCATAAATGGAGAGGACGGAGTTGTAAAATACAAGGAATCTGAGCCAGATATTGTGTTTTTAGACATCAAAATGCCTGGAATTGATGGATATGAGACATTTTTTAGAATAAAAAAGGTTGATTCAGACGCTCGAATCGTGTTTGCCTCAAGTTATGCGCTTGAAAATGAAAAATACAAGAAGGCAAAAGAGATGAATTTATGTGGAATTATTAACAAGCCTGCAGAATTTGATGAGTATGAAAAGATGATTAATAAATTTGCAAAAAGCTCCTAAAATATTCCAGAACCTTTCAAAATTTTTGTTCGAGATTTAAAATAGACTTCAGATTCTTTAAAAAAGGATTTATACCAATCAGCAATTTCTTTGTCTTTTTTAAAAATTAAATGAAGTTTATCAACGCCAGAAATTCCAGTTTTGCCTTTTCTTTGATTTTGATACAAAATACATGTGTAAAACCAGTAAGAGATTTGTTCAGACAAATCATATTCAGATATAAATTCGTAAAACTTTCTATATTTAAAATTCAGATAAGACATTAATTCATAGAGTGGTGATTTTTCTAAGGATAGTTCAGGATTATCTAATAGAAGTCCTCTTGCAAGGATTTGTATCTTGTAGACATCATCTCCAACTAGGGATTTGAGAAATTCCCATTTTCCAAATACCTTTGGATTAAATGCCGCATACTTTGTTGCCATTTGATCAATGTCTTTTTTACTTAGATTTAGGACATCAAGGCAATACAAGATTCCTGGAAGAGAGAGTCTGTATGTATCTGAATATCCCTTGGTAAATTTTTGACCATCATTAACTACAAGGCCAAGTTCCATAATTCCAGATGAATGTTTTCCCCTATCAGTTCGTCCTTTAATTAACCGTCTGAATTCTTTTTCTTTAGTTCTGATTGTAGACACATCATTTGGATTTCTAATTTTTGCCATCTCCCATGTTGTGCATGTTCCATTAAGAAACAATATCTGTAATAATTTCTGGACATTTTCATGATGTTTTATTTTTTTGATTGTAGAAAATCTGTCTCCGTAAAGTCTGTGAGCAGTAGGTCTAAGATAGAATTTGTATGAATAAAGATTTCCGTATTTGGCACCCTGTTCTTCTAAAGACATACCGCAAATGGATTGGTATTATGATATATAACAATTTTCTATTATTTTTAACGCCCCAAAAGGCAACCGAGTCAATTTTTTAGAACTCGGTTGTCCTATTTCGTACCTAATTTTCTCATCACAAATATTTTAAAAATATCCATTCAATTTTGTTAGATAAGGCATACCGCAAATGGATTGGTATTATGATATATCACTATCATGTAGAGTAATTAGAAAATTCATGTTATCCTCGGGGAGAAGAAATTCTCTCCGAGTCCTATTTCGGAGAAAAAAATGCCAAACACAATATGTCGAAAATGCGGAGCGGAAATCTGGAATAATTACAACTATTGTCAGAGACATATGCCAGAATTTCTTGAATTGTTTTACAAAGGAATTCAAATTCACGAATATCATTCCAATAATTCTAATTAATTGGCATACCGCATTATCAACAAATTGGATTTAAATTAAATAAGTGATATTCATTCATGGAAGATAATTTCAAAACATGTTTTGTATGTAATTACTCTACAAAACAAACAGATCCTTGGTGCGTTAACTGTGGAACAGATTACAAATCTGTTTTCACAAAAATTTCTTTAAATTAAATAATATTTTATTCTACGTGAATGATTCCAGTCATCCAAGGATGAACCATACAAAAGTAATCATAAGTTCCTGCTTCATCAAATGTGAATTCAAAAGTTGCTCCTGCCATGAATAATCCTGAATCAAATATTCCAGTAGGACCTGCGTTAACACTTCCACTTGTTACAGTGTGTGCAGCAGTATCATCATTACTCCAAGTAACGGTTGCTCCAACTGCAACTGTTGCTTCATATGGCAAATAACATTCGTTAGTTTCCTCACAACCCGGAACGCCAGAGCCTTCAGGTGATGAAATGGTCAAGGACATTGGTAATTGAGATTCAGGTTCAGGTAATGAAATAGGTTCCATAGAGGGCTCTTCCATTGGTTCATCATTTAGATCTTCCATTTGTTCATCATTTGGTTCCTCAATTACAACCATTTCAGTTACTTCATTAACAATGACTTTACCAGTCATCCAAGGATGAACCATACAAAAGTAATCATAAGTTCCTGCTTCATCAAATGTGAATTCAAAAGTTGCTCCTGCCATGAATAATCCTGAATCAAATATTCCAGTAGTTCCATCTTGCATTGAGCCACTAGTTACGGTATGAGCAGCAGTATCAACATTATCCCATTGAACTGTATCACCAACAAAAATTTCTATAGAATATGGCAAGTAACATTCGTTAGTTTCTTCACAACCAGGACTGCCAGAACCTTCTGCAGTTTCAACAACATAGATTTGTGGAGAAGCAGGCATTGTAGATGAAACACCATCTAGGACTTGAGTTTCAAGTTCTTCAGCGATTTTTGTTTCAGGAGTTACTATCATTTCATATTCACTAGTGATTGGGATAGCAACATTTTCACCATGTCCAAGACCTGTAACTAGAATTTTGATTGTAATGTCAGAAGTGCTTGTTACATCTGCAGTATGAATTGGGTACACCTCAACTAGATTTCCATCATCATCAAAAGTTGTATGTCTATGGGATTCCTCATACAAGATTTCATTTCCATTTTGGATTGCAGTAATTGTGTAAAATACATGATTTACAATTTCTCCATCATCGCCAATAAATTCAGATTCAATTTCTAAGATGTCACCCACAGTTGCAAGCAGAGGCATGGTTCTAGGTGTGACGGAAATCTCGGGCATTATAGACTCTACTCTTGGTTTTACTTTAGGGTCATCAATGCTACATTCCCCTTCATGAACAAATTTTACATCAGCAGCTTCCAGCATACACAAATTACCATAAGTTTCGCCATCAATTCCGCATACAGGATCATAATCCATAGTACAAACAGTTGGTTTTTCTTCGACTACTCTTGGCTCAATAATTTGATCAGGGGATTGAACAATGAATCCAATTGATATTGCAACCAAGATTCCAACTGCAGCTATAATTCCATAAGAAAAGTTCATCTCATCCACCTGTTAACTTTGCAAACTGTTCATTCTTACTTAACTTTTCCATAAATTCAATATTAGATAGGGCTACAACAGCAGATTCAACTACTGGTTCATCAGGATCATCTAATGCTTTTTCAAGTGCCTGTTTTGCTTCTTTATTTCCAACAACACCCAAAGCAATTGCAGCTTCGTGTCTTACAAACATACTAGGATCATTTAGAGTGGCGTCAGTTAGAGGAGGAATTGCACTAGAATAACTCATCTGTCCCAATGCAAATGCAGCTTCATGCCTTACCAATTCATTATCGTCGTTTTTCAAAACTTTAGCGATATACTTGACTTTGTCTTCTCCACCAAAATCAACTAAAATGCAAGCAACTCGAGTTCTAACAACATAATCTGGATGATCTAATAATTTTACAAAGTATTCAGTGTCTTTTTGCTCATACTTTTTTTCCATTTCAGCAAAAAGTGTTAATCGATCATCAGTAACTACTTGCAACATTTTTTGAGATTTCTGTGTCCTATATTTAGTTAATCAGAAGAAATTCAAAAATTTTTGAGGTATGTATTTAATGGAAAAAATACGATAATTTCTCATGAGCGCAGTAATTGGTGAAAAAGTACCAAATTTTGGGGTTTCAGAGTGGGTTCAAGGAGCGCCAACAAATTTTGACCAAGAAAAAGACCACATTGTTCTGGTTGAGGTATTCCAAGTAAATTGTCCAGGTTGTTTTATGCATGCATTACCCGAAGCAATCGAGATTTACAACAAGTACAAAGATGACGGGGTAAGAGTTATTGGAATTGCAACTGCGTTTGAGGATTTTGATAAAAATACATTAGATAATTTGAAAATGTTAGCTGAAACTGGGGAAATAGTTGGAGAAACAAAAAGTGCATTTCAAATGAGTGGACAACTACAAGAAGGAGACAAGCTTCCATACAAGATTCCATTTCCATTAGCCATGGATAATCTAGTAAAGACATCAGGTGAGATAAGCCAAGAAAAAATTATGGAGTTCATCTATCCACAAATTCCAGAGTTTGATTCACAACCTGAAGAGTATAGAAATCAAATCATACAGAGAGTTAAAGATTACATGAAATCAAAAGAATTTTCTGCTGAAACATTTGAAAAGTTTGCATTACGTGGAACCCCATCTACAATTCTAGTAGATAGAAAAGGGGTTCTTAGAGATGTTTCATTTGGTCAAGTAGGACAAGCAGAAGCAATGATTCAGAAATTACTTAGTGAAGACTAGAGTAGAATTACAACTATTGACAACACTACAGCCGTAGCAAATCCTCCAATAATTGCAATTTTTGAATTGTCCATAAGATAACTTTGAACTCTGAATTTTAAGGATTTGTAAAAGACATTAATGCAGATTATTCTACCACATAGTATGGAAGAAGGACAAATTATTGTTCCATTACTTATTGCAGCAGCAGTAGGGATTTTTGTTGGAACGAGAATATGGATAATGTTCAAAAAATAATTTTTAGATTCTCTTGATTCCTAGAATTATAATTGCAGGTAGTCCAACATACATTCCAAGATTTAGAATAATCAAAGATACTCCAATTGATAGAATTTCAGATTCTGTTTGTGCATAATCCATTAAAGACAGAGTGGTGATCATAGGGGTGATTCCTAACTTTACCAATTCTTTGAATACAGGATTCTCTCGTTGGTAGTCTGCTATTTGAGGGCTTAATGAATAGTATATTGTGTTAAATGAATTCATGAAAGATTTTCCAGAGTCTGTTCGTAATAATTTGTCATCACGTAGTTCTCTTAATTGCTGTACTTGTGGGGCTAGTTCAGAACCAAATGTTGCAGTTGCTATCAAACAACCACCTCCTGATTCTTCATAAGTTATTTCATCAGGAACAACTTCCACAATTTCTTTTACACCTACAAGTGCATCAGTTCCAATAATGTCAATTTTATTTTCTCCAATTCCAGTAAAGTTCAAAGTGATAAATGAAATTCTTTCACTTGACTTGAATTTCTGAATAGACTCAACATCATTTACATGAAAAGTGAAATTACCCCCAAGTAGATTTTGAGGAATTGTTACTTCACCTAGATTATCCTCTAGACCACTGTTGATGAATATTGTCAAGCGCTTTTCATTTTTGTTAAATTCATGATCTAAAATCTCAAAGTTTGAAACAGTGACAACTTCAAAAGTATGACCACCAGTATTGACATCAAGACGAGTTAACAGTCCGGTTCTATCAGAAAGTTGACCAAACACAGGAGATACAATTAGAAGTAGTAATAACGGAATAAGAAACAGTATTTTCAATTTATGCTGTTTGAGAAATACGTTTAGTTAATTCTTTATCTTGTGCAACTCTTGGATGATCTGGGTCTGCTAAGATTACTTCAAACCAATAGTGTTTTCCGTCTTTATAGATAAAGTAGGAACCCAAAAGTTTCATGTTTGGATATCTCTCGCGAACTCTTCGTTCAGCGACAGTCTTCATATTGTCATCTGCCTTAATTCTTGTAACACCAAGATGTTTTGGTCTTCTGCCACCAGTTGGTCTTTGTTTTCTCATACCACCTGTACCAACTCTCATTCTAACAACAATAATGCCTTGTTTTGCTTTGTAACCTAATCTTCTTGCCCTTTGAATTCTACTAGGCTTTTCAATGCGAGTAACTGCATTTTGTTTACGCCATCCAACTACACGTTCACGTAGTTCTGGAGCATTTTCTTTCCAGAGTCTGATCCATACTTGGTCTTGGCGACTAGGCATATCGGGCATAGTAAAACTCCCTTTAATAACTGTAAATCGGCACGAGTGAGCACCGCTAAGCAATTAAAATTCTCCTGAGTGGGGCATCACATATCCACGCACTCAAAGAGTTGCTTCCGCAGAAAACTCGATAATTTAACCACGCTAAAGTTGTTAAAAAGGATTCCTGAGCATTGCTTTGAGATTTTTATTGAACATTTGGGTTATCAAAAAAGATGAGATTAACAGTTATGGCTATTACCGCAGTTATTGCGCTAAGTGTTGTTATTTTTCCACCAGTTAATGCAGAACCCACAGTAGAGATAATCATGGAAAAAACAACTTACAGTTATTGTGAAAAATTATTCTACACAATCAAAGTTTCCGAAGTTACAGGAAATCCTGCAATAATTCACATTAGAGATGATACAGGAAAAGGGAGCAGTGCAATTCCCATTCCAATTTCAGAGTTAGAAAATCCAGTACCATCAAGAATGGCTTTTGAAAAAGAAATTTTCCCTTTAGGTAAATACTTTATAGATGTGGAATACGAAGGTCAAAAAGTTTCATCAGAGTTTACATTAATTGATGCAAACAATGTTTGTCTTCCAATTTCAATCAAATCAATTTTCACCAATTGGTTATCAGGAAATGTATCAGACGGATTTATCATTGATGCATTTAAAAAATTTGTAGATGATGAAGTGATAAAGGTACCTTTTGAGATTAATGAAGACAATGTATACAATATAGACATTCCAGAATGGGTAAGAGAGAATACAAGTTTGTGGTGGTATCAAGGAATGATTTCAGATGAAGAATTAATTCAAGTTTTCAAGTATTTGTTGGATAAACAAATTATTTCGATTCAAACGAATTGAGAAAAATAGATTTTTCTAGTCTCTACTTTTACCGGCTTTTGACATTAATCCCAATATGATTGCAATTGCTCCTGTAATTACAAATGCTGCAATTACTCCATAACCCAACTCTGTACCAAATCCTTTGTTAGAAGTTGGTTGTGATGTTGTTTGTGGTTTAGCAATGCAAACTCCGTCTTGAAGAAGGGTTCCAGGACCACATCTCTCATCTATTACACATGCACCATCTTTGAGAATTGTTCCAGGACCACATTCAGTTGTTTTAGTGGGTTCTTCAGGAGTTTCTATAGGAGCAGGTTCAGAGTGTTCTTTTTCGATTTCAGCAATTAGTTTGTCTAATTCAGATTTTGAAATGTCTAATGCTTCATGGAAAGTATAATCAGAATAATTTTCTTCAAACCAAGTCTTATAGGATGATTCAGTTACATAACGTTCAACGTAAACTTTAGGATCTTTTGAAATATCCACAAATGCTGCAGGGATTTGTTTTGATGCAGGTTCTTCATATTTTTCCTCAGGTTCAGAAGGTGTTTCTTCTATAATTCTACCAAATACTGAACCAATGACTTCAATCTCTTCAGTTCCTGAAGGTAATTCAATGCTCAGAGTTCTACTTTGAGACGTAGTTTGAGTTTCTGAAAAGTTTGGTTCATCACCATCGGCTAAAATGATAAAGTCATCATCTACACCATCATAGATTGAGTCAAAGAAGGTTCTATCAAAAGTGATATCTAAAACTCCAGGAGACTCAGTTACATCAACAGAAATAATTAGTGAAATAAAATCAGGGTCAGATTCAATGCCAGACACAGACATTCCTGTAACAGTATAATCAACATCATAATTGGTTCCATCTACATTAACTGAGATTGTTTCAGCATAAACAAATGCAGATGATAGAATTGTAAGGAAGATCAATCCCACGGAGATTTTTAGTAAAGTATTCCCATTGGTCAAATTTCTTAATCTTTCAGATTGTAGTTGGCTAATACTAGGATTGTTCAATACGATTGACTTCCTCCAAATTGGTGTTAAAAACAAAGAGACGATAATTAATCACGTAAAAGTCAACTTTTTTGCGTACTTTTTAAGAATCACGCAGGAATTATCAGATTACGCCTCTCAAAATCTGCACAATCTTCTCTGCAATTACATTTGCAGCCAAGGATTGTGCTTCTTTTGTTTGAGCTCCTGCATGTGGAGTCAAAATTACATTGCTTAGTTCGGATAACTTGTGCCCAGGTGCTGGTTCTTTTTCAAAGACATCTAGTGCTGCACCTCCCAAGTTTCCATTTTTGATTGCATCATAGAGTGCATCTTCATCAACTACTCCACCTCTTGATGTGTTGATGATTCTTGCTGTCTTTTTCATCAGAGACATCTTTTTTGCATCAATTAGATGGTATGTTGAATCAATGAGTGGAACATGAATTGAAACATAATCAGAACTGGAAAGTAATGTATCCAAATCAGCTTTCATTAAACCAACTTCTTTTGCAAATTCTTCATCAATTGGCATTACATCAAATCCAATAATGTTCATGTTTAGTGCTCTGGCTAATCTTCCCAGTCTCTTTCCAATATTTCCCATTCCAATAATTCCAAGATACTTGCCTTTGAGTTCTGTACCCAGCATTTCATTTTTTGGCCACTCATTATTTCGAATTCCCATATCACCGACTTTGACATTTCTTGCCAATGTGAACATTAATCCAATTACCAATTCAGCTACTGCATTCATTGCGCCTTCAACTGCATTGATCACTCGAATGTCCTTTGCTTTTGCTGCATCAAGGTCAATATTATCAAGACCAACACCGACTCTGCCAATAATTTTGCAATTATCTGCTTTGTCAATCATCTCTTTAGTGATTTTGGTTCTGCTTCGAACAATTACAATATTGAAATTTGAAATTTTTTCTAAAATTTGCTCAGGAGTTATTTCTGGATCATAAGTAACTGCAAGACCATTATCTGTCAGAATTTTATTCAGTATTGGATCCACTTTGTCACAGATCAGTACAGATTCATCAAAT
Source organism: Candidatus Nitrosopumilus sp. (assembly GCA_003702495.1). Lineage (GTDB taxonomy): Archaea > Thermoproteota > Nitrososphaeria > Nitrososphaerales > Nitrosopumilaceae > Nitrosopumilus. Next base: position 26,063 of record REGH01000010.1, read on the forward strand.
CCCATAATATGCAAAACGGCATGACTGAATATAATTCATTAAAAATAAGAAAAAGAATGAAGTTTGGTCAGATACGACCTAGAGCTTTCATTGCATCTGTAATTGGACCAGCTAATTCAGGAACTACTTCCCATAGTGGGATAGCACCATCAGCTTTCAATTGAGATACAACTTCATCGGTATACATACCATGAATGTTTACTGCTGGGTGAGCAATGCTGTTAAGACCCATTGGTGGGACGGCATCACTTGGATTACCTAAGACATATGCATATGATGGTACTGCGTCCATTCCTAATTCTTCAACTATTGGGTTCAAGTTGAATGGATCACCTGCAACAAATACTGTTACTGCACCAGAATAGATTGCTGCATAGTCGTGGTTTACAGCGGCATAAACACCTGGCTCATCAAATACCAAATCAACAATCATACCTTGGGATCCACCGAGTAACCATGTTTCTGTGGCAGCAGATTGAACTCTGTTACCTTGTGTAACTCTATCCAAGATTTCTCCAACGATGTGGAAGAATACTGGTTCGTTACCTTGGTTCTCAATGAAAATTCTTACGTGTTGATCATTTTCAACAAATAAGAGTTGTCCTTGTACCTGTTCTAAGTCAAGACCATCTCTGGCTTGTAAAACAGCACTGATTTTCTTAGCTGGATCACCGTTTACAAGAAGGTTGTGTGCCATGTTTGGAACATAACCAAATTGCATTCCGTTGACTACTGTTGCTGATTGTTGATGAACCATCATTTTGCTCATATCATATGTACCAGCATCAGTAAGGTACAACTGGTTGTATTGTAGTTGGAACTCTAATGCGTCAGCATCGTAGAATTTTCTGTCTAATTCACCGCTTCCACTTGTTTTCTCAACCATTAGTTTCTTGTAACCGTTTGCTGGGTCAACAATTGCAATTCCGTACATGCCGGAAAGAACGTGTTGGTCCATAGCAGCGAGTTTAACACCAGAACAATGGTATTTGAAAATACCAGCAGATTCAGCAATGTAACAGTAAGTTGTGGATTCACCTGGGTTAACGGACTCAAATGCTCCTGCAGTTATCTGAGATGCGTGCATGTCATTTCCGTGTCCTACCATTTCATCAGATGGAATAGTTAGTGTCATCTTTACAACGTCACCTTGAGTAACTCTTAGTGTTGGTCCTGGGACTTGTCCACTAAAGGTCATTGCTGAGTAGGTGGCACCGTTTAAGAGAGGCATTTCATGGCTCTCACCGGTTAGTTGAAAGTCGTGTACTGTTCTTCCAGAGTTTTCAAGAACTCCACAATCTGTTTCTGCGAATGCTTGTGGCATTACTAGTTGTAAGCCACCCATTTGACGAATTTTGTCTAATACTTCGACATCAGCTTTGCTGAAGTCATAGCTAGAACCGCCAATTTGGGTATTTGTGTATGTACTTCCGAATAAGGTAGCTCCAACTACAGCTACTGCTGCAATTGTAAAGAGCATACTAATACGCTTATTCATTAAGCACGATGATACCCAGTTCCTATATAATAATTTCCAAAATTTGGGAATACCAAATATGAGAGATCACGCTGAAAAAGAATGAATAATGGGTAAAAATTCCTTTTTTGTATGAAATACAGACTTGATCAAGATTCTTTAGGCAAAGTCAAAATTCCTTCTGACGCATATTATGGAGCATTCACTGGTAGAGCAATCAAGCAATATCATGTTACAGGAAACAAAGCTCATGAAAATTTGATTAAGTCATTTGTAATGATAAAGCGTTCAGCTGCAGTTGCCAATATGAAAACCAAAGCTATCGACACAAAACGTGGAAAGGCCATAGTTTCAGCTTGTGATAAAATTTTGTCAGGAAAACACGTGGATCAATTTGTTGTGGATATGATTAACTCAGGTGCAGGTACTGCATTTAACATGAATTCAAACGAAGTTATCTCAAATGTTGCATTAGAAATATTACGTAAAAAGAAAGGACAATACGAATTCCTACATCCAAATGATCATGTCAATATGTCACAGTCAAGCAACGATACATACCCAACTGCAATGCATGTTGCAATTTTGATGAATCTCAAAGAAACAATTCCTGCAATTGATATTTTGATTAAGTCATTAACAAAAAAGGCTAAACAGTTTTCGTCATTCAAAAAGATTGGAAGAACTCACCTCATGGATGCATTACCAGTTACATTGGGAAGTGAGTTTGCAGCTTATGTAACATCTATCACTAAAGCAAGAAATGAAATTGTAGCATCACAAAAAGAATTACAAAATGTTGCACTTGGTGGAACTGCTGTTGGTTCTGGTGCAAACACACCAAAGGGATACAGAAAGATTGCAATTGGCGAGCTTGCAAAAATTTCAAAGTTATCACTAAAGCCTGAAAGAGACATGCAGCATGGATTGCAAAGCAAGTATGCAGTTGCAAATTGTTCAGGAGCATTACGTAACTTAGCATTAGAAATTGGAAAACTAGCAAACGATATCAGACTAATGGCATCAGGTCCAATTGCAGGTTTGGCAGAGATTGGAATTCCTGCAGTTCATGCAGGTTCATCAATTATGCCAGGCAAAGTCAATCCATCATTGGCTGAATGCATGAATATGGTTTGCTTCAACATTATTGGAAATGATACTGCAGTAGCACATGCAGCACAAGGTGGACAGTTTGAGCTTAATGTAATGTTACCTGGAATGCTAAAGTGCATGTTAGAGTCAACAGACATGTTAAAGAACTTCCTACCAATATTCTCTGCAAACCTAATTGACGGACTAACTGCAAACAAAGACAAGTTACGTGCAGACATTGAAAACAGTCCAGTAATTGTAACTCTGCTAACACCAAAAATAGGTTATCTAAAATCTGCAGAACTATTCAAAGAGTCATTAAAGACTGGAAAAACTATCAGAGAACTAGTTGTTTCAAAGAAACTAATGACTAACAAAGAAATAGATTCCCTCTTTGGATAAAGTATGGCAAAAATATTTGTTGAATCATATGGATGTTCAGCAAGCTTTGCAGACTCTGAAATGATTTCAGGATTAATTCTAAACGGAGGGCACACTCTTGTTGAGGACTCTTCAGAATCAGATCTGAATGTTGTCGTAACATGTTCTGTTAAAGATGCAACTGCAAACAAGATGGTTCACAGAATAAAGTCACTAAAGACAAAACCTCTTGTAGTAGCAGGTTGTCTACCTAAAGCTGAAAAAGAGACTGTAGAGAAGTTTTCTGAGAATGCCAGCCTACTTGGTCCAAACTCTTTAGGAAAAACTCTTCAAGTCATTGATTCCACCCTCAAAGGAAGAAAGGAGATTGCATTAGAAGACACTGATCTATCAAAAGTCGGACTGCCGAAAGTGAGATTGAATCCAGCAGTTGGAATAGTGGAAATAGCAAGCGGGTGTATGAGTGAATGTACATTTTGTCAAACTAAAATTTCAAAAGGGGATCTCCAAAGTTACAGATTAGGAGATATTGTACGACAAGTGAAAACTGAGATCAGTGAAGGGTGTAAAGAAGTTTGGCTTACATCAACAGATAACGGATGTTATGGATTTGATATTGGAACAGATTTACCTTCTTTGGTTAATGCAGTGTCAGAAATTCCTGAAGAGTTTATGATCAGAGTCGGAATGATGAACCCAATGTATATGCCACGAATTAAAGAAAAACTAATTGAATCATATGATAACGATAAAGTATTCAAATTCTTACACATTCCAGTACAAAGTGGAAGTGATAAAGTTCTACATGATATGAAGAGAGGGCATACTGCTGGAACATTCAGAGAAATAGTAAAGAAAGCAAGAGAGAGATTCCCGGACTTTACCATTTCAACAGACATCATAGTTGGATTCCCATCAGAGACAAAAGAGGACTTTGAGAAAACAGTTGAACTACTAGATGAAACAAGACCTGATGTTGTGAATCTCTCAAAATATAGTGCTAGACCTGGAACAGAAGCTGCGGAATGGGAACAGATTGATGTTGCAGAAGTAAAATCAAGAAGTAAGAGAATTTTTGAACAGATCAACAAAATATCCTTAGATAACAACAAAAAGTGGATCGGATGGAAAGGAGACGTTCTCTTTGATGAGCAGACAGATGAGGGAATCAAAGGTAGAAACTTTGCTTACAAACCAGTATTTGTCCCAGAACACGTAGACATTGGTCAATTACACCCAGTTGAAATCATTGATGCCACTCAAAATAGCCTTCTTGGAAAGATCGCAAGCTAAATTTTTTAGATCTAAAATTTGATTAAAAAAACGTAAGAAGGTTTTTTATGGAATTTAGAGAATAAGATCTGAAATGAGTTTTCAAGTAAAAGAACCAGTTTTAGTAATTGGTCTAGGTGGTGCAGGCTCAAAATTAGCACTTAAAGCAAAAGATTCACTAAATTCAGATTGTCTCTTAATTAGCAATGATTCAAAGGACTTTGCAGGAGACGTACCTTCTGTACATGTTTCAACTGATTCAATAGTAAATCCAACAATGCAATTAATCAGAGGTTCAACTTACAACGTTTCAGAAGAAATCAAATCAAAGATTTCAGGTTATTCTACCATTGTCATGATGAGTAATTTGGCAGGAAAGGCAGGCTCAGCCATTGCACCAGTTGTATCAGAGATGTGTAAAGAAGCAGACATTGGACTAGTTTCATTTGCAATTATGCCTTTCAAATATGAAAAAGACAGAATTTTCAATTCAGGTGTATCGCTAAAACGAGTTAGAGAAAACTCTCAATGCACAATTGTTCTTGATAATGACTCTTTACTAGAAAGCAATCCAGACCTGACTCCAAAAGCATGCTATGGCATTGCAAACTCTGCAATTATGCACGTAGTTGAATCACTTGGAACCTCTGAGATGTCAACTGAGACTAACATTCTCAGTACAAGTAAAGAAGGACAAGACATTGAAGACTCTCTTAGAGATTCACTCAAAATGTTATATGAAAACGCCCCACCAAACGCCGTAAAACGCTCAATGCTTTATGTCGTTGGAGGAAGTAATATTCCAGTAGGAGTACTAAATTCTATTACAAATCTTACAAGTGGAATTGTTAATGAAAGCAATTCACAAATTGACATGACTTCTGAATCTGAAGAATCCAAAGTAGTAATGCTATCATCTATTCAAGGAATGACAAAGTTTGATAATTATGATCCACTTGGAATGATTCCACAAGAAGATACGCTTGATTGGTCCACACCAGACTGTAGTGTTGAATGTGAGTTAGACTTATACCAATTAGAGTAAAGTAATTTTTTTAAACTAAAATTTTCTTTAGAAAAGATTATTCTTTTTCTTCTTTCTTTGGTTCTTCAGAAGGTGTTTCTTTTGCTGGCTCTTCTACTTTGTCTTCAACTTCAGGTTCTTCTTTTGCAGTAGATTCTTCTTT
>REGH01000041.1 GCA_003702495.1 Candidatus Nitrosopumilus sp.
AGTAAAGTTCCTAATGCATCATGATTTTTCTTTATGTGTTTGATTTCATCGTAGACTAGAGATGTTGTATAACAATCAGTAGATGATCTAAATGGTACACCTGCATAAAATGCACTGGCATCTAAAATTCTAAAATCCAAGTTTGCTCATTTGTCTTAATCCACGTTTTTTCAATCTGATAAACACGGCAGGTTTTTTGTATTTCTTGATAGTAATTGGCTCTTCAAATCCTGCAGTCTTTACAACTTGTGCATCCATTACAATGTTGCAGTCATGAGAACTAATTATCTCAATCTTCTCATCTGGTACTACAATTGATTCCAGTCTATACACTGGCGCAACTGGAGTAATTATCAATACATCTAAACTCTCATGCAAAATTGGCCCTCCTAATGAAAATGAATGACCTGTAGAACCACTTGGTGTTGCAACTATTACCCCATCCATTTTTTGTTTAACGGTATCGTTTTGGAATTTAATCTCAATTTCCGCAGTCTTTGTCAAGTTTGCTCTGTTGATGAAAATCTCATTTAGTGCCGGTGGAAATTCTTTTCCTCCACAAGATGCAACAACTCTAGTTCTCTTGTCTAAGAAAAATTTATCTTTTTGAATTTGATTTAATGCGTCATCTATCTCTTCAATTGTTATTTCAGCTAAAATACCCCTATTCCCGCCTACATTTATTGTCAAAATTGGAGTTTCATTCTCTAAATTCCTAAAAACTCGAAGTGTTGTTCCGTCTCCTCCTAAAGTAACTACCAAATCAAGTTTAACTTTCTTTAATTCCTCTAGAGTTTCAATCTGTTTTGCACCATCAACTTCAATTGGTGAAATGGTGTATACTTTGGATTTTTTTGCCAATAATTTTTTTGCAACATTGGTAGCAGCTTTTTCAGAATCCTTGTTCCCAACCTTACTTACAACTGCAACGTTTTGAAGTTTCAAGCAGTTTTCTAGAAATGGTATTTACTTAAAAATGATATTTTTTGGAAAAACAATTAAGTATGAAAGAGGTTCGTGTAACTCATGAGTTATGCACATCCTGAAGTGTTAGTTGATACGGAATGGGTTTCACAAAATCCCCCAAACGAAAATAGAAAATTAGTTGAAGTCGACTATGATCCTGTAAATGGATATCAAAAAGGTCACATTAATGGCGCCAGTTTAATCTGGTGGAAACGTGACATCAATGATCCTGTTACAAGAGACATTATCTCCAAAAAACAATTTGAAGAGTTAATGGCAAAAAATGGAATCACAAAAGATACTGAAGTAGTTCTTTATGGTGACTTTAACAATTGGTTTGCAGCATTTGTTTTCTGGGTTTTCAAAATCTATGGACATGAAAACCTCAAGATCATGAATGGTGGCAGAAAAAAATGGGAATTGGAAAATAGAGATTATACTACTGATGAGCCACAATTTGGTTCAGTTGCATATGTTGCACAACCTCCAGATGAGGGACTACGTGCATATCTATTTGATGTAAGCCGTGCACTCGGAAAAGAAGATACCGTAATGGTTGATGTTAGATCTCCTAAAGAATTTTCAGGAGAAATTACTGCTCCACCAGAGTATCCAATGGAACATGCACAAAGAGGTGGACACATTCCTGACGCAAATAATATTCCATGGGCAACTGCAGTTAATGATGCTGATGGTACTTTCAAAACAGTTGAAGAACTCAAACAAAACTATGAACCAAAAGGAGTTACACCTGACAAAGATGTAATTTGTTATTGTAGAATTGGTGAACGTTCTTCACACAGTTGGTTTGTTCTAAAGTACCTTCTTGGATATCCAAAGGTTCGAAACTATGATGGTTCCTGGACTGAATGGGGAAACATGATAGGAAACCCTGTGGAAAAATAAAATGTTACTAGATCTCCCTGTTTTAAAAAAGGGATCCTTTTATTTTATCAAAGATTCTGAAACCGATCTTGTCATGGAAGATAAGACAAAACGAGGACTTACTGTAAAGGAAACTTCAATTGATGAAAAACTAAATGTCAAGGCTGACAAAGGAATGATTCATGACATGGATGGCATTGGTCATTGGGTTCCAATTAGGTGGTATTTTCCAAAGAATTTGTACGTTCTTGATACAGTATCTGTACATGCTGAAGCAATGGAAAAAAAGTACACCGAATTACGAGAACTCACATGTCCTGACGACAGTGACTGATAACCTTTTTAAATAAAATCGATTGAGAAATCTTAGATGTCTTTACTTCTCAAAGATCGAGTTTGGTCGATGGAAGCCCCTACTGCAAAACGTGGTGTTTATCCATTACACGGATTCAAACTTGGATTGTATAGATTACCGATTAATCTTGAGGATCCTAATGAGATTAAATCAGTTCACGACGGTCTCAAAAAGGCTTTTGAGATGGACAAGTATGCTGATAGAGTTTTTGCAACATATCGTTGGAAAGAACAAAACATGGATGATCCTGATGCAAAGGGATATGAGGAAGTCGAACTTTCTGTCACAGTTGAAATTGTAACTGGTGAAGTTGTGGATATCATTTATCAGATTTTTCCAATTGAGAAATTTGGTGACCCTAATTGGGTAAAAGATTACAGAAAGAAAGCTGACCATTTTGCAAAAATGGTAATTGACACTATTTTGCGTAATACTATCTTGGCAGACAAGATGATTTCTTATTTTGTAAAAACAGAAAAAATTTCTGAAGTTGCAGCAATTCAAAAACTTGAAGACCTTACTCCATTAGCAAAGATTGTTCTTGGCGCAAAACCAAAACCCGTTGAAGCTACTGAAGAAGCAGAAGAGGATGATGATGGAGGCGATATGGAAATTCCAGATGGTGCAAAACCTGGACCAATTGATGTTGATTACAAACAAAAGATGAAAGCATCTTCTCCTTATGAAGCACCAGAGCACACCATCAAAACTTGGGGTAGAAAAGGTACCAGTAATGGAATTATGGGTGTTTGGGGAGAATTTGTTTCCGTAGATTATGATATTTGTGTAGCAGATGGTGGTTGCATTGAAGCCTGTCCAGTAGGTGTCTATGAATGGTTTGACACTCCAGGAAACCCTGCATCTGAAAAGAAACCACTGATGTCAAAAGAACCTGATTGTATCTTTTGTCTTGCATGTGAAGGTGTTTGTCCACCACAAGCAATCAAGATCTTTGAACAAAAATAACCCTAATCTATCGCAAGTATAAATAGCGAATAGTGATTCTCAGAGCTAGGGAAAATGTCATTCAACCCTTTCACGCAATTAGTGTTTGATTTGTTTATTCTATCAGCAATTATAATCACTGCTTATACTTGCAATTTCTACTATCTTGCATTTCTGTCTAGAAAAAGAAAGAATACTCTGGAAACTACTGATTTGGGTACTCCTACAGTTACAATACAATTGCCCATATACAACGAAAAGTATGTTGCAAAAAGATTAGTTGACTCTGTATGTAATCTTGATTATCCTCAAGACAAGATGAGAATAATGGTTTTGGATGATTCCGATGATGACACAGTGGAACTTTTGGCAAATACTGTTGATGAATACAAAACGAAAGGTTTCCAAATTGAACATGTCCGAAGAGGAACTAGAAAAGGGTACAAGGCAGGTGCACTAAAGTATGCCATGCAGTCAACAGACACAGAACTTGTAGCCATCTTTGATGCTGACTTTATCCCTCCAACATGGTTTCTCAAACGAGCAATTCCCCATTTTGCAAAATCAAATATCGGTCTTGTCCAATGTAGGTGGGGACATGTAAATGAGAATTATTCTGCAATTACTCAGGCACAAGCTCTAAGTCTTGATTTCCATTTTCTAATTGAACAAAAAGCAAAGAGTAACTCCCACCTTTTCATGAACTTTAACGGAACTGCTGGAATCTGGAAACGTGATTGTATAGAAGATGCTGGTGGATGGCATACAGCAACTCTTGTTGAAGACTTGGACTTGAGCTACAGAGCACAGATGAAAGGATGGAAATGTGTTTTCTTACCTGATATTGTCGTTGACGCAGAACTACCAGTACAGATGAATGCTGCAAAAAGACAACAATTCCGTTGGGCTAAAGGCTCCATCCAATGTGCAGTAAAACTACTCACTGACATTGCAATTAAACGAAAAATTGCAATTGAAGCAAAGATTCAGGCCTTCATTCAACTTACTCGTCACATTGTTTATCCATTAATGCTAATCCAATTCCTTGCATTGCCAATATTGCTGGCAGGACAGGTCAATCTCTACGTGATTAGTTTTCTTCCTGCAATAACCATTGCCACATATCTTGCAATGGGTCCGGGTGCATACATCATGATTATTCAAAGCATGTATCAAAAGTCGTGGAAATCTAAAGCTAAGATACTTCCTGCACTCCTTGTTTACAATGCTGGAATGTCTGTGAACAACACAGTTGCAGTATTTGATGCAATTCTAGGAAAAAAGAACGAGTTTCTAAGAACTCCCAAGTATGGTGTTCTTAAGAAAAAAGATGACTGGAAAGATAATGCATACAATTTACCTTTCTCCCAAGTAACACTTCTTGAAATTTTCTTTGGCGTCTATGGGATGTTGGGAATCTTTATCTCCATATTTTCAAACAATCCTATCTTTGTTCCCATTATTGCACTCCAAACAATTGGATTCTTTTACATTGCCTATCTGAGCCTATCTCATACTCGATTTAAAAGAAATAAATCAAGTGTCGCCCGTGTAATGACCAAGAAAGAGAAGATGGCTAATAGAGTTTACAAACTTTCCATGGTTGGGATTGTAGGAATAATTATTTTTGGAGGATTCATGGCAATTTACGGATACAGTGTAGATATCTATCCTCTAGATAGAATCAGAGGAAATTTGGATGGAATTATTGGTTCATCTGATCCAAGTGCAATTCGTACTCATCTTGTAGCAATTCAAGATGATATGGATGGAATAATGGCAAATGATCTAATTCCTGAAAAAATAAATGCTGATGGTGAACTAATTTCCAAGAATCCTGTATGGATATTTTCTACAGAATCTACAAATTTTGTTCGAATTCAAGATAATCTTGACACAATGCTTGCAAGTGTGGATAAAATCTCTACCGTTCCAAAAGATAGTTCTGCTTATCACACTGGTATGATGGATGTAAGTGATAGGGCCCTTTTAATCAAAACCAACATTATGGATGCAACCCCCTACATGTATGTCAGCGTTGCAAATCTAATGTTTACAACCGTTTGGATTGCTGCACTTTTGGGTATCTTTGCAGCATTGAAAAGAAAGAAAGAACAACTTAAAGAAGCCGATGAAGTCGGAGTTTAAGAAATATTCAGATCTTTTCTTATTTCATCAACCGCTCTAATTCCATAAATGTCTCTAATCTGTGGAATTCTGACTGATTCCTTTAACATGTCACGTCCAATTGCATTGGTCAAAATTGAATACACATCACTGAATCTAATCTCCCATTTGTCTGCACAATCAAGAATCTTACTAACTGCCCACTGTCTTACTTCATGTGGTAATGGAATTTTCTCTCCAGATTCAATTGAAATTCTATCAAATAGATTTACAATTTCTGCAGTAGATTCGGCCATCTTCTCAAGATCTTTTGCATCTCCGTACTTTGATTCCGCATTCATTCTAATGTTTGATTGATATTCTGATAACTTTAGCAATGCCATCATCTCTTTTGATGAATCATCAGAAGCTTTGTTAGAAACATCTCTGACTGATTGCATCTCATTGAATAACTTCTCAGTCTTTTGATGGAACTCTGCTGATGCAGCATCTTGTTTTTTAATCATCTCTGATGCTGATGAGATTTTATTCTCTATGCTGTTTGTTTTGTCAAATACATTTTCTTTAAACTCTGCCAGGTCTTTTTGAACTGATTTGAGGCCTTCCCCCACAAATGCCGTTGAATCTGCTCTGTGCGATAATGCACCTATCTCTGTCTCAATCTTGTCAATCTTACCTGCTAATTCTTTAATTGATTCTAGGCTTGCATTATCTACAGAATTTGCCTTTAAGGCAATTGTCTCAAATTGCTGTTTTAGGCCATCAATAACACCTCCTAGAGAATCAATCTTTGATGCCTTGGTTGATATCGCATCTATTGTGACTTTTATTGCCTCCAATTCTGAATTGATATTGGAACTTTCTGAAATTCCATCTGTGATTTTTGAGAATTCTTGTTTTAGACTATCAATAATCTGTGAACCAGTTTCAAGCTTTGCTGTCTTTCCCGATACCTCCTCAATTGTGTTCTTTAGTTTATCAATTTCCAAACCAACTTCCAAAAATGAATCTGTTTTCCCTGAAACCTTTCTAAGATCATCCCTTACTTCATCTATTCTTTGAGCAATTTTAATAATCATTTGTGAATTATTTCTAATAGAATTCATACTGTCTTCAACTTGTTGTGAAATTTCGTGAGGTTTTGATAATTTTTGTTCCTCGGAAATTCTGTTAATCTCCTCTTGCAATTTTATAGTTTGATTGTTTATCTTATCTACAATACTTGATTGAGTTCTGACTTGGTTTAGACCTGCGTATAGTTTTTGTGTGTCATCCTCAATTATGTTAAGTTGTTTTGATTGTTTTTGAATATGTTCTAATGCTGATGTTAAAGAGTCAATCATACCTTTCATGGAAACTAGAACTTTTTGGTTTTCTCCAAATATTTTTGACATCACTTTGATCTCTTTTTGTAATGCTTTGTTAGAATCTGACACTGATGCAACTTTTTTTAGCAAAATTGATGGACTAGGTTCTCTTTTAGTAACTTTTTTTGCTTTAGATGTAGTTTTTTTCTTTGTAGTTTTAGTAGCCATATCAATTGAAATAAAATTTAACGATAAAAAAGTTAGGTCTAAAATAAAAAATGTAAAGAGTTACTTGTTTACAACTTCTGGTTCATGAAGTAACTCATGAAAGGTCTTTTCAGCTAAACCATTTGCTGTCTCTATGAAACCTCTTGTACAATATTCACATTGAATCATATAGTACGGTATGGTACCGTACTATTAATAACTAGGTAATGACAACGTAACCAATTATGCAGTCAGATACCCCAGGTCATATCTCTACATCATATTCAGTTGACCTAATCATCACTCTGCATTTTTACTATGGTTGATTGGCATAAAGAGATTAACATTTTCAATTCACTAGCCTCAAATTTTGAATTACTGCGTGAACTTTTTCATTTCATTTGATGTTCATTTGATTATCATTTTGTAATTTTTTGTTGCAAATTTTCTCCATCAGTAACTATTTTTAAACAAATTTGTTTACCACTAATATGCAAAATATTCCACTCCAGCTAAATCCTAGTGGAATCCAAAGCTCACTTAACAACACTGTTTCTAATTTGCTTGAAAAGATTACTCCTGAACTTCCTCACACAACATTTGTTACTGATTTAGCATTCATCATGATTATTGGTGCAGTTGTTACTCTTGCATTTTTCAAAATTAAGCAACCATTAATCATTGGATATCTTTTTGCAGGAATGCTCATTGGACCCCTCTCTCCCTTTTGGTCTTGGGTATTACCTGAAGGTGGACCTTCAGCTGGTGTAATAGAAGGTGTCGGAATTTTATCTGATATTTCTGCGTTAAACCTTTTTGCTGAAATTGGGGTGATCTTACTCTTGTTCGTAATTGGGATTGAATTTCCGTATGCAAAAATTAAGAGTATAGGTAGAGTTGCAGTTGGAGTTGGAACTATCGGTTTGTTCTCAACTTTGGGTGTGGTGTTTTACACTGCAACTGCTTTGGGTCTACAATTCATGGATGCATTATTCATAGCTGCGGCATTATCAATTTCAAGTACTGCCATCATTGTCAAAATTTTGGAAGACATGGGAAAGATCAAAAAAGAATCCTCTATTCTTGTCTTGGGTATTTTGATTGTTGAGGACGTTATTGCAGTTATCTTGATTTCATCTTTACAATCAATTGCTCTGGTAGGAAGTGTTTCTATCGAATCAATAATTGTAGTTGTTCTAGTTGCAACTGGATTGATTGTTGGAACCTTTACAGTTGGAACTCGTGTAATTCCTCCTTTAATTGATAAAGTGGCTGCAGCAGAACATCGTGAAATTTTACTTCTTAGTGTTCTTGGTGTCTGCTTTGGATATGCATTATTTGCTAATGTTGTAGGATTATCTGTCGCAATCGGTGCCTTTTTGGCAGGTGTTTTAGTGGCAGAATCAAAATCTGCTGAAGTTGCAAAACTCCTTTCTAGTCCAATTAAAGACATGTTTGTTGCAATCTTCTTCATTTCAGTTGGAGCTTTAATGGATATATCGCAACTTGGAGATTACATATGGATAGCAATTGCGTTAATTGCAGTCGCCACAGGTATGAAATTTGGAGGAAACATGATTGGAAATATTTTGTTTAGACAAAAACGTGGTAAAGCACTTCGCTCAGCATTTACTTTAGGTGCTCCAAGAGGAGAATTCTCAATTGTAATTGTAAAGGCTGGTGTTGATATTGGAGCAGTAAGTGCTTTCTTGTTCCCACTAATTGGTATCATTTCAATAATCACTGCATTTCTTTCACCATTTTTAGTAAAAGCTGGAGACCAAGTCGTACACAAATTAGAAAAAGATAATGTCTGATGAACTAAAACGAATGCTAGAGCAAGTCCATACTGGTATCACTACTTTTGATTTTGAAGGAAAAGATACTCCTTGCATAATTATTGATGCAAAAAAATATGAAAACATTAGAGCCATAGTTGAAGGACAACCATTTGCGGTAAACACTGATTTGAATATTTTACAGGATGGGTTAGGAAATGTCTTTGTAGAAGTTGTTTTGACTTTTTCAATTGGTAACATCTCTGAAAAATTTCTTGTAAATGCAAAAACTGATTTGAAATTTTTTGAAACACTTGCTCAAACATCCATGTTTGTTCTAAATTCTCCTGAATCTCAGTATGGCAAAGATAATGTAATTGCAATTCAATTACCTAGACCTGAAAAAGCACATGATGCACTGGAAATCATAAAATCTGCTCTTATTCCTAAAAATCAATAGATGGTGCAGTTACCGGGATTTGAACCCGGGTCACGTACTTGGCAAGCACGAGTACTAACCAGACTGTACTATAACTGCAACAAACCTAGAGGCTGAATTTGGATATTAA
>REGH01000042.1 GCA_003702495.1 Candidatus Nitrosopumilus sp.
AAAGAAGTTGATCAGTGGTACAAATCAGTTAAGGAAAGTATATCTAACGTGGTACCAAAGACAGGAGATAAAACATTCTACGGATAAAAATGGCAATTCCAATCAGAAACACAGTATTTGACAAAATCAAAGATGCAGGTTCACTAACAGATGTTGAGCTTTACAAAATTCTAACAAAAGATGGATTTACCATGGCAGACGCCAAATTTAACAAAATACTTTTGGATTTAGAAATTCTTGGACTCATCAAAGTATCATGGATTACAAAAGATGAACGTAGAATCGAAGTATTCGTAGAAAAACAAGAAGTCGATGAAGTCGATGAACAAAATAAGGAAATGATGGAAAAAGACTACGAAGCAAGCTTCCCAGGTTTTGAAAAATAGTTCCTAGAATAAAGGAATATGAAATGCTGCATCTAGTGCAACTGCAACAAAAATTATTGTAAGATAAGGTGCAGTAACTTTGTATGCCTTCCAAGCAAATTCTGATGTAGGAGTCTTTGTTAGTTTGTAATGATATGCCAACATCAATCCACCAGATACAGCTGCAATAATGGTATACACAACTCCCATTCCATCAGGAATAAATGAAAGTATCAAAGAATAAGGAAGTAAAATTATTGTATTTCCTAAAATGTATTTGGAAGTTTTTTGCATTCCAATTACAACAGGTAACATTGGAACTTCTGCTTGTGCATATTCATCTTTTATTTTCATTGCAAGACACCAAAAGTGTGATGGAGTCCAAACAAAAACTAAGAATCCAACTAAGAATCCTAAAAGATCCATGCTTCCAGTAGCAGCAGCCCAACCAGCCCATGCAGCTGCACTTCCCGCAATACCACCAATTACAATGTTTGAAGTGTTTAGTCGTTTAAGCCAAGCAGTGTAGATTATGACATAAGAGAATATTCCAACTGCAATAAAGAATGCAGATACTGGATTCAATGCAAAGAATCCGTAAACAACAGAGATACAACTTACGGCCAAACCATAAATCAAAACATGGGATGCAGCCATTCTTCCAGAAGGAATAGGTCTTTTACTAGTTCTCTCCATTTTTGGATCAATATCTTTGTCATAGTAATGATTGAGAGCGCTGGAACCAGCTGATGCCAATCCTCCAGCTATAATTATGTGCAAATAAGACCAATAATCAAGCTCAGGTGCACCTGGAACAAGTTTACTTGCTGCATACATGGAAGTAACAGCAGTAATCACTAGAAGAACAACTATCCTTGGTTTGGATATCTCCATTATTTCATTAAATCCCAATCTCACTCTATCCTAGTCCAAAGCCATTTAATTTCTTCGTCTATTGATCCATGTAATTTCAAAAGGAATAAGTATCTCAGCCCTACCAGCTACGTTAAATGAGTAATTGGGACCTCATGATGCCAGGAATGGGACTTACAGCCATAGGATTGGCAGGAGTCGTATTATCTTATGCTGAGATAGCACATACATTCATTGATGGAATGCATGCCTTGACGGGCCTTACCATGTTCGTAGGACTGATCTTCTTAGCAGCAGGTATCTTAGATGGAGGGGTCTCAACTAGCAATAGAGCCAAAGCAACAGTTTTGGTTATCGCTTCAATTTCGCTAGGATTTGGAACATATGCATTTACAATGAATACTTCAGCTTATACCGTAACAATGGCAGGAATTTTGATGGGAATTGCATTTCCATCAATCATCATTGCATATCTTGCAATGAAGCATCCACAATATGCAAAACCAGTTGGCTCCATTGTTGCATTAGCATCAGCTACAGGAATTATTGCATGGGTTGCATTCGGATTAGTGGGACCAGACACATACATGATTCCACAAGAAGTTGCAATTGAGGAACCAAGTGCTGAAGAAGTTGCACCAACAGGACCAGTGTTTACAATTGAAATGCTTGAAGGTTCCGCTGAAGAAGGAAACCCAGACTACGGACCAGATGCGGCAGTTGTTCAACAAGGATACGTTGTAGAATGGGTTAACGTAGATGCTGCAGCACACACCGCAACTAGTTCTGCAGACTTTGGGGAAACATTTGACACAGGTTTGTTAGGTCCAGGAGAATCATTTACACTTGACACAAGTAATTTAGAAGTTGGGGAATACGAATACTTCTGTATTGTACATCCTTGGATGGTTGCAACATTAACCATTGAAGGTGCAAAAGAACCAATCAAAGTAGTAATGCCAGAAGGTGCAGCAATTCCAGAAGATGGTCAAATCTATTATGATCCTGAAGTTATCACAGTATCAGTCGGAGATACTATTCTATGGGATAATGCAGATACTACAGTACACACTGTAACATCAGGTATGCCACCTACAGATGCAACAGGAGTGTTTGATTCTGAGATGATGATGGCAGGAGATAGTTTCGAATTCACATTTACAGAAGCAGGAACTTATGATTATTACTGTACATTCCATCCATGGATGGTAGGAACTGTTATCGTAGAATAGATTTGCAGAAAATCATCTTATCAATTTCAGATAAAAAAATTCTAACAGAACATGCTGAAAATGAAAAACCAAATGAATCATGTGCCATATTATTTGGGAAGGGGAATACAGTTTCAGAGGTATTTTTAACAAAAAATATTGAAGAATCACCTGTAAATTTTACTATTTCAAATGAACAATTGATTGAAGGATACAAGATTGCTGAAGAAAAAAAAGTAGAGGTGATAGGGATTTTTCACTCACATCCAAATTCTGAAGCATATCCATCAAATACAGATAAAAAATTTATGCAAAGTAATCCTGTTGCATGGTTAATTTACTCTGGAGCAAATAGAGATTTTAGAGCATATTTTTTAGAATCAGAAATCAAAGAAATTCCAATTGAGGAAAACTAAGCGTTTCTAAAAGTAGCCTTTGCACCATCAGCCATTCCAAGAATGGATTTGTCTGCAGATATGACTTTGCCAATAACATTTACTGGAGATGCAGGGGTTATCTCTCCAGGTTCCCCAATAGGAGTAGGACCGTAAAACAAGCAAATTGCTTTTCCTCTTGGCCAATAAGCAACATCATTTAGTTCAACAGGAGACTTTGCATTTTCTTCAGGTTGACTGATTGGGGATTGTGAAGAGTATATTTCATCTCCCCAAACATTAAGATCTACTGTAAAGGGTAATTTTTCAAGAAATTCACTTACAGTTTTTGGAGAATACGAATCATCTAACTCTAAAATTATCTTGAAAGAGTCAACATCAACATGAACCGTATGTTTCATAGTTTTCTAATAGATTTGACTCACATAAGAGTACTCAATTAATTCTATCTCGTAATTGATGGCAATCACAAATGCAACCTTTTTGGCATTTGAGTCTTTTACAATCAGAACATACTTTCTTGTTCCAATACGGTGCAGTGTTCACATCAATACCTCTGAGTAATCTTGTAAGAGCCTTTCTTCATCAAGATAATGATTCGTAGCAAAAAGATTACCCAGATTCCCATTAACAACACATAGAGAAAAGAGGCTCCAGAATTTTCAGGAATTGACGGTTCTTCAATTTCACCAGGAGGATCAAACGGTGCTACATAGGAGATTCCAAGAAATATGGGAATGACGACTAGAACTACAACTGGCAGAACCATTTCTATTAATTATATGGACTGTAATTAGTAAAAATCTTTACAACAGAATGAAAATAGATATCTCGCATATCATCCTCAGTTGAAACTGCAAGGAGATTAACAATATCAGATGCAGTAACAATTCCAACTAGAGTGTCATTGTCAATAACAGGTAATTTTCTAATTCCCCTTTCATGCATCAAATCTGCAGCAGAACGTACAGAATCATCTGAACCAACAGAAAACATTGGAGAAGACATGATTTGTTTCACAGGTGTGGTGATAGGATATGCATGAGCAACAATTTTTGCTGAAAAATCTCTATCAGTTACAATTCCAACGGGAGTGTTATTTTCCATAACAATTATTGCACCTACTTTTGCATCTTCCATCATTTTTGCAGCTTCATTGGCATTCAATGTAGAATCAACAGATATGACAGATTTTGTCATAACGTCAGCAATAGTCATTGTTTTTCCATCAGACATCTTACAATTCAGTATAGAGTAATTTGTTATTTTAGACTCTTCTAGAATATCAAGAGTGAAAATCATAAAAGATAATCATAAAATCTTTTTAAATTGAAAATTCTTAAAAATAATTCATGGCAGGTAAGATTTCAAGAATTCTTGTTCCATTAGACGGTTCGTCAAATTCCTTTAGAGGGTTAGATATGGCAATTCACATGGCAAGAGAAAATCATGCGACAGTTACAGGAATCTACATACTTGGAATCACAAAACCCAAAACCAATGACCCAATTTCGGCACTAGAGAAAATTCTATTAGAACATGCTCAAAAGATTATGAAAAAAGCAAAACTAAAGGCAGCAAAAAAAGGAATTTTGTTTTATGATAGAGTCTCATACGGAGACGAAGGAAAGAGAATAGTAGAGATTGCACAAAAAAATAATTTTGATCTAATAGTTATCGGTTCAAGAGGAATGGGAGCTGTAAAAGAGATGTTCCTAGGGAGTACATCAAATTACGTACTCCACAAATCAAAAAAGCCAGTTCTTATAGCAAAATAATTTAATTTTCATCAAGGATGGTCTGAAAATGATAAAATCAAACAGTCAAGAAAATACATTACTAGTAGGATTTCCAAGTAATGGACTTGTAGGAACATTTGCAATTTCATATATGATTAATTCTCTAAAGATGAGGCAAATTGGAGAGATTGAAGTGCCAAACTTGCCATCTACGTTGTTTGTAGAGAATGGAGAAATTCTTGCACCAATCAGAGTTTACAATAGAAAAAATATCTTTGTAATAATTTCAGATGTTCCATTCAATCAATTCCTGGCGGAAGGTTTTGCACATGCATTACATGAATTTTGTAAGAAAAACACGATAAAAAAAATAATCATTGTAAGCGGTATGGAAACTTCCAATCCAGAGAAAAAGCCACCAAAAATTTTTGGTCTAGTTACACATTCAACATTAGAAAATACATTATACAAAAATGAAATTCCAAAATTTTTAGATGGATCAATTTTTGGTACAGATGCTGCAATAATTTCTGTTTTTAGAAAAACAAAAATTCCTGCATTGGTCCTATATGCTGAATGTCATCCATTTTTTCCAGATCCTGAGGCATCAATAGTTGCAATAGAGACACTTGCAGGGATTTTAGATGTTAAAATAGACATTCAAGATATCAAAAATAAGATAGACAAACTACGAATTCAACACAGAAAGTTGATGGAAGAAACAATTCGTACATTACAACAACAGCAAGACAGACAAGGAAGAACTCCCCAAATTTACAGGTGATTGGATGAAAGATGAATTTGAGATAAGAACAATGTTTCCATCTGTTGGCTCATTGATTGATGACATAGAGCACAGAATTTTGTCCCCGTTGTCATATCTCAAAGAATTTGACAATCATTGGTTATTGGAATTAGATTTGCCAATGGTAAACAAAAAAGACATCAAAGTTACTTTTGACGGAAACATGATAAATGTTGAAGCAAAACTCTATGAAAAGTACTCTGAAGAGAAACTAGGAAAGATTTCAAAATTTGAGTATTTTAAAAAATCATTATCCTTACCAAACATGATTGATACAAAAAAGACAACTGCCAAATTTCGAAAAGGTAGGCTGGAAATCAAAATTCCAAAAAAATCAACTGGGCGCACCATAAAGGTTAGTTAGAAATTCAGACTTTCATTTTGAATTAAATATGCCTTTTTTTGATTAAATTCATGGAAATTCACGTATACGACACTTATGTCAAAGCAGCAGACGGTCATACCATGCACTTTGATGTAATTACTGGTGAAAAAGACCACGACAAAGCCATCACATATGGAAAAGAATGGTTGAAATCCATTGGAGAAGAAAATGCAACAATGACACAAAATGAATGTCAGTTTTGCCACTCCCAAGGAGCACCAGAGCCTGTAGAACAGGCAATTAAGGAAAACGGCTACTTTATCCAGAAAATGGAAGGCTGTCCTTAAACACTTTTTTCCTTTTTCAAAAGAATTAGTTTTTTTATCATCAGATATTCTAACCTACATGGTAGAACACAAGTATTCAAAATGGACAGTTGAAGGAGACAAAAAAATAGAGTGGATTTGCGGATGTTTTCAAACAGCTGATAACTTTTTCAAATTTTGTGAGATGCACGAAGGTACTTTGAAAAAAGCAATTCAAGCTCAAGTAGACGAGTTAGATCTAACACAAGTTGTTGAAGAAAAATCTTAGAGTGCAATAATTGCGACAAATGCAGATACGAATACGATTGCAATTGTGTTTAGTAATTTGATTACAGTGTTAAGAGCAGGTCCTGCTGTGTCTTTGTATGGGTCGCCAATAATATCACCAACTACTGCAACTTTGTGAACATCAGAACCTTTTTCGCCTTTCATTTCAACTAGTTTCTTTGCATTATCCCATGCGCCACCAGTATTTGCCAAGTGGTATGCAAGTAGAATTCCAGTAACTAGAGAGCCCATTAACAATCCTGCTACTGCAGTTGGACCGAGTAATACTCCTAAAATGATTGGAGCAATAATTGCGACAAGTGCTGGTTTGTACAATTCTTTGATGGATGCAACTGTAGCAATATCTACACATTTTGCATAATCTGGTTTTGATTTTCCTGTAAGAATACCATCATCAGCTTTGAATTGACGTCTAACTTCATCAACCATCTTTCCTGCTGCACGAGATACACCATTGATTAGTTGTCCAGTAATGATAAATGGAATCAAACCACCAATTAGCAATCCAATGACAATTGCTGGATTAGTCAAACTGTAATCTAAAGCACCTTCAAAGACGTGTGATGCTTCGAATTGGAATGCCTGAATCATTGCCAATGCGGCAAGTGCTGCACTTGCAATTGCAAAGCCTTTGGTTACAGCCTTTGTGGTATTTCCAACTGCATCAATTTCATCAGTGACTTTACGGTTTTCTTCGCCCATTCCAGTCATTTCAACAATACCACCAGCATTATCTGCAATTGGACCAAATGCATCAATACTAAGTACAATACCTGCAAGACTCAACATTGCCATTGCAGTCAATGCAGTACCAAAGATTCCGTAAAGAACTGGGTCAGCACCTTCAGGTGCTGCTGCAGATGCAATACTGTATGAAATGATGATTGCGACTACTAGTGCAATCATAAATGGTCCAGTTGATTGCATTCCTTTGATAATTCCCATTAATGTTAATGATGCATATCCCCATTTTGCTGAGTCTGCAATTTCTTGAACAGGTCCTTTCTTGTAACTTGTATAGGTATCAGTAATTTTTTGAATTACGGGTACCAAGATTACACCAATTACAGTAGAGCCAAACAAGGCATATGAGGCCATAGAATCACCGATGAATTGTGTGATGAATACATAGTTTAGTCCAATTGCAATTGCAGCTGAGACATAAAATGAACGATTAAGTGGCTTCATTACATCCGTTATGTTTTTGGAACCAACAATGACAACACCTATGATGGATGCAATCATTCCAGATGAACCGATAAGAATTGGATAAAGGAAAAAGTTTGGTGCGCCAATTAATGCAGCAATTAACAATGCTGCTAGAATAGTTACAATGTATGATTCGTAAACATCAGAACCCATACCCGCGGCATCACCTACATTATCTCCGACATTATCTGCAATTGTTGCAGGGTTTCTAGGATCATCTTCAGGAATATTTGCTTCTACTTTTCCTACCAAGTCAGCACCCATGTCTGCTGCCTTTGTGAAAATGCCACCCCCAATTCTGATGAATAATGCAATGAGACTTGCGCCGATACCTACACCAGCAATAGTAATTGGATCTGGATAAATTAGATAAAGTCCTGTGATTGCCAACAATGCCATTGCAGGAACTGCAAGACCTACTGTTGCACCACCTCTAAATGCCATAGCAAAGGTTTGACCTAAACCAGTGCCACTTAGATTAGCAGCTCTAACTGCTGCTTTTACGGTAATTTTTAATGAAATGATTCCTGCTACTGCTGAAAGTGCTGCACCTACTGCAAATGCAATTCCATTTGACGGAGTTAAGAAGATACCAATAATCAAAGTAAGTGCTATAGCTACTGGAACAATAATTTTCATCTCTCTTTTGAGAAATGCAGAAGCTCCTTCTTTAACGGCATTTGAAATATCAAGCATCTCTTTTGTTCCAGCTGGTTGCTTTGAAATCCAAGCAACTAATCCACCAGCAACTAAAAATGATGCTATTCCTGCGATAAATGGCAGAATCTCAGAGATTTCCATATTATACTCGCATGCCCAAGTCTGGGAAATATAAATCAAATAGCGTTGGTTTTGTTTCTTTTTCTATAGGGCAAAAAGGATTTGCCACGCAAACCTTGTCTAACTAGTTTGTTGAATCGTTTACCATGTGCAAGATATGGAAATCGCATATGGATCAGTTCATGAACAATTGTATTTTCCAGAGTTTTCTCATCGGGAATTTTTCTCACATTAATGAAAACTAGATTGTGTTGAAGATAAGACACCCCATAATACTTGTAAGCAGATGTACGTCTTCCTTCAGTCATTTCTTTTGGAGCATCAAGAACTTCTTTGGTAGTTAACAGAATAGTAGGTTCTGGAATTGAAAATCTGTTAGAATAAATTCCAACTTTTTCTAAAATTTGTAATTTTAATTCAGGATCAATCTTCACACAATCCAATCTTGTAATCTGCGTTTATCTTGGAATGTCAATTCTTGTAAGAAATTTGGTTGATTTTCATTCTTCAAAATTAGGAATTAATAGGGTCAGAGGTTTTAGTAGTGTAATCATTAATCATACAGCCACCGTCTCATCATACCCCTTATTCCATTAAATCAAGTAGACT
>REGH01000043.1 GCA_003702495.1 Candidatus Nitrosopumilus sp.
ATTCCACCTACAATACCAACAGATAAGGGAATTTCCAAAGTGCCAACAAGATTTCCATCTGAATCTTTAGTCCACTCAGACAATGATCTGTATTGTCCAGAACGTGATGCATAGGCATTTGCTGCAGCTTCAATTGCACGACTGTCTTGTCCAGTAGCATTGGCTACTGCAATAATTCCATTCATGATTCCTTTGTTGTGGGTAACTGCTCTATACACATCATGTTTTGCAAATTGATATGCGTGAATCATATTCTCTACAACCTCTTCACCTCCAACTGATTCTTTATCAAAAATAGCAGTTGCCTTGACCATTCGTCTCGTGGAATAGTTGGATAATATTCGAAGAAGTGTCTTACCTCCAGTTAATTTTTCAATTAATGGTGCTACACCTTCACACATTGTATTAGTTACATTTGCACCCATTGCATCACCTACATCAATCAATAATTCAACTATCAACATTGGTTCAAAGTCAGTATCAAGTTTCTTACAGGTAATTTCTTTTGCACCTTTTCCCATTTTGGAAAGAGTGTTGCTTTTTGAATTTGCAAGTTCTAGAATTTCTTGAGTGTTTTCTTTGATTTTCGATACTGCATTATCAATATCTGCACCTAGAACTTGAATTTGTCCAATGCTATAGGATTCATCAGCCTCAACGTTGAATCCTCCCTTTGGTCTTGCAAGTTTTGCTGCTTTTGATGCTGCTGCAATTACAGATGGCTCTTCAATTACCATAGGCACAAGATAGTCTTTATTGTTAATTTTAAAATTAGTTGCAACACCTAATGGAAGAGAAAATGTTCCAAATGCATTTTCGACCATTTTGTCTGCTTTATCAAATGTCACCCCACCATCAGGTAGTTCTAATGATTTTATTTCATCTTCAGAGAGATTTGCAAAATTTTTGATAACGTCTAGTCTTTCTTTTCTTGATTTTTCAAAAAATTTTGAAATTGATGAATCAGGCATTTTATTTTAATATCCTCAATAATTTGTCATCATTACCAGCAGGAAAACCTTTTCCATCAGTGTTAGAAGTAATTACGTAAAGATATCCATCAGGTCCTTGAACCACATCACGAACACGACCAATTCCACTAAGAATTGATTTTTGGGAACTTAGTCCTTCCTCAAAATCCACCTGATACACATTTGATGCTCTCATTGAAGCCATAATGAATGGAAATTCAAAATCAAACTTGTCACCAGAATAAAATAAAATTCCTCCAGGTTCTATACTAGGGTCATAACATAGAATGGCATTTTCAAAATTTTCATTTCCAGAACATTCTTGCTCAGGCCAACCATAATTTTTGCCTGCAAGGATTAGATTGATTTCGTCATTTTTTTCAGGTCCAAATTCAGCAACATACAAGTTTCCATTATTATCCCAAGTCATTCCTTGAGGATTTCTGTGTCCCAAAGAATACACAGGGGAATTTGAGAATGGGTTATCTTCAGGAATTGAACCGTCATCATTTATTCTTAAAATTTTACCTGACAAAGAATCAAGATCTTGAGGTAAATGAGATGAATCAGATGTAGTACCAGTACCGATATACAATTTGTTGTCAGGTCCAAATTTGATAAATCCGCCATTTGTAAAAGAGGAAGCAGGGATTTTGTCAAAAATAGTTTCAGCATCTTGTAATTTATTTTCAGATTCTGTAATTCTCATTATTTTATTCCATAACAATTCATCTTCTTCATAAGTCAAAAATACATAGAGATAATGATTCTCTTCAAAATTTGGATGTAAAGCAATTCCCAATAAACCACCATCAAAAACATCAGCAGCGCGAAAAGTTGCAAGTGGAGATTCTAATTGTATATCATTTTCAATGACTGTAATGGAACCATCTTTTTCTGTTACAAATATTCGATTATCAGAAACTGCAATTGAGCGAGGTTTATCCAAATTCACTGCCAGAATTTCTACAGATTCATCTTTGTAACTAGAATTTGGGTCAGGTAATGGAATCGGATCAGATGGTGAAGACAAAACAAATACTGAAAATACAACAGCAACAGCAACTACTGCAACTGAGATTTTCTTATCCATGAAAATTATATTTCTTCAGTTCATATTAATTACTTTCAAGAATTCAATAAAGCGTATATACGGCTCGAGTTAATTTCTGAATCAGCGGGGTGGGGAAGCCAGGTCATCCCGGCGGGCTCATAACCCGCAGTTCAGTAGTTCAAATCTACTCCCCGCTACTTAATTTTCATATACACAAAACCAAGATAGAGAATTTTTAAAAATTTTTGATTTATTTTGGATTCCCTGTCTTTGTTGAGGCCGTGTAAGGTGTCTATGTGCAGAGACTTTGGGCAAATATAATTTTTTTTGGAGGTTTCTACTAATTTCTTGATTTATTTTTCTTGATGATTTTTTTCCACAACGAATGCATTGAAATCCTTGTCCTTTGCCCTTGGATTTCATTTTTTTATTACATTTTTTGCAAATCGGATTTGATGTTGTGATTTGTTTTTTAAGCGAAATAATCTCAATAAATTCAAGATTAATGATTCGAGGAAAGTTTTTTGATGCCTTTCTAACGCCTCCTCCAACAGATATTTTATCACCCTGTATCAAATCTGAAGCAATAACAGACATGCCTGTTGGTTTGTAAACCGCACACCAAAATTCATTGTTATTTGACAGGATTTTAAAAAATACATGTCCTCCCTTGACAATTTTGGGTGAATTTGAAACAATTCCAGTTAATTTTCCAGAAGCATATGGTTTCATTGTTTCAAAAGTAAGTTCGTTTTTCAAGTGGTCACCAGTACCTTGATTGGACTTGAAGATCATGTAACCGTCTAACTTTTCATCGCTTTTGATAATTTTAGAAGCATAAACTAACGAACTAACATTTTCCCCACGAACTCCAAAGAAAACAGGATCCGGACCATGAGGAGTAATTAAAACTCGTCCTTTTTTTGTATCAAAACTATTGAAAGTGTCAGGATATGTTTTTTCTTGCATTTCCTTAACACTTTGAATTGAAATTTTTCTTTCTTTTCCAAATTTTTGTTTTTTACGATAACTCAATAACTCTAATGTGTGATCTTTAAAATCATAGCCTATTGCACCGATTGCACCAACTAGTCCTTGTCCATTTCCTTTATAGAAATATTCAAGATTGTTTTTTTTAGCAAACTTTTTTGCATTGCTTCGATGAATTAATTGCCATAAAGCTAGATCACTAAATTCTGTAAATTCATGAGGTATGGAATCACTCTCAAAAAAAACTAAACCAGGATTTGCTCCATTTTTTGTATCAGAATATTTTGAAACAAGGTTTTTGACTTGATTTTTTATTTTTGAAGGATTACTAGTCTTGATTTTAATAGAAACTGCTCCATTTCCACGTGTTTTCCATGGAATGTTTGGATTGAATCGGACTAGTCTTGGAAAATCAAGAAATTCAGTTCTTTGTTTTTTGAGCAAATCAACCAGTTTGTATGCCAAAAAAGTTGTGCACATTCCTTTTGGAGAATCAGTATCATCAAAGCCAATATTTAGAACAGTTTTTTTTTCCACATTTTCTGTAATTAATTCAGACATTTTTAGTTGTTGTAGATGCAGTTGGTTTAAATTAATAAAATAACATTTCAAGCTAAATTGATTGTCATAGATGAAAAGAGGATTTTCCAAGAAATAGAAGAGAAAAATCCTGCATCAGTTTCATTAAATGGGCCAGATGGAATTTTGCCTCAAGTGCAAGATACTGCAAAAAATATAACAAAAAAATTTGGCATTCCAGCATATGTTCTAGCTGATACAACTTGGGGAACATGTGATTTGAACTCAAATGGTTCCAAAGTTCTTGGTGCAGAAATACAATTCAATATTGGACATACAATTAACAATGAAAAATATGAAGAGAATTTGATTTTAATTGATGCATATGATGATGTAGAATTTGACAGTGTAGCAAAAAAATGTGCAGAACTATTGAAAGGGAAAACAATTTCGCTAGTAACAGATAGTCAGCATCTACACCAAGTAGACAAAGTTGAGAAAATTTTAACCGAAAATGGCATTACAGTCAAAATTGGAAAGGGAAAAGGACAATTAAATGATGGACAGGTATTTGGTTGTGAGTTTTACCCTGCAACAGATTTGAAAAAAGAAGTTGATGCATATGTTTTCCTAGGACAAAGTAATTTCCATGCATCAGGAATTGCACTATCTACAAATTTGCCAACATATGTTTTGGATCCTTATTTTAACGAAGTAAGAGAAGTTACAGAGTTTGCACAGAAATTAAAAAAGAAAGCAACTCTTGCCATATACAAAGCAGCTGAAGCAAAAACTTTTGGAGTAATTGTTGGGTTGAAAGAAGGTCAGTTATCAAAGGTTTTTGCATTAAAAATCAAAGAAGAGTTAGAGACAGAAGGAAAAGAGGTCCAGTTATTTGCATTAACAGATATCACAAATGATAGATTAAGAAATCTAAAAGGAATAGATGCTTTTATTCAGGTTGCATGCCCTAGAATTTCTACAGATAATCAATTTGACAAGCCTGTTTTATCATCGCCCCAGGCAAATGCATTGTTAAAAATTCTTAGAAATGAAAGTATTGAAGGATATTTAGAAATTCCACATTGGTTATGATACTAGTTTCTGAAATTTAGGATTGTCAAATAATTTTTCAAAAGATTTAGATTTTTTTGCTTTAATTTTGTATTGTTTACCTTGAGATATTGATTTTTCAAGTAATGACAAGGAATCGTCTATTTTTGAAAGCATTGCCAAATTACAAGATTTATCAAATAAAACATCACCATTTTCAGGATAATCATTCAAAATTATATCACAACAAGAAATTGATTCATCATATTTATTCATGGAAAATAGGATTCTTTCTTTATGATATAATGCAATATTGTATTTTGGATTAGAACCCAATATCTTATCACAGATTGATAGTGCTTGAGAAAAATTTCCTTGTTTTCTAAACGAAGAAATTTTGTTTACCAATACAGAAAGATCATCAGGGTGATTCTCAAGTGCCAAATCATAGCACTTCATGGCATTTTCATAATCCTTTAGTTTACTGAGAGCATATCCCTTGTTGTTAAGAGAACTAAGATGTTTTGGATTTTCATCTAGAATTTTATCATAATATGAAATTGCTTCATTGTATTTTCCTTTTAAAAACAGTCTATTTCCTTCATCTAAAATAGAATTTGTTTTAGGATCATCCATGAAGAATCAGTTTGGTTTCATTATGATTTTTCCAAAAAGCCCTTTGCCTTTTAGCATTTTTGTGTGAGCTTCAGCAGCTTGCTCAAGAGTATATTCAGAATCAATTATGGATTTTATTTTTCCTTTAGACATCCAATAGAATCCTTCTTCAAGTTCAGCTCTTGTTCCCTGAGTTGAGCCTAGAATGTTGAGTCCTTTAAAGAAAATGTGTCGAAGATCTGTCTTTGCCATATATCCAGTTGTTGCACCGGTAGTAATTATCGTACCACCATAATTCATCAGCGTTAGTTCTTTGTTCCAATGAGAACCACCAATATGCTCAAAAATCACATCCACGCCAGGAGTCTCACCGTATGCTTTTGGAATTTTTTTTGCAATTGCTCGTACTTCTTTGTGCCAATCATCTTTTCTATGATCAATTGCATAATCAGCTCCCAGTTCAAGTAGTTTATCTAATTTATCGGGACTAGCAGTTGCAATTACTGTACAGCCAAAAAGCTTTGCAATCTGAATACCATAATTTCCAACACCAGAACCACCACCCATGATCAAAACTAATTGTCCAGGTTGAATTTTTGCTCTACCAACCAACATGTGCCATGAAGTCAACATGGTCATAGATGCAGCTGCTGCTTCTTCATATGAAACACCCTCAGGAATTTTTACAACATTTACTTCTGGAAGATGAGTGTATTCACAATATCCTCCCCAAAGAGGACCTGTTTCAAATCCCCAGATAGTTCTTTTCTTACAATCATACTCACGTCCAGATGTACATCTCTTGCATACTCTACAAGACATGTTTCCATGAGAAACGACTCTGTCACCTACTTTGAAATTTTTTACATCTTCACCTACAGCAGTTACTTCACCTGCAGCATCAGTTCCAGAGATATGAGGCAAAGGAATTGCTAGAGGTTTACCTCTCATTCCCCAAATATCATCATAATTTAGAGCAGCAGCTTTTACTTTGAAAACTACTTCGTTTGATTTAGGTTCAGGAATAGGAAGATCTTTGATTTTTAAAATTTTTGCAAAGTCATCATCAGTAGTATATTCTTCATAAACAAGAGCTTTCATAATTTTTTTGATATGTGTGTAAATATATGATTTATCGAGATCATTTAGGCCACAAACAATTATAATCACAAAAACGAGTATTTCATCATGTCTGAAAATGCCACATATCCAGGTGAAAAAATAGCATCTATTGAGGAATATGAGGCTGGATACAATGCTTTTGATGATGGAGACATGGTTAGAGCAGCAACTATCGGAGAAAAAGACATCGACAAATCTACTAGAACTGCAAATATTAGACATCCAAAGAACCTATCAATACCAAAAGTAGGAGATGTTGTAATTGGAACAGTTGCAGCAGTAATGTCATCTATGATTGCAGTTTCAATTGATTACATTAATGGAAACCCAACTACATCTAAAGTAGAATGTGTGTGTTCAACAAGAAACATCAGAAAAAGAAATGTTGCACTAGTAAACGATATAGCAAAATTAAAAATCTTAAATCATCTTAATGGTACAATTCATGCAACTGTCGATGAACCAAGTTTAGGAATACTCTTTACAAAATGTCGTAAATGTGGTGGAAAAGTGGTACCTATGAGAGATGCCATAAAATGTACAGAGTGTTCATGGATTGATGAAAGAAAACTATCTACAGATTTCAATAAAACCGATTTCGTTAAACTGAGAGAATAAAAATGACTAGTGTATCGTTCCAAGGTGAACGAGGTGCATATAGTGAAGCTGCAGCAAGATCATTTTTTACAGAAGATGTTCAAACAGTTCCATTTGCAACGTTTGCAGAAGTTTTAGAAAGTACATCTAAAGAAAAGACAGAGTATTCAGTTTTACCAGTAGAAAATTCGTTAGAAGGTAGTGTTGGAGAAAGTTATGATTTGTTATATTCTACATCACTCAATGCAACAGGCGAGATTTATCACAGAATTGAGCATTGTCTAATTGGAACCGGAGAGATGAATGAAGTTGATACTGTATATTCACATCCACAAGCTTTAGGCCAATGTAGAAAATTCATAGAAGAACATAAAATCAAAACAATTCCATCATACGATACTGCAGGTAGTGTGAAAATAATTAAAGAATTAAACAAGAAAAATTGTGCCTGTATTGCAAGTAAAACGGCATCAGCACTATATGATGTTCCAGTTATTGCAGAAAATATTGCAAACAATCTAAACAATTACACTCGATTTTTGATATTATCAAAAAATGAATCACCCATTACTGGAAATGACAAGACGTCAATAATTTTCTCAATAAAACACGAACCAGGCTCATTATACAGAATTATTGAGAATTTTCATAAAAATAATGTAAATTTAACAAAGATAGAATCAAGACCAACTAGAACCAATACATGGGAATACAATTTCTATGTAGATTTTGAAGGGCACCAAAAGGATTCAAAGATTTCTGAAATGTTAGAAAAAATCAAACAAGATACATTATTTTTGAAAGTTTTGGGATCGTACCCTTCAGCAAAACTCAGCTAAAAGCCTTTTGGCTTTCTTAATGTAAAGCCCATACTAAATCCAATAATAATTACACCAGCAGTAATTACTACTAAATGATAAGTAAACAAAATTGGATCTGTTGTTACATTTAATGTGGCAGTAACTTGAAAATCTGTAGAACCAGTATTCTGTATTTCGATAAATGTTATTCCATCTTCCAAATGAACCCACTCTAGAGATAATTCCTTTTTGTAAGATGTATTTGGAATTTGCAATCCATCTCCAGGACTATTCATTTCCAAATCAAAGGAATCACCAATAATTTTCATTTTCTGAGATGCACCATTGTTAGCTTTGATTTGATAAGAAGTGGATTCACCAACTCCAAATGTTTCATTTACTTCAACTGTTTGAAATCCAAATCCAGTAATCAATGAATAGACTCCAATGCCGATAATTAGACTTCCAACAATAAATCCAATAATAGTTCTTTTTGCTAACACGATTTCATGATTTTCAATACTGTTTAAAAAATTATCTACATTAAGGAAACATCATGAGGCTGACTTTCTGCAAATCCAGCTCTTGACATTTTGATAAATTCTGCATTTTGTTGCATTTGTGGAATTGTGTGAGCACCGCAATAACTCAAGCCTGAACGCACACCACCTGCAAGTTGTTTTAGAATATCAGTTACTGTTCCTTTGTAAGGAACCATAGCCTCAACTCCTTCTGCAACATAGTCATTTAGGTCATCTTCAAGTGAAATCGAGCCTGTTTCTTTAGATTTTCTTCCAATTGAAGCTGCAAGAGAAGCCATTCCACGATATACTTTGAAACGTTTTCCATTTTTAGTCAAAACTGTACCAGGTGATTCATCTGTTCCACCAAGCATACTTCCAACCATCACAGAAGATGCACCAGCAGCTA
>REGH01000091.1 GCA_003702495.1 Candidatus Nitrosopumilus sp.
TGATTCAACATGATCTCTTCTTTGTTTCCATCGCTGTGAGTAATGACACACTTGACTTGTTTGCCAGGTGCTAGATTATTCAAATCAACAAGACTAATCTTGTCATCTTCTAGAATTTTTTCATAATCATCAGGATTGCTAAATGTCAATGCCAACAGACCTTGTTTCTTGAGATTGGTTTCATGGATTCTTGCAAGGCTCTTTGTAATTACTGCAGCACATCCCAAGTATCTTGGAGTCATTGCTGCATGTTCTCTGCTGCTTCCTTCACCGTAGTTGTTATCGCCGACAATTACCCAACGCATCTGTTTTTCTTTGTACTGTCTTGCAATACTTGAAAATGATTCTAGTTGTCCATTGAGAACGTTCTTTCCTTTTCCAACTTCGTCATTGTATGCATTTACTGCACCTAGCAACATGTTGTCACTGAGATTATCCAAGTGACCACGCAAAGACAACCATGCACCAGCTGGTGAGATGTGGTCTGTTGTACACTTGCCTTTGGCCTTTACCATGATTGGAACCTCCTCGAAATCTTTTCCATCCCATTGTGGGAATGGTTCGAGTCTTTGGAGTCGTTTACTGTTAGGATCAATGATTACTTCAACATCATCAGAGTTCTCAGGTGGTGCAACAAAGATTCCCTCAGGTCTCATGAATCCCTCTTTAGGAACTTCAGGAGCTGGCTTTGGAGGATCTAGTTTGAATTTTGTTCCATCTGCTGCAGTCAACTCGTCAACTAGAGGGTTGAAAGACAATCTTCCACCCAAAGATAATGCAATAATCATTTCAGGACTGCCAATAAAGTTCAAGGTACTTCTGTGACCGTCATTTCTTCCAGGGAAATTTCTGTTAAAGGTTGTAACAATAGTATTTTGTTCGTCTTTGTCTAGTTCAGGTCTGTTCCATTGACCAATACATGGACCACATGCATTTGCAAGAACTGTTGCACCAATGTCTTTGAGTGAATCCATCTGTCCATCGCGTTCAATGGTTCCTCTGATTTGTTCAGAACCAGGAGTGACCAATAACGGAATCTTTGCTTTGATTCCCTTTAGTTTTGCTTGTTCTGCCAAACTTGCAGCTCTTGACATGTCTTCGTATGAAGAGTTTGTACAACTGCCAATTAGTGCAACAGAGATTGGGTCAACATAGTCTTTTGACTTTACATCACCAGATAGTTCAGAGATAGAACGTGCCAAGTCTGGAGTGTGTGGTCCGACAATGTGTGGCTCTAGTGTTGAGAGATTAATTTCAATTACTTTATCAAAGAATTTTTCAGGATTTGATTCAACTTCTGGATCAGCTACAAGTGATTCCTTGTTTTGGTTTGCAAGTTCTGCAATGTCGCTTCTGTTTGTGTATTTGAGATAAGTTTCCATTCTCTCATCATATGGGAATACAGAACATGTTGCACCAATTTCAGCTCCCATGTTTGTTATGGTAGCTTTACCAGTACAGCTAATTGATTTTGTTCCAGGACCAAAGTATTCTACAATGGAATTGGTTCCACCTGAAACAGTCAGTTCGTCTGCAACCTTTAGGATAATGTCTTTTGGAGCAGTCCAGCCGTTTAGTTCACCAGTTAATTTAACGCCAATTCTTTTTGGGTATAGTAACTCCCAAGGCATTCCAGCCATGGTTTCAGCTGCATCCAATCCACCAACACCTATTGCAATCATTCCAAGACCGCCGGCATTTGGTGTGTGGGAATCAGTTCCAATCATCAGTCCACCAGGAAATGCATAGTTCTCAAGAACCACTTGGTGGATAATACCTGCACCTGGTTTCCAAAAGCCACAGCCGTATTTGGCAGCAGCTGATTGCAAAAATTTGAAGACCTCGCTGTTCTCATCTAAAGAAACTTTCATGTCGACATCGCCTTGAACTTCAGCGCGAATCAAGTGATCACAGTGAACTGTTGTTGGCAGAGCTGCTTGTTTGAGTCCTGCTTGCATGAACTGCAACATGACCATTTGTCCAGTTACATCTTGTAATGCAACTCTGTCTGGTTTTAGAAAGACATAGTCTTTTCCGCCAGCATAGTTTGTGTCATCAATTTCGTTGAAATGTCCAGAAAGAATTTTTTCAGTAAGTGTTAGTGGTCTGCCAGTAACATTTCTGAATTTTGCAATATTTTCTTTTAATTTAGCATAAACACCGGAAACAAGTTCGGAAGTAGAATCAACATTCACACAATGCAACAAATGCATCCCGAATTTAATATTATCAATTAAAAATTTGAAAATATGATGCTAACAGGCAGGAAAATTCTTAACAATTATAAGCCAAAAGCGGGTTTCTATTACATTGTTAGTGAGTTGCAGATTTTTGAGGTGTGAAAATGGTCAATAAGGGTTTTCCAAAGTTTGG
>REGH01000044.1 GCA_003702495.1 Candidatus Nitrosopumilus sp.
ACCACATAGAAGATTACACCCATGAGCATTGCAGATGCCAATACTTCAACTGGAAAAATCAAACCTAATGAAAAATCATAGTTTGGTGCATTTGCTCCAAGATTTGCTTTTTCTCCAATAACTTTCAGGACAAATAGTGAACCTAACAGTGCACCAATGATTTCTGCTGCAAAATAATACAGAATCTGAATTTTTGTTATATGTCCTGTGATGTAGTACCCAATTGTTACTGCAGGATTAAAATGTGCAAGAGAGATTTTACCAAAAGAATAGACACCAATTAGCAACGCAACGAATGGTGCAACTGCTGCAAATGGAATTCCTAATTGTCCATCAAAAAATTCTGCATCATAAACAATAGAACCAGTTGCAAAGATGACAAGAATAAAAGTTCCAATTAATTCCACAGTAAAAATCTGTAAATTAGAGTATACCAAAATCATTCCTCAAGAGACTCTACAAGTTTTAAAACTTCTTTTAAGATTTGATCACGAATTTCCCTTACATCATCAATTGATTTTTCTTTAGGATCTGAAATATTCCAATCAAGGACGTCTTTAACAAATAATGCAGGACAGGATTCATTATCCATACATCCCATGTTAATGGTTTTAGAAGAATTTTCAATCATTTCATCAGATAGTGTTTTTGGAGATTGTTGGGTCATATCAATTCCAACTTCTTTCATAACCTCAACTACGATAGGATTTAGTTGAGATGAAGGAGTCGTCCCTGCACTAATCACATTGTATTTTTCAGGAGCATATTTTCGAAAAAAAGCTTCGGCCATTTGGCTTCGTCCAGCATTTTCTACGCACACAAACAGCACATTTTCCATATCATCACATAAATAGTAGTTTATATAAATCTAAATTGATATGAATGGAGTCAGTCTCTTAAAGTGCATATGTGATGATACAAGATTTGAGATTTTAGAACTATTACAAAAAAACAAAGAATTGTGTGTAAATGATTTTGTAGAAAAATTAGAAAAAGATCAACCACTAGTATCACATCATCTCAAGACACTCAAAAAGTGTGGAATTGTAAAGTCAAGAGATGAAGGAAAAAAGGCAATGTATGCAATTTCGAACAATCAATTATCAGAATTAATCTCAAATGTCACAAATGCTAGTAAAAAGATGCCAGTTTTGTGTTCAGATGATTCTTGTTGCTAGAATTTTTCAGGACGTAGTACACCTATATCACTAACATAAAGTACAATAGCATAATTTGCAAATAGAGTTCTAGAAATTTCTTCTACAATATCTTGTAGTTTTTCTTCTCTCATAATTACTTCAACTTTGACATTCTTTTCAGTTTTTAATCCTTGACCACGCAAACCACGTGCACCATTTCCATCAACTTCATAGGTGGTATATCCAGTGATTTCATGTTTTTTTAGAATCTCTATAATATTTTCTTGAGCTAAAATCTCACAAGTAATTGTTAGTAGTTTAACATTGTACAGTTTCATTAGAATCCCTCCATAATGAAATTGAATAAGTCTATCGCTCCTTCTCCAGTATGAAGGAATGTAGATAATGTAAACAATATCGGTAATGTTACTATGATGTTAAATGGGAATGTGATTCCCAAGGCAGATGTGATATACAAACTTGGTTTTGCTTGAGGAATAGCATGACGTAAAACTGCAGGTGCTGCAATAAACGAGGCACTGGCCATAAGTAATCCAAACATAACTGCACCACCCACGCTCAATCCTAATGCAGTTGATACTAGGACACCAATTGTTCCATTTAATAGAGGAATAATTATTGCAAATGAAGTAAGAAACACGCCCACCTTTTTGATGTCATCTAGTCTTTGGCCAGCAATGATACCCATTTCAATCATGAAAATTACGATTGCACCAGTAAACATGTCATCAAATACAATCTTGATTGGCTCAAACCCATCCTTGCCAATGATATAACCAATCACAATGCTTCCGAGAAGAATTACGATTGCTTTTCCAGTAATTGATTCATGTAGGACTTTGGAGAGTTTTGTCTTTGTTTGGTTTAATCCAATGTCAATTTCTGTAGAATCATCATCTGAGAAAGACTGTTTCTTTGCTTTGATCTGTTTTGCTACTGCCATGTTTGTCATAAATATTGCCAAAATGAATGCTAATGGTTCTAGCACTGCTAGAATTGCCGCAATATATCCTTCTGAAGATACACCTTGGTTTTTCAAAAATGACAGACCTACTGAGAAATGAACAGCTCCTACTGCACCATAAGTTGATGCTAGTGCATAAGAATCAAAGAGATTGAATTTTCCTAATCGTCTAAGAATTTGATAGTGATTTAATGTAAACAATAGTGACAGCCCAATTGCAACAAACATTGGAACCAACATGTTTTCAAATCCAGTATTTCGCATTTCTATTCCGCCATGAAGACCAATTGCAGCCAGAAGATAGATTGGTAAGAATTCTGAAATTGCTGCAGGTATCTTCAAGTCAGATTTTATTCGAGCTGCAATAATTCCAAACAAGAAGAAAAGAATTATCGGAGTAAGAAGATTAGCTTGGATTAGTTCTAGTATTTCCATTTGAATATTTCAGCCAATTTTTGGTTGAATAAAAACCAAATTACGCCTAGTTATGCTTGGAAAATTAATTTCTAATTTGATTCTTGATTGATGCAACTAGAGACATGTTGACAATTATTAGGATTATGACTAGAATAACTGCAATAGCTATCAAGGCAATTAGAGCAGTTATGTAGAAAGATAATAATTCCATTTCTGAACTAAGTGATTGATTGTTTGTCTGTTGAACAACAACAGGTTGTTCATACGTTTGAGATACAGATTCTTCAGGGATAGTAGGTTGTTCTACAACAACAGGTTGTACATATGATGGAGTATCTGATTCAACCCAGGCTGGCTGGCCATTAAATTGAACTCGTTTTAACCCGTCAATTCCTATTTGCTTTACTTCAGGTGCAATTGGCACATACTCGAGACTTTCATTGTATTTTTGACCATCTGTTATCATCCAGTGAATCAAATGTATCATTGCTTGCGCGGTATCAGGATCATTAGTTACATTATTCAGATTTTCATATACTAGTAAATACGTAAAAGTTGAGATAGGATACGAATTTTCACCAGGGGAATTAACTAGACTGATTCCATACCAACTTTCATGTGCTTCGGGAAGAGTTGGGGCAGCACCGGCAGAAGCATCAGCAATGCTTTGTATTGATGGTAGAACAAAGTTTGTTCCATCAGCATTTTCTACTGCTGCGTATGGGATATTATTTTGAAATGCATATGCTAATTCGATATAGCCAATTGAATATGGCGTAGTTTTTACAACGTTTGCAACACCTTCGTTACCTTTTCCGCCAATACCTGCAGGCCATTCTACACTTTTTCCAACACCTACCTTTTCATTCCATTCATCACTAACTTTTGCAAGATATGAGACAAAGACAAAGGTGGTACCAGCGCCGTCAGAACGATGTGCAACTACAATATCTTCATCAGGTAATGGTACCTCTGGATTTAATTCCTGAATTGCAGGATCATTAAACTTTGTAATTTTTCCTAGAAATATATCAGCTATAACAGTACCAGTTAGTTTGAGACCAGATTGTTCCATCTCGGGTAAATTATAGACAATAGTAACAGCACCAATTGCTTCAGGTATGTGTAACGTATTAGGTGCAGCATCACTTTCAGCAGGTTTTAGTGGAGCGTCAGATGCTGCAAAAACTACCGTCTTTGAAATATGGTTTTTCACACCACCACCGCTACCTATTGATTGATAATTTAGTTGAACGTTTGGATATAATTCACCGTATTCAACTCGCCATAAATCAATTAGTGGAAATGGAAACGATGCGCCTGCTGCATCAATTTGTACATCTGCATTAGGGTTTGGTTCTACAGGAGATCCAGCAAAAGCAGATGCAGGAATTAAAAGAAGCGTCATTAAGAGTGAGGAGGTAATTGCCATCTTTGATCTAGTCATCATGATCTTTGTTAGTGGTTTTGCATATACTTGTGATCAATTGTGATTATATTGTACTATATAGACAACGTAGATCCAAGGTAATAACTCCAGTAATCACAAAAATGTATAAGCATTGTCAAGAGATCTGTTAGCAAAGAAAAGAAATTTTCACTGGGATAGTGTCTTTAAGATTACAGCTACTTGTGCAGGAGCATTTGTTTTACTAATTATCGTATTGATTTTTGGACAGTTAATGTCCGACTCTTGGTTAATCTGGGAAAAAGAAGGATTAGAATTTGTAACAGGAGATCGGTGGAATCCTGTAGAAGGTAGGGAAGCTTTTGGTGCATTACCGTACATTGCTGGCACTCTAGTAACATCATTGATTGCATTATGCATTGCAGTTCCTCTAAGTATTGGAATTGCAATGTTTCTTTCAGAAATTGCGCCAACAAGAATTAGAGAACCAATTTCATTTATAGTAGAATTGTTAGCTGCAGTTCCAAGTATCATTTATGGATTATGGGGTTTGTTTACATTCAGAATAATTTTCAAAGATTGGTTTGAAAGTCCTATGCACGATGCATTAGGTGAGCACATCTTTTTGTTCAGAGATGCTCCATTTGGACTTGATATACTGACTGCAAGTGTTGTATTGGCAATCATGATAATTCCCACAATTTCTGCAGTTTCACGTGAAATTTTGTTAGCAGTACCTGCAATTCAAAGAGAGGCAGCATACATGCTTGGCGCAACAAAATGGGAGGTATTTAGAATGTCAGTCTTGCCATATGCAAAATCAGGCTTGATTGGGGCATCAATTCTAGGATTAGGAAGAGCCGTTGGTGAAACCATGGCAGTTACAATGTTAATTGGAAACGCAGTAGGACCAAAGGCATTTCCATTAGGATTTTTCCAACAAGGTAATTCCCTTGCAAGTATTATTGCAAATGAGTTTAATGAAGCATCCCCAGTTTCAATGTACTTTCCAGCATTAATTGGATTAGGATTAATTCTCTTGTTTGTATCACTGGGCATCAATGTGTGTGCACATTTGATAATTCGTAGAGTGACAAATGCCCATGAAGGAGGTATCAAAGGATTTTGAGTAATTCAGAGCGTAGATTAGAATTTAGAAATTATTTCCAGGATAATCTGGAAAAAAGAATGGTGAAAGATAAGATTGTCAAGATAATTGTCATAGCATGTGTTGCCATTGCAATTATCCCGCTTGGAAGTATCTTAGCTGATGTTGTAAGAATGGGAATAGAAATAATTTCATTTGAGTTTCTTACTACATTGCCCGGTGCAGCAGGTTCAGGAGAAGGAGGAATTGCAAACTCAATCCAAGGCACATTCATCATGATTGGAATGACTTCGGCAATAGGAATTCCAATTGGAGTTTTATCAGGAATTTATGTTGCTGAATATGCAAATTCAAGAGTTGGTAAACTAATTAGATTTTTCAATGATGTAATGATGCAATTTCCGTCAATTGTTTTTGGAATTTTTGCATTTTTGTTTATCGTTTTAGTTTTAGGAAAATTCAATTTGTGGGCAGGAGCAATTGCACTTTCACTGATTATGTTCCCAATTATTGCAAGAACTACAGAAGAAGCACTAAAATTAATTCCAGATACATATCGAGAGGCAGGACATGCGTTAGGAATTCCTAAAGCAATTGTCATTTTGAAAATTTTACTTAAAGCAGCAAAAGGCGGAATTGTCACAGGAATTATGCTATCTGTTGCAAGAATTGCAGGGGAAACTGCTCCACTAATCATGACAATTTTAGGAAGTAAAGGATGGTTTAGAGGTACAGAAACCGCAATGGATGCGCTCCCATTAACAATTTGGAGGTTGTCACTTTTACCATATGATAATGCAGTAATGTTTGGTTGGGGTGCCGCACTAGTATTAATTACAATACTCCTTGTCCTAAACATGAGTGTCAGATATCTTGTTCTTTATAGGAAAGGAGGATCTGGATCACTTGGAATATTTATGCGCATAACAGGAGGTAAGAAATAATGGAGATGAATGCATTAGATGTTTTAAACGCAATGAAGAAAGGTGAAAAATCACCAACAAAAACGAATGAACCAGAAAAAAATATTCCAAACGATATGGCAAGTGATAGTAAATACAAAGTTCTGATTGAAGATTTGGCTGTTGCATACAATGGAAAAAAAGCAATCAAAAATATCAACATGAAAATTCCAGATAAGGCAGTAACCGCATTAATTGGTCCATCAGGATGTGGAAAAACTACACTTTTACGAACAATTAACAGAATGCATGATTTAACAAAAGGTGCAGAAGTTTCAGGTAAAATTATCATAGATGGAGAAAATGTTTACGATGCATCAATCAATCCAATATTACAAAGAAGAAAGATTGGAATGGTGTTTCAAAAACCAAATCCATTTCCAACAATGTCAATTTGGGATAATGTTGCAGCAGGACTAAAACTCAATGGTGTAAAAGACAAGAACATCCTAAACGAGATTATAGAAGATTCACTGAAGATGGCATATCTATGGGAGGAGGTAAAAGATG
Organism: Candidatus Nitrosopumilus sp.; assembly: GCA_003702495.1. GTDB lineage: Archaea > Thermoproteota > Nitrososphaeria > Nitrososphaerales > Nitrosopumilaceae > Nitrosopumilus. Next base: position 6,530 of record REGH01000044.1, read on the forward strand.
AATTGAAGAAACCTGCAGTTGCATTATCAGGAGGACAGCAACAAAGACTCTGTATTGCAAGAGCTCTTGCCATACAGCCCGAAGTATTACTCATGGATGAGCCTGCATCAGCATTAGATCCGATTGCTTCACAAAAAATTGAACAAACAATCATTGAATTAAAGAAACATTATACAATAATTATTGTAACACATAACATGCAACAAGCACTTAGAGTTTCAGATAGAACAGGCTTCATGTACTTAGGGGATTTAGTTGAATATGATAAAACTGAGAAAATTTTCAAGAATCCCGAAAAAGAATTAACTGCAAATTACGTACAAGGGAGATTCGGATAGATGAAACGACTCATTGATCCTGCAATTGAAAAATTGTCAAATACAATTTACGATATGGGTCAAGATGCAATTACATGTTTTTCTTTAGCAGTTGATTCATACTTGGAAGATAGACAAACAGCAACACAAGTTCACGATTTATCCGAGAGAATTCGAAAAAATTACTACAGTGTTGAAGATCAGATTTTTGATATCATGTTGAAATACCAACCAATCGCAGAAGACTTTCGATTTATTAGATCATCAACTGAAATTGCTTACGCATATTCAAGATTTGGAAGATATGCATACGATATGTCACTTGTTAGAGAAACATATGGAGGAGTATCAGAATGTGTCAATGAAGGATTAATCGAAACATCAACTAGAGTAAAAAAAATGATTCGTGATGCAGTAATCTCGTTTAAGGAATTAGACATTAGAAAAGCAATCAAGATAGAATCAAGAGAGAAAAAAGTTGATAAAATTTATCGAGAGAGAATCCCTCAATTAGTTAATGAAAAGAACACAAAATGTGCATTAATGGAGACATTGATTTTAAGATATTTGGAAAGAATTGCAGACCACGCTATTTTCATGAGTAATGCAGTCAACTACATCGTTACAGGAAAACACAGACCAAGTGAAGATAGTATAGCCTCCCACACAAAGTCAAGTTAATTATTTATCATAACCTATAGTTCTCAGACCAACAAAGCATACTAAAAATAAAGAAAAAGAAAAGATGAATCTACTCTACGTAGAATCCACGATTCCATTGATCAGTATTTCTAAGATCGTTTGAACTTGTATTGTCTGCTTTTTGTACTTTAAACATTGCGTCATAGATTGGGTTGTTTGGGTGATATCCTTGACATTCAAAGTCAAAGATATTCTCTAGTGCAAACTTGTTTTTGACATAGCTCTCTTCAGTAGTTGGATCAGTTTCTACTCTATAATCAGTTGCTCGGCAATTAGAATAGTTGAATCCACGTACCACTTCGCCATCCAAAACAATGTCTACATCAATGTCTACCAATTCCTTTAGTGAGGTGCCCTTTACACTTTGAACTTTGAGATTCTCATCTACGTGATTATACAGTAATGGGTAATCACCTACAATTCCTCTCAATTCCAAGGTAGGGGCTACAGTTTTACGCGTAAACTTTTGAGCTGCAACATCACTATCACCATTCTCATTATCTACATTTTCAGTAACAGTTAGCACTTCACTTTGTGAGAATATTGAAAATTCTATTGTTTCAGTTCCATCTGCAAAGGTAAATGTTGTAAATACATCCATTCCTTGATCAGTGTTCTGAAGAGTTTCAACATACTCATTGGTCAAATGAGCAGTTTTCCATGTAGGAGCATCACCTCTAAGCAAATCATAGTTCGTGTTGATTGGTTTCAATCCTGAACATGTAAAGCCTAGCTGATGAGATACAACAAATCCACTCTTTCCAACAAATCCTTCTTCCTTGTCAGATAGAGTGTCAATTTTTGCATCACTTACAACACATTCTCTAAATTC
>REGH01000002.1 GCA_003702495.1 Candidatus Nitrosopumilus sp.
CATCTTGTTTGTTGAGTTTTTCTGCAAGGATTGGAAGGTATTCTTCATCATACAAAACACCTTCAACGTCAAAAATTACTAGCAATTGATTTCTGTTTTGCAAAAATTTGCTAATTATATTAAAGTTTAAACATTTTTCAGATCCAAAAAACGCTAGTAATAAATCACCGGAGTTAATTGTATAGTCATGGGCGAATTAGAACACAAATACGAAGTAGATATCAAAGAAAGAGAAGGAAGACAAAAACTACCAGATGACGTGAAAGCAGAATTAAAAGCATCAGGAATGATGGACGATAAAGGAAAATTGAAGTTGAAAGGTGTTAGTCCAAAAATGCTCAAAAGAATGAAACAAGAATTTGTAGAATGTCCAGTTTTGAAGGATGACATACATTTTATCCAATGTTTTGTATGTCCAAATTTCCAAAGTAGAGTCACAGGACAAGTACTTTGTAAAGGCGACAAATTATAATCAAAAATTTCTCACGAAAGGCTCATTAGTTAATTTATTCTGAGAATTTTAGTTTGAGCAAAGAAGACGTAGGAATCACAGTTTCAAAAGAAGATGATTTTAGTGAGTGGTATACTCAAGTTGTGCTGAAAGCCAAATTAGCAGATTATGCACCAGTTAAAGGCTTAATCGTACTCAGACCAGATGGTAATTCCATTTGGGAGTCATTAAAAAATACATTTGATAAAAAGTTTGCAAAAAATGGAATTCGAAATGGATTTCTTCCAGTATTAATTCCAGAGTCATTGTTAGGAAAAGAACAAAAACACTTTGCGGGTTTTAATCCTGAAGTTTTTTGGGTTACACATTCAGGAACAAATGAAGTTGGGGATAGATTAGCGTTAAGACCGACATCAGAGACCTTAGCATATACTCTATATTCAAAATGGATTCAAAGTTGGAGAGATTTACCATTAAAAATTAATTTTTGGAATACTGCTTTACGTGCAGAAATTAAAGCAACAAAACCATTTCTTAGAACTTCAGAATTCTTGTGGCAAGAAGGACATACAGTGCACATAACACAAAAAGAAGCAGAAGAGGAAGTAATGAAGATTTTAGAAATTTACAAGAATACGGTTGAAGAAGAATTAGCAATTCCTGTAACTACGGGAAAGAAAAGTGAGAAAGAAAAGTTTGTTGGTGCAGTATACACAACCACAATGGAATCCATTATGCCAGATGGAAAGGCATTGCAAATGGGAACATCTCACTTCTTAGGACAGAATTTTTCAAAGCCATTTGAAGTAAAATTTGCAGACAAGGATAATGTAGAACATTTTGCATGGCAAACATCTTGGGGTGTATCATGGAGATTAATTGGAGCAATGATAATGGTACATGGGGATGATCAAGGTCTTGTTTTACCACCTAAAGTTGCACCAACACAAGTAGTAATTGTTCCAATTTACAGAAATGATGAAGGAAGAGACAAAGTTTTACCAAAAGTAAAAGAAATCCAAGAGATTTTAGAATCACAGGATATTAGAATTCAAGTAGACGATAGACAAGGATTATCACCAGGGTACAAATTCAATGACTGGGAGATGAAAGGGGTTCCCATACGCATAGAAATTGGACCTAAAGATATTGAAAAGCAGAGCATAGTTGTGGCAAAGAGATACAATCGTGAAAAAATTAATCTTGAGATTAATGAAATTGAAAAAATTGTTTCCATATTAGAAGAAATACAAAAAAACATGTTAGAGAAAGCAAGAGAACAAGCAAAAGAAAATACAAAAAACATTTTGGACTATACAGAATTTAAATCAAAAATCGATGAGGGAGGATTCTTCAATGCACCTTGGTGTGGAAAATTAGAATGTGAAGAAAAGATTAAGGAAGAAACTGGTGCAGACATTCGAGTAATTCCATTCGGAAGTAAAAATGTAGATTCAAAATGCATGTATTGTGGAGAACAAAGTGAATCAACCCCAATTTTTGCTAGAGGATACTAGGGATTTTCAATAGAGCATATGTTCATTATTTTTTGTGCAGTTTTGTCAATATCTACATCATGTTCTGCAGAAACAAAAAGAACCATATTATCTAATGAAAAGGTAAATGTTACAACTTTTTTCCTTCTTGCAGCAGCATAACTAACTGGACCCAAATTATCATCAAAATCCTGTCTAGTTCTAATTCTTAGCACAGCTTCAATGAACATTTTTTTTCGTTCATCTTCATTTTTGAGAGGTTTAACATTATCACGGAATGATCCCACAATCAAATTACCCATCATGTCTAAAAATCCTGCAAAACGAATTTCAGGTTCTTTAAGTAGTTCTTCACACTTTACAGATAATTCATCAGGCATGTTATTTTGAAAATAAAATTATGATAAAAAGAATTTTCAAATTTTCACTAATGATATCATGGTCAGATATAAAAGTGGAAAAAAATGATTGAAAGTTGTGACTAGTAATCCAGAATTAGAAGAAAGAAAGCCACTCTTGGAACAATTCAGGGAAACTAGAAATCGCACTTTAGAGTTGGTTAAAACTCTGGAAAAAGATGATTTCATAGTACAAACTGCTTTTTTCATGAGTCCACCAAAATGGCACGTAGGACATGTTAGTTGGATTTACGAAGCAATAATGAGTAAATTAGACAAAAATTATGAGTTTTATTCAAAAGAATTTTCAGAATATCTTAATTCCTATTATCAACAATTTGGAGTTCCACATGATAAAGGATTACGAGGTGTAATTTCTAGACCTACGGTTGATCAGATCTTTCAATATTTCAATACAATCAATCAAAGAGTAGAGAAATTTATTGAAACAGAGTCTTTAGACGAAAATGCAATTAGATTAATTACGATGGGATTTCATCATGAATGCCAACATCAAGAACTTTTAGTTTATGATCTGCAACATCTTCTTGCCGAACAATACAGACCAGTTAAGAAAAATCAAATTAAAAAACAAGACAGTGTTGAAGAAAATTCTGTGCATATAAAAGGTGGATTATACACTATGGGATTCAACGGAAAAGAATTCTGTTATGACATTGAACTTCCAGAACACAAAGTGTATCTGAATGATTATAAAATAGATGTTTTTCCAATTACAAATAAACAATTTCTAGAATTCATTGAAGATGGAGGATATGAGACCTACAAGTATTGGTTATCCGATGGATGGGAAAAAGTAAAAGCTAACAAATGGAATGCGCCAATGTATTGGGAAAAATTAGATGGTGAATGGAATGTTAGAGACTTTTTAGGAATCAGAAAAATTAATCCAAACGAACCAGTATGTCATGTTAGTTTCTACGAAGCTGATGCATATTGTAAATGGGCAGGAAAAAGATTACCAACAGAAGCTGAATGGGAAAAAGCTGCTTGTTGGAATGAATCAAAACAAGAAAAAACTGTATTCCCATGGGGAAATGATCAACCTACTAAGAATAAATGTAATCTACTTGAATCATATCATTGGGGATGTACAGATGTTGGAACATATCCAGATGGAAGTAGTCCTTCAGGGTGTCATCAGATGATAGGAGATGTCTGGGAATGGACATCATCAGAATTTACGGGGTATCCAGGCTTCAAAACAGGGTTTGATGAGTATAATGACAAATGGTTTACAAATCAAAAAGTTTTGAGAGGAGGATCGTTTGGAACACCAGAAATGTCAATTCGTGGAAGTTATAGGAACTTCTTCAGATTAGATGAAAGGTGGTTATTTTCAGGATTCAGATGTGCTGAAGACATCTAATTTTTAGAAACAAGGGTTAGTGAGAAATACTTTTTCTCATCAAGCCAAGTATGTTTTAATTCAAATCCAATATCATCAAGTAGATCATGGATTTGAGATAAGCGGTATTTGTGAGAATATTCAGTATGAATTAATTCATCCTTTTGTAACTTTAACTCCAAATCAGATTTTGAGACAATAATAGATTGATCAACTAAAGATTTCAAGTACATCTCAATTCGCTGATCTTTTTCATTGTAAATTGCATGATGTGAGAAATTATTGAGATTAAAATCTGCATCAAGTTCATCATTAATTCTTGATAAAACATTGAGATTGAATTTACTAGTTATGCCTTCCAAATCATTGTAGGCAGATTCAAGAATTGTTTTATCTTTAACAAGATCAAGACCAATCAAAAACAAATCACCAGTTTTCATAGTGTCATAAACTTTTTCTAAAAATTGGTAACCATCAATTGGTGAAAAATTTCCAAAACTAGAACCTAGAAAAATGATAAGATTGTTTTTCTCATCATATGTTTTCAAAAATTCTAAACCACCCTCATAGGTATCAATAATACCAGTAATGGAGAGATTTTTGTAATCATTTAGAAGTTCTTCGGAACTTTCCGCCAGAATTTCAGAAATATCTATTGGAAAATATTCTGTAGTTTTTTGAGAGGATGTCAAAAAATCTAGTATTAATCTGGTCTTTGTTGAAGAACCACTACCCAATTCAACTAATCTAAAATCTTCATCCAAAAATGAAGATAATTCGTTTTGCAATTTTTCTAGAATGGAAATTTCGGTTCTTGTAGGATAGTATTCTGATACCGAACAAATTTTTTCAAATAAGTCAGAACCTTTTTTGTCATAGAAAAACTTAGGATGGATAGATTTGGAAGTTTTTCCTAGGCTCAAGGAGATTTCTTCTGCAAATGTTTTCTCAATTTTTGTAGCATGAGGCTTGAAATATTGTAATCTAGAATCGATTACAAATTTTTTGTATTCTTTGTTTTTTTGAACAGTGTTATTCAAGTATTAAAATCACCATTAGACGGCATAAAAGCCTTAACCCAATTCTTTACGCATAAACAATATCTCTTGATATACTCCTAAATTCAACAATATTTGTTGGATGATATTCTCAGAATAGAACATTTGAAAAAATATTTTACTAAAAAAGGAATGTTTGGAAAACAATCAGATACAGTAAGAGCAACAGATGACATTTCATTTTCTGTTAAAAAAGGAGAAGTGTTTGTTTTAGCAGGAGAATCAGGTTCTGGCAAGTCAACAATTGCAAAATTAATTTTAAGATCAATACAACCAGATTCGGGAAAAATATTTTTTGAAAATCAAGAAATTGATAACAATCCGGAAAATTTACAAAAAATTAGAATGGGGTGTCAGATGATTCATCAAGACCCATACGATTCAATAAATCCAAGAATGAAAATTGGAGATATTGTTTCAGAACCATTAGAAGTTCATAATGTTGGAGACAAAAATGAAAGAAGAGAAAGAGTAATTGAAGTACTTCATGAAGTAAAGTTAGAACCTGCTGAAGAAATTATTAAAAAATATCCACATATGTTGTCAGGAGGCCAAAGACAGAGAGTTGTTTTGGCAAGGGCCTTGTCATTAAAGCCAAAAGTAATTTTAGCTGATGAACCAGTTTCAATGCTTGATGTGTCAATTAGAGCTGAAATGCTTGAATTGATGCACGAATTACAAAAAAAATACAATATTTCCTTTATCTACATCACACATGATTTAGCTACAGCAAGATACTTTGGACAAAGAATAGGAATTTTGTATCTAGGGAAAATTGTTGAAGTGGGGCCAATTGATCAGGTGTTACTTAGTCCAAAGCACCCCTATACTCAGGCGTTAATTGATGCAATATCAGAGCCAAATCCAGATAATTTACACAAAGAAAAAAAAATTAGGATTAATGAGCCATCAGATATTGATATTCTTCAAGGCTGTAGGTTCAGAAATAGATGTCAATATGTAATTGATGAATGTAAGATAGAGCCAGATTTAGGGAAAATAGGAGATGAGCATTTTTCAGCTTGTCACGTAAAAATTAACTAAGTAGTTCTAACTGAAGGCATGCGTTTATCTTTGTAAGTGACAACATTAGATACACCATTTTTTGGGAAGACACCATAGATCAGTTTCGCTTTTTGGACTACAGAGTCTTTTAGAGAAACCATGATGAATTGACTTTCTTTTGCTCGTTCTTCTAAAATATTGGATAATCTTTCAGAGTTTGGAGCATCAAGGTGTGCATCTACTTCATCAAACAGGTAGAATGGGGAAGGTTTCAGTTTTTGTAAAGCAAGCACAAATACAATTGCAGCTAATGTTTTTTCACCACCACTAATGGAGGTGGATTCTCTTTTTGGTTTATTTGGAAATTGTATCAAATAAGAAATTCCAGAATTGAATATGTCATCTTCATTTTGTAATTCTAACCAAGCATTTCCACCAGTCATTTTATTAAAAATTAATTTGATTTCTTTATCGACCTTGTCAAAAGCATCCAAGAATGTTTGACGTTTGTCTTTTTCAATGTCTTCAATGAATTTGACAATAGAGTTTCTTTCTTCTTCAAGAGAATTCTTTCGGGTAGACATTGAACGGTAACCATAAGATACTTCAAGATATGTTTCAGGAGCTTTTGCATTTAATGCATTTAATGAAGCAAGTTCAGCAGATAATCCCTGAACAATAGATTCAACATCAAAGGTATCCATATCCTTATCAAAGCCAAATGCAGAAAGAATTTGTTGCAATTTAGTCTCATTTTCAACTAAATCATGTAAATCTCGGTTCAAAGAGTCGGATTGCCTCTCTAAAGTATTGATTTGTTTTGTCAATTCTCTATCATTATCACTTAATACTTTGAGTTTATCATCAAATTCTTTAAGTTGCCCAATTGATGAACCTGAGGTTTCAATGAGTTCTTGTTCTTTTTCTCTTAATTTTACGAGTACTTCATTTTTTGATTCCTTTTGTATTTCTAGTTGGTTGATTTTTGTTTGTAATTCTTCTTTTTCAGTATTCAAAGAACGTTCTTCATCATGAAGACGGTTAGATTGAGATTTTTCGCGATTATCTTGAGTTTCTAATGTAGTTAATTGTGAAGATTTGTCACGGTACTCATTTGTAATGGTGGTGTATAGTTTTTCAACTTCTACTTTCTTTGCGTTAATTCTAGATAATTCGTTTGCAATACGGTCTTGTTCACCACTTGCGTAGTTATCTTCTACAATGGCAATACGTTCTAAGATAGATTCAATATGAGATTCATTAGTTAAAACTTCAGATTCAATAATTTGATCACGTGAAGTTAAACTGGTAATTCTTTCAGTAAGTTGTTTTTTCATATCTATTGCAGATTCAATTCTAGGTGTAAGGTTAGAATAGTTTTCATTAGTAGATGCAAATGATTGTTCTGAAATTGAAAGTCGTTCAGAATTCAATTTAATAGAGTCATCTAATTTTTTAATTGAATTCTTTTTCAATAGTAGATACTTCTTTACTGCATTAATTGATTGGAACAATCCATCAACGTCACTACTCATAGAAATTAATTTTGTAAGTTTAGAAATCTTCGAATCAATATCAATAACAACAGTTCCACCTTTTGCTTCAAAGTATTCACCATCCATAGTTACTGCCTTGTATCCAGATTGTGAAACATTGTAAGCAGATTCTCGAGTTTGAGTGAGAACAATATTACCAAACAGGAATGTTTTGAGTTCAGCGTATGCATGTTTGCAATGTACAAAATCGGAAAGTATGCCTATAACGCCTGACTCAGTAGGTAGTTTGAGTTTGAATTTAGGAATAGAATCCATAGGAATAATTTTGAGCTTAGATAATTTTCTGGACCTTGCAAACTCTGCAATTCCAAGAAGAGTTGCAAAGTCTTTTACAACTATCGCTTTAATCCAATCAGAACTTACAGCTAAGATAGAACGTTCGTATTGTTTATCCCATGAAATCATTTCATAAACTAAACCTTCGATTCCAAGTTGTTCAGCATCTTCTTTTAATTTTGCAACAGTGTAATCTTCATGCATGAATCCTTTAACAGTTTTAATTTTAGATTCATATCTAGTTGCAGCTTGATTTGATTTTTCTAAAATTTCACCCCATTCATCCATATCAGAAATAATTTTAGATTTTTTAGAGTGTAGTTTTTGTATTCTAGATTTTAATTCAATAATTGTTGCGTCATGATTTCTCATCATAGATTCTAGTTTTGATTTTGAGGAAGTTAATTCTTCAATTCCACTTTCAAGTCCTTGTAGTTTTTGAGTGTTTGATTCAACTTTGATTCTTGATTCTTCTTTTTCATGATTAAGTTTAGAGAGTTTAAGTTGCGCATCATTTAGTTGCGTTGTTAATTCTTTAATTTTTTGATCAATTTCAGATTTTTTAGCAGCAGCTTGTGATTGTTCATCTAAAATTTTAGTTCTTTGAGTATCAACAAGTTCTAAATCAGAATTAATTTTATTTTTCTTAGTATTAGTTTCTTCAATCGATTCTTTAATTTTTAATATCTGAGTATCAATATCACTTCGTGCAGTATCAACATCTTCAAGTTCTTTTTGAATTTCAGGAATTCTAGAATCAATTTGTTCAATTCTTTTCTTTGATGCAGAAATTGCAGTATTGTCAATTTCATAATTTTCCATAGCAGTAGCAATTTCAGTATCAAGTGCAGATTTTGCTTGAGTGTAATCATTTGCTTCGGTCATTAGTTTTGATTTTTCAGATTCCAAAGTTCCAATTTCAGTTCTAAGAACGCTTCTTTCAGTGTCAAATGTGGTTATTTCAGCAGTAACAGAGTGTAAAGTAGATTCTTTTGACTCTTTTTGACTGGAAATTACCTTTAGTTTATTGGCTGCAGCAATAGCCTTGTATCGATTTAATTCACGCTCAAGAATATCATGGCGTAATTTTTGGTTACGTTCTTCTTCAAGTTCATCTATTCGTTTTTTGATTTCACCCATTTTTGCCAGAGCAATTTCTAATCTTCTATCTGCCTCATCAAGTTGCTTTACAGATTCAGCCTTTTTGTCATCAAAATAAGAAAGACCAATTAAATCTTCAATGGTCTTTCTCTTTTCTTCAGATGTGAATTCAGAAATTCTTGTAACGGTTCCTTGTTGAACAGCATTTAATTGACCTAAACCAGCATTTGCCATATCAAGTAAATCAAGGATATGACTACGGTTGGTTTTCTTTTTGTTTAGATAGTATGTATTTTCACCATTAGCATCCATTTCTCTAGTAATTTCAACAGCATCAGAATCAACCGGAATTTTTCTATCGGAATTATCAAAATGCACACTAGATCTTGCCATTTTTGGTCCACGACGATTTCCCTCAATATCATGAATTAATGATCGTAATTTGTCAACTCTCATGACCTTTGGTTTATTTTCACCCATTGCAAAAATGATGGCATCTAAGATGTTACTTTTACCAGAACCGTTAGGACCGGAGATCGATACAAGTCCAGGTTCAAAGTGTACAGTAGTATTCTTAAAGCCAAATGATTTGAAACCAAAGATCTCAACTTTTTTTACATGAACCAATATGATTATTGGTTCAATTGATGAGATAATCGATGTTTAACAAGTTTAGTTGACACTATTGCATAATTTTTCTTGTTTTACTATGATATTTTTCGTAATGGTGATTCACACCAGGTCAATAGTAATGATCGTGATGTGTGCCTACTTATAATTACCAAATGTTCATTCTAAAAACATGGTAAAATTAGGAATGATTCAAACTGTTTCATATCAGAATAATCAAAAAGGGATCGCAAGGGTTTCACAGATTTTAAGGAAATTAGGAAGGCAGGAAACAGACATTGTTTGCCTTCCAGAACAATGGCTTAAAGAAAATACAATTTCAGACTTTGATTTTGAATTTGGAGAATTCAAAGAAATAGCCAGAGATTTTTCAATGACTATCATTCCAGGAGCATTTTATGAAAAGGACAAGAAAAATACTTCAATAGTTGCGCCTGTGATTGGTCCCAAGGGGGAATTCATAGGTAGGCAGGAAAAAATACATCCATTTGATTACGAACGGGATATCGTCAAGCCTGGAAAAGAGGCTAAAATTTTCAATACAGCCTGTAAGTTTGGAGTGATAATTTGCTATGATATGGTATTCCCACAAGTAGCAAATACTTTGACTAAAAAAGGAGCCCAAGTATTACTATCACCTAGCAGAATTGTGAGAAGAGGAATAGAATCATGGCAAATGTATGTTCAAGTAAGAGCACTTGAGAACAGGATTCCAATTCTGGCGGCAAATGTAGAAAACAGAAGATTTGGCGGTAACAGTACCATTGTAGATTTGGTGGAGAATAACAAAGTGGTCAATACCAAACTAACCAAACTAAAAAAAGAAAATTCTGTTTCAAAAGAATTCAAATTAAAAAAATATCAAAAAACCAGAAAAATTAGATTTTCAGACGCAAACAAGTTTAGTTAATTATTCGCCAGATACAAATTTTTCACATGCAGTCTTTGCAGCAACATCCGAAGTTTGTTCAATTGGGTGTTTCATTAAATATGCACTAGCAGGTTTGATTGGACCTCCAACACCTCTATCAAGAGCAATCTTTGCAAGTCTAATTGCATCAATTACAATACCTGCAGAATTTGCTTTATCATCAACATCTAAACGGACTTCCATATTGTAAGGAATGTTTGCCCATTGACGACCTTCAATTCTCATAAACATCAATTTGGTGTTGCCTAAGAACGGGATAAAATCAGAAGGACCCACATAGATTTGATCATCATCTAGTCGTTCATCAAGTTGGCTTTGAACACTTTCAGTTTTAGAAATTTTCTTAGATACTAGTCTCTCCTGTTCTTTCATGTTCAGGAAATCAGTATTTCCACCAACATTGATTTGGTATGTTTTTTCAATTTTAGTTCCCCTATCATTACATAATTTAGCTAGTGTTCTGTGAACAATTGTTGCTCCAACTTGACCTTTAATGTCATCACCAATACATGGAATGTTTTTCTCTTCAAATTTTTTAGCCCATTCAGGGTCGGATGCAATGAAGGAAGGAATGCAGTTTACAAAAGCTGTATGAGTATCAAGACAAACTTGAGCCCAAAATTGTGTGACTTTATCTGAACCTACGGGTAAATAAGATACAATAATTTCAGTGCCAGTTTCTTTGATGATTCTTTTTGCCTCCTCTGCAATTTCTTCATCACTTTTTGTACTTTGGATTGGTTTTACTCTATTTTCAACCCACAATCCAACGCCATCTAAAACAGGGCTTTCATGTACTTTGCCATCTGTTTTTGGCATTTCATCTTTTGGAATCCAATCAACCATGTTTGGATATTCATAAATTGCCTCATTGATTGGTTTTCCAACTTTATTTTCTCCAACATCAAATCCACATACAAAGTCAATATCATGAATTCCATATCCTGCTAATTTATCGTGAATAATTCCAATTACTTGTTGAGAAGGATTTTTTCTATAGTATTCAATACCTTGAATAAGTCCTGAAAAGCAGTTTCCAATTCCTACCAATCCAACTTTGATTCTTCCTGTCATTCGAAGAGTGGTGATATTGGGCGGGTTTAAAGTTTTCTTAGATATTTGAAAAAGAATTCAAAGTTAAGGCAGAATTTTATACTTGGTTTCATCGAATTAGAATATGGTTGATCCAGGTCGTCCAGTAAAAGACATAGAGATTGATTCTAACACATCTATTGAGAAAATATTTGAGGAATTATCTAAATCAGGAGGATTTGAATCAGTAAATCTATCAGCAGGTGTGGATATTTTATCAGAAATGATTACAGACAAACAATGTCTTAAATTCATTTCATTTGTAGGGGCAGTAGTATCTACAGGATTAAGAGGAATTCTAAAAGACATGCTCAAAAACAAATGGTTTGATGTAGCAATTACAACTTGTGGTGCATTAGATCATGACATTGCAAGACACTTTTCACATTACAAAGAAGGGTCATTTACTATGGATGACAATGAACTTGCAGACCAAGATATCCACAGATTAGGCAATGTACTTGTGCCTATGGACAGTTATGGACCACTGATTGAAGAAAAGATGCAAGGATTCTTAGAAGAAGAATATCAACAGGGCGTAAAAGAAATGACTACAGCAGAAATTTGTAAAATGATTGGAAAACATTTGGGGGAAGATTCATTTCTTTATTGGGCATACAAAAACGACATCAGTGTTGTAGTTCCAGGAATAATGGATGGAGCAGTAGGAAGTCAGATTTGGTTATTCACACAAAAACATAATGATTTCAAGTTGAACATGGCAGGTGATGCAGATTTACTTTCAGGGTACATCTTCAAAGCAGAAAAATCAGGAGCATTTATGATTGGAGGGGGAATTTCAAAACATCACACTTTATGGTGGAATCAGTACAGAGAAGGATTAGATTATGCATTTTACATTACAACTGCACAAGAATTTGATGGTAGTCTTAGCGGAGCATTAGTTAGAGAAGCAATTTCTTGGGGAAAAGTTACACAGAAAGCAAAACAATCTACATTACATGCAGAAGTAACTACTATCTTACCATTTATCTACGCAGCACTAGTATCCAAATTACAAAATTAGACAAAACCTATTATCTAATAAAAACAAAAAATAAACATGTACCCAAAAATCAGAATCAAAGAATTCAAACCACTTAATTTAGAAGGAGGATATCTTATCGATGGATTTCCATCAGCAGGTTTTAGTAGTGCAATTGCAACTGAGTCAATGGTACATACATCACAATTTCAATTAGCAGGAATAATTGATTCAGACATATTTCCCCCAATTAGCATAATTAAAGATGGTAAACCAAACTACCCATCAAGAATTTTTGTTAATGAAGAATTGAAAGTTGGCGTATTTTTATCATATCTTACGCTAGATCAATCATTACATAAAACCACAGCCAAAACAATGCTCAAATGGGCACAAAAACACAAAATAGGATTGGTTGTTAGTAGTATCGCAGTCAAATCACCAAATGGGGATGAGGATTTGATTGGAATTGGAAGTACAGATTCGGCAAGAGAAAAAATAAGAAATGCAGGATTAAAAGTATTGGAACATGGAACAGTTCCAGGAATTCCAGGTACGTTGTTAAATGAAGCAAGTATTACCGGACAAGAGGTAATTGTTATTATTTTTCATACAAATGGAGAGGGTCCTGACTTTAAATCAAGTGCACAATTATGTTTAGCAATGTCAAAATTGATTCCAGGAACTTCGTGTGACATACCGGCTTTACAACAAGAGGCAGAAAAAGCTGAAACAGTTATCAAAGAAGCTGAAGAAGAATCTAAACATCTAAAAGATTCTATGTACATGTAGTACCTTCGATTATGTTTATTTCATAATCAAAATAATGAAAATTTGGATTATATGGAACAATTCATAGAATTTGCAGTACTAGTAATAATTATCTCAGCATCAGGAGTAATGGCTCCAGGTCCACTTTTTGCAGCCAACATATCATATGGATTAAGAGAAGGCGGAAAATCAGGAATCAAAATGGCCACAGGTCATGCAATTGTAGAGTTACCATTAGTCATATTGTTAGGGATTGGAGTTTTCTCGTTAGAAAGTTTTCCAGAATTTAGAACGATTATTTCAATTTTAGGAGCAATAACACTTTTTGTTTTTGCATCATTACAAATCAGGACAGTTCTTAGAGAAAAAGAAGTTTTAGTTACAAATCCAAAACAAAGTGCATTAATCACAGGAGTCTTGTTAAGTGGATTAAACCCATTTTTCATCATTTGGTGGTTAACTATTGGATTCAAATTAATTTCAGATGCTATGATGATTTGGGCATTTTCAGGAATGTTAATTATGTTTGGATTACATATTTGGATGGATTTTGTATGGTTGGGAGGAATTTCAGTTTTAGCGTCAAAAAGCAAAAAAATTCTTTCAAACAAAAATTACAAAATTTTGATAATAGGATTAAGTGTTATGCTAATTTATTTTGGAATTACATTTTTGCAAGAAATACAGTATTAACCACAATCAAGAATTTCAATTTGAGGTTTGCAAGAATCATTAAACAAATCAATTTTCTCAACAATTATTTCACAAAACTCCGGATCAAGTGTCTCTTGATAAGAATCAATTTCATTTAAAATTGTCATATGTTGAATACCACAAGAAGAATTTGAAAATAATATCGCGAGTATTAAGATTAGAATTCCACAAAGAATTATCAGAAGGGTTTTAGATTTATTCCTTTGAGATGTCAATTTCCATGGTAGAGACGTTTCGTTGCTTACCATCTTGAGAAGTTAGTGAATCGGATGAGATTCTTACATCACTAATTAGATATCCAACAGAATCCATTCTTTTTACAATCATTTGAGATACATCAACAGCTTGGGTGATTCTTTTTCCTCTTGCCTTTATTGTGACAGTAGGTCTTGTTGAAAGTTGAGTTAAAGTTGCAGAAACATAAGTCATGATTGGTTTTGTACCAACAAAAATTACATCACGTTCTTCTGAAGGTTTAGAAGTTTCTGGTGTTGGTGTTGGTTCTGGTTCTGGTGTTGGTTCTGGTTCTGGTGTTGGTTCTGGTTCTGGTGTTGGTTCTGGTTCTGGTGTTGGTTCTGGTTCTGGTGTTGGTTCTGGTTTAATTCTAGAGTCAAATTCTGATAAAATATCTTCTGCATCTTTTGATTTTCTATTATCACTCAATTCGTTATTCCTTAATAACAAAATTCTCTCTTGCTTTTATTTAATTATTCAGGTCTTGACCTTTAAGATAGTCATCAAATAATTTTTCCAGATCGTCATCACTATGAATTTGCTTGATTTTCTCTACAAGTTCTTTTTCCTCAATCTCATAACAATTCATGACATCTTGTGAATCTTTGAAAACTAACATTGCTTTTTCTTTGAAAATGCAATGATATAGTTTCTCTTGTTCCATTTTTTCAGGTTTTATTTTGAGCCCATTTTCATCAACGGAAACAGGATAATCGTCCACGATATTGGTAAGTGGATTGGGTATTTAGATTAATCATGTCAACTTTTTGTAAATATTTTTTGCCTCAGTATTTACAGTTGAATAACCTACTTATTTCTCAATATATCTTAATTTCTCCAAATGATTCTTAGAAAGTTTAGGATCTAAGGACTTCCAAAGTACTCATTCTTTTGTTCTTCTGTGCCATATGCCATCATAGCATCACCTAAACAATCTCCATAAGCCCCTTTTTTTACAATATCTTCTGCAAACATGAGATTCATGTTATATGAAATTCCAGTTTCTATAGAGTCAAAATCAACAAGACATTTTTCATATGCTTCTTCAAGTAATCTTTGATTTTCTTTTAAACTCATGTCATTAATTATGATAAATGTAATCAATGCAACTAATGCAATAATAGCTACAATAATTACACCGATAAACATGGTTTTCATGATTACAATCTAACAAAATCCATTTTTAATAATATTGCTAATTCTCAAATATTATCCAATATGGTAATAATTACAATAAAGTTTGATGAATTAGATAAATACACAATATTGTAATAATCTAAAGTTTATTACAAAATATTGGAAACAAGAATCGTTTTCCACATTGATTTTGACTACTTTTATGCCCAGTGTGAAGAGATAAGATCACCAGAATTAAAATCAAAACCAGTTTGCGTATGTGTGTTTTCAGATAGAGGTGGAGATAGTGGTGCAATTGCAACTGCAAACTATACTGCGAGAAAATATGGTGCAAAGTCTGGAATTCCAATAGTGTTTGCCAAAAAAAGATTAGAGGAAAGAAAAGATGCAGTATTTCTGCCTGTGGATTTTGATTATTACTCGGAAATGTCAGAAAAAGCAATGAAAATCATGGAAGAGTTTTCAGATGTTTTTGAGTATGTGGGAAGAGATGAAGCATATTTGGATGTAACAAATAGATCAGAGGGAGATTTTAAAAAAGCAAGTCATTTAGCACAGCAAATCAAAAATTCCATAAGAGAGAAAACAAAACTCAGTTGTTCAATAGGAATTTCTCCAAATAAATTAATTTCAAAAATTGCGTCAGACTTTAAAAAACCAGATGGTTTAACAATTATCTCTCCAGAAAAAATTAATGAGTTTCTAGAAGAATTAAAAATTAGAGACATTCCAGGTATTGGAAGAAAGACTGAACAGAGATTTGTAGAAATGAATCTAGAAACAATTGGAGATGTAAAGAATCTTGATGTCTTTACTCTAAATAAAGAATTTGGAAGAAAGAGTGGAACGTACATCTACAATGCAGTTAGGGGAATTGACGATGATCCAGTAAAAAAGAGAGAACCCAGTATTCAACATGGGAAGATTGTAACACTAAAAGAAGATTCGAAAGATTTTAAGTTTCTTTTAGAAAATATTTTAGAATTATGCAAAGAAGTTCATGACATAATTCAAAAAAAGAACCAAATGTTCAAATCAGTTGGAATAAATTTTGTTCAATCAGATTTATCAAACAAATCAAAATCAAAAATGCTAAGAAATCCTACCATGAGTTTGGATGAATTAGAAAAAACTGCTGAACAGTTACTTAAAGAAGCATTAGAGAATCAAACAATTACTATAAGACGACTAGGAGTCAAAGTCTCAGAACTCTCAGAGAGTCAAGGACAAAAAGACATTACGAGTTATTTCTAGTTCCATGTTGTTCTTCTTGCTTTTTGAGACGTCTAGATTCTATCAGTATGACTACCAAGATGAATCCAAATAGCCATGGCAAGAACATAATCTCACCTGCAATTTTGTGATATTCCTCCCAAGCCACAGGATCAGTGGTCACTTTGAGAGCATACCAAGAGAGCGAGAAGATACGAATTAGGTTTACAGTGATTGTTCCAATAATTCCCAAAACAAAGTACATTGATTTTCGTCCTCTAGGGATATTCATCTTTAGCATAAATGCCCCAATTACCAGAGAAAAAATGATAATGCTATGAACGCCGGCAGATGGCCAAAATACTTGAAGGGCCATAGAACCATGATCTCCACGTAAGAACATAACATTGTCTCTTGCAACGGCAGTACCAAGATCAAGTACTGTAATTACCCAAACATTAGCTTGTACAAAGTACGGAACAATGTATTGTAAAGGACCAAGTGTATCATATGGGAAGAATGCATCGAGTGACAAAATAATTGCAGTACCAGTTAGGAAAATAGGTCCTGCAGGAGCAATTCTAATCCATCGTTTTCCAAAGAATATAGTTAATGCAACTACAACAAATATTGCCATAACAACAAAATCCCACATCCATGTCCAAGAATAGATTAATTGAACATTAAACTGCTCTGCAGATGCAATAATGTAATCTCGTAAACCATTCTCTAAAGATACAAGATAAGCAATAGTCATTAATGCAATTGGAACAACTGCAAGTAATCGCTTTTTTGAGATTACAATTTTGAGACCAATTAGTTCAGCCACAACAAAAACAAGTGCAAATAGGTATCCACCTCTTCCCTCATTCCAACTCCAAGCTACAGAGTCAGGGTAGGCGATCATTGAAAATAGAATAGGACTGGCAATTATCAAAATTCCAAAAATTAAATTCAAATTTTGCATTACGTTAAATTTGAAAAAGGTAAATAAATAGTTCAACTTTGAAAATTTGCTAAATTCATTTATCCATAATTAAATGGGAAAGAGATGCTAATCTTCTGCATCTTCAATTTCATCAGCTTCTGGATCTCTTCTACTCGGTCGGATTGGAACATAAATGAATGTCACACAGATATGATATCAGACTTCAAGATGTATCCAAAGGTTGAAAACGTTTGCCTAAATGGTAATTTCTAATGAATCAAAGTTAAGGAATGAATTTGCATTCAGTTTTAAGGGATTTTACAGTTGTAAAATAGGTAATCGCCAAAACCCCAATAGCAATTATCCTAAGAGGGATTTCATAATTTGTCAAAAATGCAGTTGCAGTCGCACCAACAGAACCAAATGTCGAGATGACGGCAAATCCAATTGGTCCACAACTACATGCTCCTGCTGCTGCTCCAACTAACGAACCAATAAGACCACCACCCATTTTTTTCGTAGAACTTTTCAGTATGTTTATTCTATAAACATTCATTGGAAGAACTAGTGCAGATAATGCGGAAATTATTACAATAAGTGAAAATCCCAATTCAGAGCCACGAGGGAGATGGCTAACAACATAAGGTTCTAGGAAAATATATTCAGACATTATCAACAATCCAATAAACATTGGAATGAATATTGAAAAAGAAAGTACAAGGTATTTTGGATTAGAAAAAACGAATTTGATTGTGTTTGTCATCTATACCAATTGGTCCAGAACTTGTTTAAAGACTGAAAATGGTTGTGCGCCACCAATTTGTAATTGTCCATCAGAACCTACAATAAAGAATCCAGGAGTTCCTCTTACACCATGATCTCTTGCTTGTTGAGTATTGTACTGAACACGTTTAGAATATTTTCCAGAGTCTAGACAACTTTCAAACAATTCCATATCCAACCCCATTGAAAATGCAAAGGCTTTTAGTCGTTCACCATTAGCCCATCCACCATCAATTTTGTCTTCTTGTGCATTGTATAGCATATCATGATATTCCCAATACTTTCCTTGATCTTCAGCACAGTAAGTTGCCTGAGCTGCTGGACTAGAATCTCTACCTAAAAATGCCATATCAACAAAAACCAAATTTACTTTTCCAGTGTCAATATAATCACGAGTGATGGATGGTTTAGTGTCATGGAACCAATTGTAACATTGATGGCATTGATAGTCACCAAATTCAACAATAGTTACAGGAGCATTAGGATCACCCAAAATTGGAGAGCCCATTGCAGTGGAGATTGTTCCATGAGTCCTACTCATGTCAAGATTTACAGTTTCAGAAGGAGTGGAAGAAAAAGATACGGCTACACCTGCAATAATCGCAATGACAACGACGCCTATAATCACGCCTTTTTTGTTCATGTTCAAAAGAAACGAAATGAGTTAAAAAAACTTATTCCAAGTTTTCAGATGATCTTCGTTTAAACAAACTGGTAAATTTCGCAATTACAGTATCAATTGGACAAACTTCACACCGAACACCAGTGTGGTTATCAAGATGCTTTTCAAATCGATCTCGAGATTCAAAAATCAGATCACATTTTTCGCAATAAACCTTTGAGATATTATTTCTTGAGGGTTTATCCATATCAGATAACAGGAATTAGTGCTTATAAAGATCCTGTTGAAATTCAACATATGAGAAAAATTCTGGATAAGTTTGTGACGGGATTTTTTGTAGTAGTTTTAGGAATTGCATGGTATTGCAGTACAAAATTCTACATCAAACCAGACAAAAATTCAATAGTTGTCTACGATGTTTTTGGCAAGGAAGTAAAACTAGATGGGGTCAGAGTTGATTTTAGAACACATGGTGTTGCACAGAGTTACATTTCAGAATACAAAAAAAGATACCCTCACTACAATTTCGCTATGGCAATAGAAATTCCAGAAATTAAAAACAATACAATACCCAGAATCTTTAAAAAAATTCACAGATAATGAATTCTCATATGAGTTTCTAGTTCAACTTGATATTGGGTTACAAATCCACAATGAGAGCACGAAAACATTTCTTGGGGTTGGAGTGGTTCCCTTTCTATAACTTTCCCAGATACAGAAGTAATACTGATCATGTTGTTATTTCCAATAACAGCAAAATTTCTGCCTTCATCAATAGAATCTAAAAATTCCTTAATTGCAGTAATAACAGTATTAGTATCAATTATGTCATCATCATCTAAAGTAGATAAAGTGAATTGGTTATTTTTCAGAGTGGGGATTGCTGCTACTTGGTCTGAAACATAAATTACTAGTTCATGTTGGATAGCCAAAACATCTCTGCAATCAACTGTAAGCATAAATGATTTGCATTAAATCGATATTTTAGTTTAACAATTTTGAAAATGATTATTATTGTTCAATATCGTGGTTTTTGTAGATGAGAGATTCTGAGACTTTTGGAATAGAGAAAGGACGAGGTGAAGAAGTAATTGCATGGTTAAATGAGCATGCAAAAACTCAAAAAATTAAACTTGAAGCAAGACTATACGGCTATACCATATCAACAAAAAATTTTGGAGATTTTGAAATGTTCTCATGGATTGGAGATGTTCAAGTTGCAAGAAAACTGATAATCAAAGCAAGTAAGAGATTCAAAGTCAAAGTTATCGAAGGAGGGTACAAACCAAAAGACAAAGTTATCAGTATGAAGAAATTTGATTTTGCCAAAGTCAAAAAAGGAGATAAAACAGTTGGACAATTGAAATTCTCTGCTCCAAGATTTGGTAATAGTCAATGGGAAGTTGAAGATGAGGAGCGCCATTAAAATATGAAAAAAATAGGAATTATTGGTTTGGGTATGCTAGGAAATGCAGTAGCTTTGCATTTGTTAGATATAGGATTCAAGGTTACAGTATTCAATAGAAGTAAAGACAAAACAAATCAAGTAAGAGAAAGAGGGGCGATTGTTTTAGATTCTCCAAAAGAAGTAGCAGAGAAATCAGAATTGTTGATTATTGTAGTAAAAGATGCAGATGCAGTCAAAGAAGTAGCATTTGAAGAAAACGGAATAGTCAAAGCAAAAAATGATGAATTGATTGTTGCGGATATGAGCACCATAGATCCTTCAGAATCCAAAAGCATTTCTGAAAAATTCCTAGAGTTTGGCATACAAAAATTAGACATTCCAGTTATGGGAGGGCCCAATGTTGCAATTACGGGAGATTTGGTTATGATGGCATCAGGAGACAAGACAAGTTTTGAAAAATGTAAGGATGTTTTTGAGAAAATTGCAAATAAAGTATTTTTCTTAGGGGAGAAAGGTGTAGCGCATTCTATCAAACTAGCCATGAATCTACAAATTACAATGCTAGCATTGGCACTATCTGAAGGAATTACACTTGTCAAAAAGGCAGATGTTGATCCAAAAATTTTTCTTGAGATTCTAAATTCTACTTATTTCAAAACAGGGATGAGTGAAAAAAAAGCATTCAAGATGATAGATGGTAAATATGACCCAACATTTACACTTGAAAATCTCAAAAAAGACATCACCACAATGACTAATGCTGCAAAGTCTTTAGGAGTTGAATTACCTATGATACAAAAAGCAGAAGAAGTGTATGAAAATGCAGTCAAAGAAGGATTAGGAGGAATTGACTATACAGGAATTATCGAATATATTAAAAGAATTAACGAATCCAAGTAATCAAGAGCGAAATTCAACAAAAATTCTATAAGCAATTATGAGTATAATATAGACGTGAAATTAGATGACAAAGTAACAATCGTTACAGGGGCATCAAGTGACATTGGAAAAGGCATTGCCATGAAATTCGTTAAAGAAGGGGCAAAAGTAGTTCTCATTGCAAGAAATCTAGATGGATTAGAAAATGCAAGAAAAGAGATAGGAAAGGATGATTCAACTGCAGCCATGACTTGTGATTTAACAGACGAATCACAAACACTACAAGTTGTGAATCAAATTATGGATACATATGGAAAGATAGACATTCTTGTGAACAACGCAGGTGTAATTAATGATCCAATCCATTTTCATGAAATGTCAAATTCAGAAATTCAGAAACTCGTTGATGTAAATCTCTTAGGAGTTTTCAATATGACAAAAGCTGTTTTGACAAAGATGGTAGATGTAAATAGTGGTTCAATTGTAAACATCGGTTCTACCTCAAGTGAGAGAGCAATTCCTAGAGTTCACTTGGCTGTTTATTCTGCAACAAAAGCAGCAATTCCAATGTTTACAAAATCAATTGCAGTAGAATATGCAAGAAAAAACATAAGATGTAATTGTGTCAATCCAGGAATTATTAATTCAGGCTCGATAAAGCCATACCTTGATGACCCACAAGCAAGAAAAGTACTAGAGGAAAGATTACCACTTGCAAGAGTTGGGGAACCAGAAGATGTTGCAAATGCAGTAGCATACTTGGCTTCAGATGAAGCAAGTTGGGTTACTGGAACAATTCTAAATGTCGATGGTGGAAAGACAGCTTCAGAAGGATAATCCTTTTTCAAATAATGTTTTTGCCAATAACTGGGATACTCTAATCGGTTCAGGGATAGAACCATGCAATGTTAGATCATCAAGAAGGTGTTTTACTTCATTTAGTGTACAACCTTCTTTTCTAACATAGACATCATAAGTTGTGTTTAGAGTGATTTTTTCACGTGGACCTAATTTTTCATATTCATTAAGTTTTGACTCAAATGAATCTGGGAAGTGGTCTCTTAAGGAATCTTCAATTCCTGTTGAATCATGATAAGAAACTCCAATAATCGGAATTTTCAATATATCGAATAATTTTTGGATATCAATGATATTATACATTGAAACAATTAGTCCAGAAATCAAAATATAGTTAATGTCAGGTCTCTGCAAATCATCGTACATTTTTAATATTGTATCAGTTGCATCATTGCCTTCTAAAGTAGCACTGCCAAAAACAAATCCATCAATGATAAAATCTCTTCTCATCACAACTCCAGCAAGAACAGATTTTGTAGAATTTTGTCTAAAGCTTTCAGCAATTGCTAATCCACGTAAGCCCTTTTTTTCAAGATGAAGAGATCTCATGATTATTTTTCCTCATATATGCACGATAACTTAATCCAGTGACAAGCATAATGATTCCAGTAATTGCAGACCACATTACAAAAGATGAGATTTCAGATTCATCCATGAGAAGTAAGGGATTTTTAAGCATCTAAAGTTTCGGATCAGATGATGTTATTAGTTCTGAAACATCTAAATAGATTTGATATTGTGTAAAATTATGCCTGAATTTACGTGTCCAGAATGTGGAAAACGATTGTTTCACGAGAATGAAACTACACTCAAAGTAGAAGAAACAATTCATTCAAAATTCTGCAGAAAAGAAGGTGGTACTCATAGTTACATGCACAGAGATCCAGCACACATGAACTCTTTTGATCCTGAAAGAGAAAACGATTCAAACGGTGTGCCTGTATTGAAGAAATAATTTTTAGACCTCAAAATTATATCCTAGAGATTATTGATTCTAACCAATTGTCAAATACTTATGATGTAGTAGTTGTTGGAGGGGGTCCAGCAGGATCATCTGCGGCATATACTGCTTCAATGAATGGATTGAAAGTAGTGTTAATTGAAAAAGAAAAATCAATTGCAGAATCAGTTAGAACTAGCGGAGTAACATGGATTCAAAATATAGAGGAGTTTGGAATTCCAAAGGATTGTTACAATCCAGTAAAAAATTTTGAGTTTTATTCACCAAACAACAAAGTAAGTATTGGAGATACTGTTGCTCGTTCAGCTGTACTAGATGTAAGAAAGACGTATCGATGGTTAGGATCCCAAGCAGAAGCACAGGGTACCAAAATTATTGTTAACACTACCGTAAAAGATGTGATTAAAGATGAATCAGGAAAAATAATTGGGGTTAAAGCAATTCAAAATGAAAAAGAGATTGAATTTTTTGGAAAAGTAGTCATTGATGCGAGTGGATTTCAATCAACGGTTGCAAGATCAATGGGTTTTGTAAAACAATGGGAAAGATTTGGAGCAGGTGCAGAATATGAGGCAAAAGTAGAACATGTTAAAGCAGATACATGGTGGTTAATGGTTGGAGAAAAATATTCGCCTGCAGGATATGCATGGATTTTTCCATTAGGAAATAATATTGCAAGAATTGGAGTGGGTATTGGAAAGCCAGATTCTCCAGTAGACCCTACTGCCAGATTAAATGAACTCATTGAAAACAAAGAAGGTCCGATTGCAGATTTAGGAAAAATTGAACCAATAGAATTTCACTATGGATTAATTCCAAATGATGGACTTTCAAGAAAAACAGTTTATGATAATTTAATTTTAGTTGGGGATTCAGCCGGACAAGCTAACCCTTTGGTATTGGAAGGAATTCGTTATGCAATAAAATTTGGAAGAATTGCAGGAGAAGTTGCATCTAAGGCAATCAAATCGGATGACACATCAGAAAAGAAACTATCAGAGTATGAAGATAATTGGAAAAAAGCAATCGAATCCAAAATAAAATCTGCAGGAAAAGTGCAAGATAGATGGATTGGGTTAACGGATGACGATTGGGATAAAGAGTTAGACATTATCAGTGAATTAAAGCCTGAAGAATTTTTAGACTTTATCAAAGCAGATTTTGGATTATCCAATATGCTAAAACTTGCAACTAGCCATCCAAAACTAGCAGTAAGGCAGTTATTCAATTTGGTTAAGGGTAGAAATTAGAATCAAGCCATGGCAACTACTCTAGAGTAGTTGCCAGACTTGAAAAAGGGCACGGTATTGGTTTGGTTTGTCTCCACAGACGTACAAATTGAATGAAATTGCTCAATAGTGCAAAGGGCACAATCTACACAAACCATGCTGTTAGGTTTCATACAATGAGCACACTTTGTATACTCTGTTAGTTTTCCACCACAACTTCTACATGATTCATCAGGCATTTCTATTCAAAATGTATTTACAAAATTTGAATATAAGGCGCACGTAGGAATTATTCATACAAATCATCAGTAAGACGAAGGTTATAATGTAAATCAGAAAAATAAAATTCATGGATGGAGTCAGAAAAACATTTGATGAGTGGGCTCAAAATGGCAGAGCAGAATTAATGGAAGTAGAACATGGAAAAAATGTTTCAAAATTTTTAGATACCATATCATTTGATGAATCTTTTAGTTTCTTAGATGTTGGATGTGGTAATGGTTGGGTTGTAAGAAAGATTGCAAGTGATAGTAAATGCAAAAAAGCAATCGGGATAGACAAAAGTAAAAAGATGATCATTCAGGCGAAAAAGAAGATAGTCAGTAAAAATGAAGAGTTTGTTCATACAGATATTGAATCATGGAAGTATAAAGGAAAGTTTGATTTTATTTTCTCAATGGAAGCATTGTACTATTCAGACTCTATTGAAGAGGCTCTCAAAAAAATATTCAAATTACTAAAACCAGGAGGACAGTTTTTCTGCGGTACAGATTTTTACACAGATAACAAAGCAACTGCAAAATGGAAAAATATTATGAAAATCCAAATGCATCTTCATTCAAAAAAAGAATGGAAAGAGTTTTTCAAGGATGCAGGATTTAAGGTAAAAACAAAACACATCAAAGATTTGAAGAGCAGAAAAAAATGGAAGAGGGAATTTGGAACTCTATTTATCATAGGCACAAAAATTTAGGCAATATTCAAATTCGATAAATCTAAAGCATAGTTATGTGAGCTGGAGCACGACACGCTGCTACGGCAGAGGAAACTCCTCCCTCCATACAGGATATGTGATCTGGAGATAGATAATCAGAGATGATTGGCAACGGAGCAGAAAAAAATCCAATATGGCGCACAGTGATGGTGAAAACCTGAGGTTTCCATAAAAGGAATGAAAAAGACGACCCACATGGAGCAAAGCCAAACAGAACTTTAAGTTCCTGTACTAAGTTCAGGTAGGCTGCAAAGCGAAATATCGTGAAAACAGAAGGAGGGTTACTCCCAGCACACATTTTTTCATTTTAGAGTATTAAGTTGAAAAAGAAAATAATCATTTGTAAAAACTAGAAAAGATTTTGTGCAAAAATTAACTCATTGAGTTGACTTGTTCTTTACAAATATCGGCATTACAATGGCATGTTGCATCACACAAACATGCACCCTGCATTGCACAATCACATTCTGAACCCATTTCAGCAGATGCTGCACATCCACATGCTGCTTCTTCTACGGATGCAGGAGTTGCTTCTGGTTGTGGGGGAGGACTTTGAGTTGTGTTTGAAGAGTCCTCATAGTAACTTCTTGTTTGTTGGTAATCAGTACCGTCAGCTAGTTGTGCTTCACCTCTGTTGGTTTGGTAACCACCTGATGAGGCACTGGTTTGGTAACCTACCAATCTGTTTGGATCAATACCTTGTTGACCAGTTTTCTCATTCTTGAGAGCACGGTTACTAATCATAAAGAATGCACCACCAGCAATACCTGCAATGGCTGCCATTCCATAGATAATCATGACAGGGAAATCACCTGTTGAGGTAGTAGCATAGTCTTCTGGAGGAGTTGGAGTTACACCAGCAATTTCAACACCATCAAAAATATCTAAAGCGCCGAATCCAATTGCATACAAGTTACCTTGGTCTGAAGATTGAACACTTCTAACAATGTAAAGTTGATCTGCCATTACTTCGGCTTCAAAGATTCTTTCTACTTGTCTTCCTTCTCTAATACTGCT
The DNA here is from genome assembly GCA_003702495.1 of Candidatus Nitrosopumilus sp. Classification (GTDB taxonomy): domain Archaea; phylum Thermoproteota; class Nitrososphaeria; order Nitrososphaerales; family Nitrosopumilaceae; genus Nitrosopumilus. The sequence continues at coordinate 26,096 of REGH01000002.1, forward strand.
TTCACCCATAGTCCAACTGGAGACAACATATCCAGCAATCTCGTCACTTAGACCAAATGTTCCAGCGTCAACGTTAATGCCAGTTGGGTCAAACAAGAAGTGCCAGTTTGTCAGTGGTTGTTCTAAGATAAAGTTAGCATCAATAAGATTTCTTTCTAAAACAGTTTCAGCTTCAGTTCCTACAAAGAATGCTGCAGCTTCTGGTTCTTCACTAAGTAAAATGTTAATTGGGTAATTGAGTTCATAACCATCGATTACGACATCTCCAGTTGTAGATAATCCTCTCCATCCTAAATCAACCAGTGTTTTTTGAGAGTCAGAAGTAATAACATAGTTTGAAAGTTCTCCTTCAATAATTACTCTGTAATCAACAGAGGTGTTGATAGTTCTTGCTTTAAGGTGAATATCATAAGAAACGTTCAAGTCAGTGATTTGGGCTTGACTACCATCAGATCTGATTTTTTTATTAAGTTGGTCCATTAAATCCTGAACACCAGGATTAGAGGAATCAGCAGATCCTATAACAGACCATTCCTTACCTTGTAAGGTATCAAAGAGTTGTCCACCGTTTGGATACTCTATGAATACTGTCTTTTGGTAATTCATCTTAAATGGTGATGACTCATTATTTGGATTAATTCTTGCATCCATTTGGGCACCAAAAACTGAACCAGTAGAACCTACTACAATAAGACCAGCAAGTAATACGGTTAAAACGACTGCCCTAGACACGATCTAGGAAACAGACATTTGTGGTAATAAACTTATCCAACACATTGATCGCAATTTTTTGAAAAAGTAATATGGAGTGAACGTTACAGACTTTGCAGTTTTAGGAGAAAATGATATGATTACAGTTTTAGCAGGAGGAACGGGTTCAGTCAAACTAGTTAGAGGATTAGTTTCTCAAGAGTCCAAAGTCAATGTAGTGAGTAATGTGGGAGACAATTATTGGTTGTATGGACTCTATGTATGCCCAGATATCGATACAATTGTTTACGGACTAGCAGATTTACTAGATCCAGAAAAAGGTTGGGGAATCAAGAAAGATACTTTCAACTTTTTGCGTCAAATGGAGGTATTTGGAGAAGAGACATGGTTTAGAGTTGGAGACAGAGATGCAGCAACCCATCTAATTAGAACAAACATGTTAAAGAATGGAAAGAATCTCAGCGATATTACAAAATGGATGTGTGAGAAATTTGCAGTTAGTGCAAATATCATTCCAGTAACAGACAATAGTATTGAAACAAGAATTATCACAGATAAAGGAGAATTACATTTACAAGAATATTGGGTGAAGCATAGAGGAAAAGACCCAGTAGAAGGAATCCAGTATATTGGAGCAGATAAAGCCCGTCCAAATCCTGAAGCAGTGAATGCAATTCACGATGCAGACATGGTGATTTTAGCTCCAGGTAACCCACTAACATCAATTGGTCCAATGCTTCAGATTAAAGGGATTAGAAAAGAACTATCTAAAATAAAGAAAAAAGTTGTAGCTATAAGTCCATTAATTGGAGACAATGCAATTAGCGGTCCTGCTGCAAAATACATGCAAGCTGCAGGCATAGAATCAAACGCATATGGATTAGCAAAGATGTATTCAGATGTATGTTCAAACATCATAATAGATACTAAAGATAGAATGCTCTCAAAGAAGATTCAGAGTTTGGACATGAAAGTTTTTGAAACTAAAATCACTATGAAAAATAAACTCGCCGAAGATGCATTAGCAAATTTCATTCTAAAACAAGTACACGTTTAATTTGAAAATAGCCGCAATAATTCCTGTAAAGACTTTCTCGAATGCAAAAACTCGTCTAGATTTACCTCCAAAGAAAATTGAAGATTTGTGTAAAGTAATGTTAGAAGAAATTCTTCAGACTGTTTCAATTTCCCCACAAATCGACAAAGTTGTCATGGTTACAAAAGAACAAAAGGCAATAGAGATAGGGGAAAAATTTAACACCCATACCATCATTGATGAGAAAGAGGAAAGTGTCAATGGAGCAGTTGCACTTGCAGACAAGTATTTGTTAGAAAATGGTTTTGATGCATCAATTGTTTTTCCCCAAGATATTCCATACATCAAAACTCAAGATATCGACTTTATGCTTAACTACAAGATGCATCCCAACTTTGCAATAATTGTCCCATCAAGAAGATTTGATGGAACCAATGCATTAGTGCGAATGCCAATTGATTTGATGGAAACTCATTATGATGAAGACAGCTACAAGATTCACATGAGTACTGCAAAAGAGCACACACTAAATGTTGCAATGGTTTTTGTTAAAAGAATAATGTGGGATGTAGATAATGCTGAAGATTTGAAATTCCTACTGGAGCAAAAAGAGAAGCCATACATTGCAGAAAAAATTAAACATATTTTAGAATCACAGTAAGAAAATTAAAAAAATACTCAAAAAATAACCATATTTTGGCTACGATCATCAACAGACTTATAAGTAATGATTCAGTAAATTTTAAATATTATCATAAAAGGTTTTGGGAGATATAAGAAATGGTTAAAACAGTAAATCCAAAAGACAGATGTCCAAGATGTGGAAAGGGCACACTAGTAACTGATGCAAACACTGGTGAGAATTTTTGTGGCAAGTGTGGATTTGTAATTACTGATAAGGTTGAAGAGTCAGGCCCAGAATGGAGATCCTTTTCAAACGAAGGTGAAAACAAAAGCAGAGCAGGAGTTCCTACATCACTTGCAATGCACGATATGGGATTAGCTACTGTGATCAATCCTCAAAATAGAGATGCAACCGGAAAACCATTAACAGCCTCGATGAAAAGCACCATTGAGAGATTAAGAACATGGGACAGTAGAAGTCAGGTCCACGAACCAGTTGATAGAAATTTTAGACAAGCATTTAGTGAATTAGATAGACTCAAAGACAAATTAGCAGTAGGTGATGCAGTTATTGAAAAGGCAGCTTACATTTACAGAAAAGCATTAGAGAAAGGACTAGTTAGAGGACGTTCCATTTCAGCATTGATTGCATCAGCACTTTATGCTGCATGTCGAGACACAGAAACTCCAAGAACTCTAAAAGATATTGGACAAGCAAGTAACATTAAAAGAAAAGATATTGCAAGATGTTACAGATTATTATTAAGAGAATTAAATTTGAAAATGCCAGTTGTAGACCCCATCAAATGTATTTCAAGAATTGCAAGTAAAGCTGGACTTTCAGAGAAAACAAAAAGAAAAGCAACAAAGATTTTGCAAACTGCAGAAGAAAATAAAATTTCAGCAGGAAAAGACCCAATGGGATTAGCTGCTGCTGCACTCTATGTTGCATGTGTAACAAATGGGGAAAACAAAACACAACGAGATGTAGCAGAGGCTGCAGGAGTCACAGAAGTTACCATTAGAAATAGGTACAAAGGTCTTAAAGTAGCCTTAAACCTCTAGAGAAGATTCCCTTTTAGAACAATACCTATGCAAAAACAACATTCCGACAGACAAGACACCAGATGCCAAAAGTAGTAATTCTAATGTAGACATCAAGGAATGATTGAATGCGTTTTCAATTGAAATTGAATTTATCTGAGAGATAAAAGTTGCATAAGAGAAGATGAAGTAGTTTGTTGCCCAGTGAATTAACAAAGATGCTACAAATCCAAATCTAAGATAGACCCATCCTAGAATAATTCCACCTGCTGTTGCTTGAGCAAATTTGCCTTCACTCCAAGATTCTGCAAATGCAATATGGGCAAACCCAAATAATACTCCCACGAATGCAATTAAGAAAATTGCTTTTTTAGAATCATAAATTTCAAGATTTCTAGGAGACCACAAGCATTTGAAGAAGTATTTTACTGAAGTTCGTCTAGAATATAGGGCAAACAGTGGCATTCCAATCAGAATCAATCTAAATCCAATTTCCTCAATCAACGGTGCAAGCGACACATAGAAGAATTGTATCAAATCATTATCATCGAGTGGAGGAACGGTAACAATTCCAAACTGTTCTTGTACAAAGTTGATGAGTACAGAAACTAAAACTAAAATAGATAACCATTTTGTGACACCGACCATATAGTTTGATGTGACATCATATTTTCCAAAAGATATGATAGATGTAAATGATTTTAAGAATCCAGTTTTAGGGCCCAAGATTCCAATTGCAAACAACACAACATAAAAAATCCACAGACCAACAAAAACATCGCCTACACTAACATCAGATGCAGTCTGATATACAGAAGTTCCTTCAAATAATTCTAAATGAGTAATAGGAAAGTCATAATTGATATCGCCACCAATATTACTTTCAAAAATTACAAAGATGCCCATGGGAAAGGAGACTAGAAGTAATCCAAAGATTACAGAAAGTAATGCAGTGAAGGGAATACCAACAGCTTGGAGTAGTTTATTTTGATTTTGCAATTTGCTTTAGTGTAACTCTATGCTTTCTTCAGCAAAACCTAATCCAGTGAGAGTATCTTTGATGGTGTCACGATGATCACCTTGTAAGAAAATGTAACCCTCCTTGGCAGTTCCACCACAGGCATATTTGCTTTTGAGTTCTTTTGCAACAGTTTCTAAATTATTTAGTTTAGGATCAAGTCCTTCAATCATAGTACCTTTTTTCTTAAAACGTCTTGTCTCTAATCGAATTATAATTTTGGTGCTATCTTTGGCAAGTTCACCGCATGCACACAAGTCTTCTGGAAGACCACAAGTATTACAAATTACTGCCATTCGTTCGAAATCAATTCAATTATACGCACTATTAAGCCTTGTTTGAAATGGTACATTTTAGAAAATAATGAGATTTTTTAGATAGAAAATCCAAGAGAAATAGTGTCAAAAGATCTCACAAAAAAAGCAGCAGATATGTTACTACAAGGGGCAACATTACTGAGTGAACCATGTCCATATTGTAAAGGCGTAAGAGTGATGAAAGACGGTCATGCATTATGCATAAGTTGTGGTCGAGAGCCTGAGAAAAAAGAGGTCCCAGTAGTTGATCAAAAAGAGATCAAATCAGCATTATCTGAAACATTAGAGAAAAAACTTACAGTGTTATCGAAAGAACTTGAAGAAGAGAAAGATCACACAAAGCAGCAAGAGATACTAAATTCAATTAATTCACTGTTAGAGGCAATGGATAAGATCAAAAATAAACAATAAAGTTTTTATGTCAAAATCCTTGCTTTCGAGTTATAATGGCAGATAAGAAATCAGCACCACTTCCAGCATCAAGTGGAGGTCTCATGAGATTCTTTGAGGATGAGACAAAAGGATTCAAGATAGATCCAAGAATAGTAGTATCAATTCCTATTAGTTTAATCTCTATTTCATGGGCAATCGATATCTTTTTAGCTCCCTGAATAAGAAATGGAAAAAGAATCAGACGATGTATCAAATATTCACAATAGGTTTTCCCTTACCCTAGTCAATCCATCATCTCATTACTTTTCACTAGTAGTATCATTAGGGGTCGCCACAATAATTTCACTGGCAACACTTTTGGGATATTTTGGGAAAAGTATTGAAGATATATGGTATGTGATACCAGCCGTAGTTTCAGTATTATTCATAACACAATTGATTGATACGAGATTCACAAAGAAAAAAGAATACTCAAAATCATTACACTCTTCATTATTTGCAAACATGTTATGGGCTGCAACTGTATTGTTAGGACTACTAGCAAGCTTTGTTCTAGTCAAAGATACATCATTGTTCTTTGTAACATTTGGAATGTTCCTCTTCGCAAGTTTTAGAATTGGGATTTACACTACAACGCTTGGAGTAAGCCTCAAAAAAGCATGGGCAATCTGCTTTGTCCAACCATTAGCAATGTTTGCAGTTTTAGTTCCGCAAGATTTGTGGATCCCAATGCTCAGTGACCCGATGACATTGTTTTATGGAATTTCATTTATGATAATTGCAAGTGTGTGGTCAGTTCTAACCGATAGAGCAGGAAGACCAGGAATGGAAAGCACTCACAAAACAATTCAAGCATATCTTGCATCACAGAAAAATGATCATACAGAAGCAGAAGAAATAATGGAGCAGCGTTCTAGTGAAACTAGAGTATCAACATCACAGATTAGATTATCAGCCAATAATGGAGGAAAAGAATTCAGAATGGTTTTACCTGAAATTCACCCAGGTCCATATCATCCAGTAGGTGGAAGTAATATTCCATATCTGATTTACAAGAATTTATCATCATCAGCAATGGTAATGCACAGCATTTCAGATCATGCATTAAACCTACCATCAAAAAACGAAGTTGAGAATTATCTAAAAAATCTTGAAAATAGTAAAGTCAGAGAAGAAGGTTTGCAATGTACAGAGCCAGTAACTGTTCAAATCAATAAGGCAAGAGTGATAGGACTACTATTTGGAAAGAATCCACTACTATTCTTGTCATTATCCCCACATGGAATGGAAGACATTCCAAATTACATGAAAAATGACATTGAACAATATGCAAATAATAGAAATTATTCAAAACCGCTAATTGTTGATTGTCATAATGCAATGGGAGAAGAAATTTCAAATGAAGACGGTGAAGACATGCTCAAAGCTGCAAAATCCTGTCTAGATACTCTAATTACAAAAGACGTATTCCCAATTGAATTTGGATATGCAAATTCAGATGACATGGATGTATGGACAGAAGATTTGGGAATGGGGGGATTAGGAATAGTTTGTCTCAAAATTAATGATAAAAAGTACTTTCTTGGATGGGCAGACGCAAACAACATGGAAAACGGAGTTAGAGAAAAAATCATTGAGGGATTTACAAGAAAAGGGATGCAATTACTTGAGATTTGTACATCGGACACGCATTATGCCCCAGTTAAAGCTAGAAACAGAAACGGATACTATCAACTAGGACTAATCACTAGTGCAGAAAAACTTGCAAAATGGTATTTAGAGATTGCAAGTGCTGCAGAGTCAAACACTACTACGGCAAAATTCGAAATCTTAGAAAATGAGACAGAGGTTAAAGTGATGGGACAGGGAATCTACGAAGATTATTCAAAGGCATTAGATAATTCATTAAAAATTACCAAAGGATTTCTAATTGGAGGAGTAATATTCTTCATAACTAGTCTCTTTCTATAGTTTTCATCTGATCAATGTTTCCATAAAATTCATCTACAAATGATGAAAACTGAAAGATTGGTACAATAGGCACATTTTCAATAAAATCAACTTTATCCTGATATAATGTGACTATAACAGGCACAGCCACTGCACCTTCAGTCTTTGTAACATATTGTCTAGTTCTCTCAATTTGCTTTTTGACAACAGATGATAGAGAAGACACACTGTAACGCTTCCAGTGTTTACAATCAATTAACATTGCAACGCCTAAACGAATTCCAACAACATCTATTTCCATTCGAGGTTTAGTTAAAATCATGTTTTTCATTACAGCAAAATTTTTTGAGGAAAGTATTTCTGCAGTTAATCCTTCAAAGTCTTTCCAATCCAAAGCAATTGCGATTTCATCTATTGGAAACCCTTTATCAAGTAGAGAAGTTGCAATCTTTAGTTTATCACCGTCTTCAAAATAATAGAAATTATCTTGTTTTGTTCCAATTTGACTTTTGATAAATTCATCTAGAATAGACTTTGATTCAGTTTCATTCATGTTAGTAACTACAGAAAAATCTTTTACAGAAACACCGCCAGGAATAATTCCTTTTAGACCAGTAATCATTTTTTGACTTGTTTTCAATTAAATTTCATCAATCATGAAAGGAATTTAGGTTTTAGGAAAAAAGAACTGGTTATTACGATATAGGTTTTATTATGAGCCTCTTAAATTAACGGTATGAAAAAATTGCTAGTTATCATACTAGCTCTTTCAATTGTTATAGTTGGAACAAATCAAGTATTTGCAGAAAAAAATGTTTTTTTTGATTCTGTAAAATTCATTCAATATCTTGATGAGAATACTGCACTAGAAGAAGTTCGAAATGGTAATCTTGACATGTATTACTACAGAATTTCTTCAGACAGATTAGAGAACAGTCAAGCAAGAGAAGGATTACAGGTCTTTGATTCAACTGGAGGATCTTACAGCATACTCGTAAATCCGGCAGAATCTGAAGATTTCAATCCATTTTCAATTAAAGAAGTTAGATTTGCATTAAATTATTTGGTTGACAGGAAATTAATCGTAAATGAGTTGATGGGAGGTTATGGTTCACCCATAATTTCGTATTATGGTCCTTCGGACCCAGAATATCTAACAATATTAGAAGAATTAGAGAAATTCAACTTCAAATATAATCCAAATTTGGCTGAAGAAATTATCACAAAGTCACTAAAAGATAAGGGGGCAGTAAAAGTTAATGAGAAATGGCAAATTAATGAAACACCAATAGAGATAAGAATTTTCATCAGAAGTGATGACCCAGTTAGAAAATCAATTGGTGAAATTTTAGTAATTGAACTAGAGAGGATTGGATTTACAGTCAAAAAGGATTTTGGAGATTTGAACAAAGCATTTGTCATAGTATATGGCTCAAACCCATCTGATTTGAAATGGAGTTTGTATACAGAAGGATGGGCTCGTTCAGCATTTGTGAGATATGATTCAGTAGGATTGGGACAAATGTATTCACCATGGTTTTCAAACATGCCAGGATTCAATGATCCATCATATTGGAATTATGAAAATACAAAGTTAGATGGACTAACACAAAAAATCTACACGGGCGATTTTGAAACGGTGCAAAACAGGTCAGAATTGATTCAAGATGCAGTAGTTGAAGGTATCAACGAGTCTGTGAGAATTTTTCTTGCAAGTAAGATTGACCAATATGTTGTAAACGAAAAGATTAGTGGAATTGTGAATGATTTTGGGGCAGGAGTTCCAAGTAGGTTTACTCCAATTAATGCACAAAGTCAAAATGATGAATTGGTGATTGGAGTCAAGCAAATCTATCAAGGAGCATGGAATCCAATAATGGGTTTAACGGACAGTTATAGCAGGCATATTTGGGGAATAGTTTCAGATCCTGGAACATTCAAACATCCATTTACAGGAAAAACATTTCCAGTTAGAACAAACTGGCAAGTAGATACTGCAGGTCCAAATGGAAGTCTTCTTGTTCCTACAGATGCAGTGATGTGGAATCCAACATCGCAAACATGGGAAAATATCAAAGAAGACACAGTGGCTAAAAGTAAAGTAACTTTTGATTTTAATTTTGGGAACTGGCATAATGGTCAAAAAATTGACATGAATGACATTATGCATTCATTGTATTTTACAATCGAATGGGGAACACAAACAGACGAAAACGACAAAACATTTGATACAGAGTTTACTCCAAGAGCGGCTCAAAGTATCCAGACCATTATAGGCGTTAAACAAATTGATGAGGATACCATTGAAGTTTATGTAGATTTTTGGCATTTTGATGAAGGCGAGATAGCAGACTGGGCAGTGATATGGAATACAATGCCTTGGGAGATTTCTGCTGCGATGGAAAAAGCAGTTTTAGATGGCAAAGTATCATTTTCTAGATCAGGGGCAACAAGTAAGAATGTCAATTGGTTATCATTAATAATTCCAAATGATTCGAATCTTATCAAAAATTATTTGAAAGAATTTAGAGATTCCAATTATATTCCCACACCATTAGAAGAAAAAAACTTAGAATCAAATTATTTTGAAGATAGATTTGACTCTTCAATAAAATGGATTGATGAAAATAATCATGCAGTAATCAGTAATGGTCCATATTATGTAGAATCATATGCACCAGAATCACGAACAATTACAGTTAGTGCATTTAATGATGAATCATATCCATTTAGAGCAGGGAGTTGGGCAGAATTTGAAAATCCAAAGTTTCCAACAATATCAAGAATAGAATTAGAAGATGTGATTCAAAGAGGAGAAGAATTTTCAATTAAAATTGAGACCAAAAATACAGATTCAATCATGTATTTTCTAACAAACAGTCAAGGAGGAGTGATATCATCAGAATCAATTGATATGATCAATGACAAAATTAGTATTAACATAGACTCTATTAATTCAGAAAAACTTCAACGAGGTACAGGAAACGTTAAGATTTTTGCAATATCAGATTCAGTTCTTAAACCAGATTTCTATGAATCAAGTTTCATTGTAACAGAAAAGAAAACAGAACTACCAAACAGTTCTATTCAAGGTATTGGAATTTTACAAAATGAATCAAGTTATGAATTTTTGATAATTCCCATAGTGATAATCATTGGAATAATTATTTTATTAAAGAAGCATTACAGCAGGCCATAATCTTTTAGAATTAATTCAATTTGTTCTTCATTTTCTAATTTCAAATATTCATTAAACAAATTTTGATTTAATTCATAGAAGGTATGACCCCACTTGAATTTTTCAAGTAATTGTAAACCTTGTTCTTTTTGACCCAAAATAATTAATGACCCAGCAAGGGCTTCAACAGTAGTCAGTTTGTTTAATTTTGCATAGTTGACGGGATTTCCTGCCAGTAATGGTGGTAGTTTTCGTTTAACTCCATTGAATTTTTTTGAGAATGCCTGATCAGCTAGATTCCAAGAACAGTCAACGCCAACAATAGTATTGATCAATGATTTGTCTTTTGGCATCAAGGTTTTTTCAGAAAACGGGTCTAAAACTAATCCCTTGCTGCCAATTTTTTTGATGTTTTGAGCAAGCCCAAACTTTATCATTTTAGCTGCAGTGCACTTTTTTGGATCATCTTGATAAAACATCAAAACTTGTAGTTTCAATTCAAATAATTTGAGAATGTATGGTATTTTGAACTTACTCTATGGCTTTGTAAGTTACCTTGTAATAGAATCTAGAAACTTGTTCATCTTTGAGTACTTCAACATTCCAATTAGAGTCAGGTAAGAAAGAATCAGAAGATTCAGGTAAAATACTGAACTTTTCTAGGCGTACATCTGTGCCACTATATCTAACATTCAGGTTCATTCCATCAACTTCAACAACCTCATAAATTTGTCCAGGTTTTCTAGTAGATTCACTAACTAGACATTCAGCATCAGGACCAATGATACAAACACCGCTTTGAGAGGAAACCTTGAGATTAACATTAGAAACATCATCTCTAATCGGAGTAAGTAAGGATCCTGAAATGACTCTTGGAGCCAAGTTTGTTTCATCTACAGTTTTTCCTTGTAAGGATACAGAGATTTCAGTATCAGGAATTCTGTTTTCTTTTTCAATTACAGTTTCTAATTTTGGTGCAGGTGGCTCTTCAACAACTGTAAATCGAATATGTTTTGTTTCAAAGTCTGCATCAATTGTTACTTCATAGGTTCCAATTGAAGATGTAGTGTCTTTAACTTGGAATTCATGAGTGAAAGAGCCAGAAGGGCTAGGACGAATTGATTTTACTTGTCCAACATGAGTTCCGCAAATAAAAGAACCACAGGTAATTTCAGTATCTGATTTTTTGATAATACTTACATCATACGCTTCCAAATAGATCAATTTGTTTGGTTTTCCAGAAATAACTACTGTGTCACCAGGGTAGTATTCAGATTTATCAGTAGATACCAAAAGGGATACAGGTTCATCAAGACCAAAAACAAAATCATTAGCTACACTAAATGTTGAAGTAACTTGTTGTGTAGAATAAATTGCTTTTACAGTATACATGCCTTCACTAAAGATGGTTGCAGGTAATTCAAACAAACTTGAAAACTCACCACCTTGTTTTGGATAGACAGATGCTTCATGAATTTGAGGATATGGGAATTTCCCATCTAAAACTTTGATAGTTATACGCTCAGGAACTACCAAACCCTCATCGCCTTGTTCACGAGGAATAACATTTCCAATTACTTTGAGTTTATCTCCTGCTTGGTAGAGAGATTTATCAGTAGTTACAAAAAGAGGAGTAGTCGACAAAGAATCATTTTCAGGATCAGGAGACACCTTGAATAGTAAATCTTTGCTGTATGTGTCACCTGCTACTTTGATTTTATAAATACCGAAATTTGAAAATGTGACATCACGAACTTCATCAGATTTTAGAGTTTGATATCGTTCAGAAATAGGTGTAGTCCAGGACCAAGAGAATCTTTGATTATCTATGGCTTTTCCATAGGTTGTCTTTGTGCCATCAGGTCTTGTAACAGATATAGTGACAGAACTGTCACTAGTTGGAATTATACCACTAACAGTCACTTTTTCATTTAATCCATAAACATCCTTATCAAGTGAAACTTCACCTCCGGCAGCTAAATCATCAACAATGTTAAAGGAAGTTGTTGCTCTAAGGTCAAGATACTGTGCAGTAATTTTGTATGTTCCCTCAGAAAATATTCCTCTACTAATATCAGCAGTTACAGAAAATGTCCCACCAGATTCAGGAATTGCTGTAAATTCATAATCAGCAGTCACAGATCCTTCACCTCCGGCAGCCCCTTGGTTAACACCTCCAGGAACACCAATGATAGAAAGAGGATCTCCATCTTCAGTTTCAAATGAGATTAGAACGGTAGGAGTTTCAAAACTTGTTCTCTCAACAGGGTTTAAAATCTGTCCACGAATTACCAGTTCATTATCCATAGTAAAATCATAAACAAGTTTGTTGGTAGTAACAATCAGAGGGTCACTTATTGGAATAAAGTTATCAGGATCCTCTACTGCTTTGATGGTTTTAGATACAGAGCCTACATCCTTTGCAACTTTGATTTTGTAGTCACCTAGTCTACTATCAGTATTAGGAATTGTGAAAGAGTATTGGAATTTCCCATCACCGTCCATTCTAACTACATCTAATATTTTTAGAACATTCCCGCCACCAAGTTGATCACCAGTACCTAAGGACAAACTCTTTGTTTGAATAATTTCTAAATCAAGGGATGCAACCCAAACATCATTTAATCTTCCTGTAATAGTTACAACTTCACCTAAACCATAGACTTCTTTATCAGTCCACAAAGAGATAGGAATAGATTCTTTTACATCTTCTACAACTTCAAAAGTTGTAATTGCAGATTTATCAAAATATTCTCCAATTATTTGGTAAGTTCCATAAACAGGATTGACAGTGGAAACATAAATGTCAGTAGTAAATTCTCCATTAATTGGGAATAAACTGCCATCATAAACAATAGTTCCAGCAGAATCAGTAACAGTGAATTTCATTCCTGCAAATGGAATGATTTCATTTGCAGTGCCAATGATTGAAACCATCTGACCTGGAATGTATTGAGATTTGTCAGTAGTCAGGGTTAGAAAACTTTCTTGTTGTGTTTGTTCTTCAGTAATTTCATAACCTACAGAAAACGATGTGTTTGCAGTGGTACCAGCATAACTTACACTAACATCATAAGTTCCTTCATTAATTCCCAGGACTTTATGAAGATTCAAAGTTGTATCATAGTTCAAATTCAAATCAGGATACAAAGTTAGAGTTCTATCAAAATTAGGACCAACAATATGTACAATTATTGATTCAGGTTGGAAGAATGGTTTTTCTACAAATACTTCTTCAGAAACACTTCCTTCAATAACAGCAGTCTCACCAAATAGATATGAAGATTTTGAAGATGAAATAGTTACAGTAATCTCTTCTGCTTCTTGAGTCTCAATTAATTTTCCATTAGTAGAACCAGAAGTAGAGGTTACAAACTTCCAATCATCAGAATTATCCAAGTCGTAACCATCATAGATTCTCTGCCAAGAAGTAAAGTCATTTTGAATATCTGCAAGTATTGGAGTTTTGTCAATTACGACTCCATTTTCATTTCTTAATTCTACAGATTCATTTGAATCATTAAACCATACAGTCTGATATGAAAAAGTCAAAAATTGTCCAGGTTTTATTACAGTGCCCTCAGGAATTGTCATTGGTGTTTTGAAATTAAAATATGTTGCAGCAATTTGCCATCCAGTTAGATCAATTTCAGAGTCAGTAGGATTGTAAAGTTCAACCCATTCAGAGATAGATTTGGAATCGTCTCCTGGAGGATTAATATCAACTTCATTAATTACAACATTTTCTGCCGTTTGAGCATATGCAGGTACAATTATCCATACAAGTAGAACTATAGAAAATACTATAGACAGATTCCTATTCATTGTTGTTTCCTCTTTTTTTGACAAAAAGGGTCATTTTAGAATGGAATTGAGGAAAAGTTGATCTTGTTGTTAAATTCCTATATCTTAAATCCACACAGATTTTGTTGATTTTTCAGTTTTAAGCACTACGTAGGAATTATTCCTGAGAAGAATCACAGTTTGGGCACTTTTTATGATGAATTTTAGCCCCACATTCCAGGCATATTCCCTCGCCCACATCTTTCTCCATTAATTGGCGTCTCTTTGCAACATAGAACTTTATTCCAAAATACATGAGAATTACAATAATTACAGCATAAGCAGGGCTCATGAAAGGGATTAACCCAACCATGAAAAGCAAAAGCCCCACAATCAAAATGATATCGCGTCTCTCAAATTTCAATAAAACAAAATCTTAAAGAATTGATAAAAACATGCCGGAGCTCAGAGCCATTAGTTTACTTCATATCAAAGTCATTACTCTAACTCTTCCTCATTGCTCGGGCAGTATTAGTAGTGAGTTGATTTGATAATAAGATAATGGTGGGATCGGCGAGATTTGAACGCGCGACCTCTGCGTCCCAAACGCAGAATCATACCAAGCTAGACCACGATCCCAGTAAATCCTAAAAGTTGCCCAATTTAAGCTTCACAGATAATCATTTTAAAGGCACTCAAAGGATCAAAGACGTGCAAATGGAAGAATACGTCAAAGCAGGAAAAATTGCATCAGAAGTAAGAGAGATGGTCAGAGTAAAAGACTGGGTAGGAAAAACAGTCTATGAAATTTGTGAATGGGTAGAAGATGAAATTAGAAAACGCGGAGCAAAATGCGCATTTCCAGTTAACACCAGTATCAACGAAGTTGCAGCACACTATACTGCAGAGCCAAATGATCCAATTACCATCAAAGATACTGATTTGATAAAAATTGATCTTGGTGCACAGATTAACGGATACATTGCAGATACAGCAGTAACAGTTTGTTATGATCCACAATATGATGGACTTGTACAAGCAGCTGAAGAGGGGTTAGCAAATGCAATGTCAATGATCAAAGCAGGAGTTAAAGCTAGTGACATTGGAAGAACAATAGAGACTACAATTAAACAGATGGGATACAAACCAATTGCAAATCTTAGTGGCCATTCCTTAGAACAGTATACAATACATGCTGGAAAATCTATTCCAAATATCTGGTCAATTGGAGGTTTTTCACTATCAGAAAATTCTGCATATGCATGTGAACCTTTTGTAACAACATCAGATGGGGGAGGATTTGTAAGAAATGGTCAGATAAAAAATATCTTTGCAATAAACTCTAGAAAGAAAACAAAAGATGTAGAAGCAGATAAGTTACTTGATTTTATCTGGGAGAACTTTAACATGTTACCATTTGCATTAAGATGGATTACAAAAGATAGAGATGAAAAGGAGGCAAGAGAACTGCTAAATATTTTAGTAAAGAAAAAGGCAGTTCAAGCATATCCAGTTTTAATTGAAGTAAATGAACAAAGAGTTGCTCAAGCAGAACATACATTTATTCCAACAGAGAATGGCGTTACAGTCACTACTAAAGCATGACTTACTGTTCTAGAGTTTCGCCAAATATTTTATCAATCATAATTGAACCATTACAAGAATTACATTTTGATACTTCTGCAAATAAGACATCACCCTCAGAGAATTTTCTTTTCTTTTGCATTCCACACTTTTCGCATTTTTCCACAGTATAAGCAACAGTAATCTTTTCTTTTGAGAACATTATTGAGGCACCCCTACTGTGTTCCCAACACCGATTACTACAATAGACTGACCTTCAGAGGTATTCTCTTTAATCATTTCATAAACTTGTAAACGTACATCATCTGCTTGGTCTGCTATCTCTTTTGTCATCAAGGTAATGGCTTCTTTTACGGATTGTTTTACCACAATAGAGAAAATTGGAATTTGATTTTGTGTTGCAACTTCTTCTATATGGAATTTTTCAGTTCCGATACCACCAATTGCTGCACCAAAACCTCTTGCAACAGAAGCAGAATCCTCACCTTCCATTTTTAATGCAGCGTCAATCATTATTATTGCATCAATTTTGTTTTCAGAAACAATTGATTGTAATGCATCACCAGGCCTACCAACAGTGGAAGCAGGACCTTCTGCTTTTAACAAAAATAAATTTCTATTTTCGTAGGTTGTTTTAGCAAGTGATGTTTGAAATGAAATAACTTCTTTTGGACTATTTAACATCATTTTTCCAACAACCATTGGACCTATTCCATCACCTACAGGTTGCCCTGTTTTAAATACTGGAATTGCTTCTTTCATTGCTTCTGCTTGTTCCATTATAAAAGGAAGAATCATTTGCAGTGGTAAAATTAATGGATAGTTATTTTGTTTTTTTGCAGTTAAAAACATGTGATTGATAATTTTGTGAATCATTTGTAATGAAGATGCAATTTCAAGTAAGGTTTGGACTTTGGATAATTCAATTTCATGAATCTCTGAAAAAAGAGATTTTACATGTTCGCGAGTATAATCTTCTCTAGACCGTACTGTATGTTGAACTTTTTCAACAATCCCATTAGGATCCATATCAACAGGCATGATAGTAAAATAATCTAAGAATTGATCAATTTTTTTTTCAGAGTTGTTCTTTGGATTAAGATTTTTGTTAATGTAAGTAATTAATTCAGTTCTGGATTCATCACGGAATTCATCTAGTTTTTTGATTCCTTTTTTAATTTCGCCAGATGTTACATACAATTGAATTCTTTGTCCATAAAAAATAAAGATGACAATTGGTAGAATCCAAATCAACATCATTAAAGGGTTAGAATCATCTTTCATCCCAAACAACTGGTCAATATCAAAATTAGTAAAATCCACTAAATTCCACGATCGTCAGATCTCAATTAAACCATTCGTCGAATACAAAATATTGAAAAAAATTGTCAAAAATGCCTATTGGAGCGAGAAAAGATGGCGAGTGCTTTTATTATAGTTAAATTACAAAAAAATCGAATATGCCACAAACAAAACCAATCGTAAGTGTGGAAAATGTAGTAGCATCAGCATCTGTAGATCAAAAGATGGACTTGAATGAAATTACAAGGACATTTCCAGATGTAGAATATCATCCTGATCAATTTCCAGGATTAGTTTTCAGATTAAAGAGTCCAAAAACTGCGACATTAATTTTCACTTCAGGTAAAATGGTATGTACTGGTTCCAAATCCGAAGAGATGGCAAGAAAAGCAGTAAAGACTGTTGTTCAAAAACTTCGAAAGGGTGGAATTAAAGTTAAGAAAGATGCAGTTGTAGAAATTCAAAATATTGTTGCATCAATTAATCTCGGTGGAAAGATTCACTTAGAACAGGCTGCAAGAACATTGCCAAGAAGTATGTATGAACCAGAACAATTTCCAGGACTTATTCATAGAATGCTAGATCCTAAAACAGTCATTTTGTTATTTTCCTCTGGAAAACTTGTCTGTACAGGAGCAAAGAAAGAGCCTGATGTCTATAGATCAGTGAACAACCTACATGCATTACTAGAAGAAAAAGATCTAATGATTTATGACTAGTCATAAATCCAACATATTTTCATTAATTTCCTAAGATTTTATTTATAAAGACACAATTTTTTACATGAATTTTGAAATTATAATCACCTAATTAAAAAAGGAGTTCCCAAAAAATTTACTTAGAAAAAATGGATTGAATAAAGATACTTTGTTGCCTTAAAAAATTATTTAATAGGACTTCCAAGTGGGACGTCTTCTTCAACAGTTAACCAATATGGTTTATCATCAACATCAGCAGCTAAAAGCATCGCATTAGATTCAACACCTGCCATTTTTTTCGGTTCCAAATTTGCAAGAACAATTACAGTTTTTCCAACAATTTCTTCAGGTTGGAAATATTGTGCACCACCTATAATTACATCACGCAGATCATCATTTCCCAAATCAATTTTACCTTTAATAATTCTGGATTTTCCTTCGATAGGTTCGGTATCTATGATCTTTGCAACTCGGATATCGAGTTTTGCAAAATCATCATATGAAACATTGGACATGAAGTGACACAATCGTTGCCTGTTAAATGAATTTCGAATTACTGTAATTCTTTTTTATCAATACCACTGGTTTCAATGTCATATCGTAGTGGTGCTGGAAGTTCCATGTACTTTTTGTTTACTAAATCAATGATTTGGTCTTCAGGAACGTTTACTCTTTTCAACAACTTTCCACGTTGATGGGCATAAGCATTTTTCCAAAAGCCTACACCATCAAAGGTTCCTATTTTTGGCATGTATTTCGAGGGTTTCATTTTCTTTCATAGATTAATTGACTGTGACGGAAGAATGGCAAATGCCATTAGAACTGGAGTTACTGTTCTGGATTTTAGGCATGTTGCCCATCACAGTCTATTTGCAAAGGGTTTGGAATCTAATATATTTAATGCGGAAGGATTAGTTGTATCGCATGACTACAATAGAAGTCAAAGTCAAAATCAATGCACCAATAGAAAAAGTGTGGAAAGTAGTTTCAGATATTGATAACGAACCAAGGTTTTGGAAGGGAACAAAAGAAGTTAGAAACATTTCAAAAAATGAAAATACCATTGAAAGGGAGATTACTATTGCATTTCGAGATCAAAAATGTATACAAGAAGTTACCCTAGATCCAATGAAACAGATTCATGCAAAATTTACTAAAGGAATAATCAATGGTGAAAAAATAATGTCATTGATTCCAGAAGGAGATAGAACCACACTTCAAACACAATGGGATATGAAATTAACCGGGATGATGGGAATGTTCACAAGTATGATAAAAAATCATATAAAAAGTGGTACTGAACAAGCCATGCAAAAAATCAAAGAAGAGATAGAGAGATAGTTTATGGACATAGCATTTGATGTTTTGAATTATTCATTATCAGCAATTCTAATTGGGATAAGTGGCGCATGGGTGTTTTTGATAAAAACAATGGTGGATTCATTTAGATTTACACCATATTTAGACAGATTTGAAAATACAACAAAGACATTCCCCAAAGTGTCAATTATCTTACCTGCAAGAAATGAAGAAGAGTTTCTTGGAAAATGTTTGGATTCTTTAATTCATCAAGATTACAAAGATTATGAAATCATAGTAATTGATGATTCATCCGAAGATTCTACTGGAAAAATAATTTCAGAATATGCAAAAAAAAATTCCAAAGTCATTCATGTTTCAGCAAGAGAAAAACCCGATGGATGGATGGGCAAAAATTGGGCATGCATGGAGGGATATAGAAAAGCAACAGGAGAGTTGTTACTATTTACAGACGCAGATACTACACATAAACCAAATGTAATTTCACTAGCAGTCTCACATCTATTATCATTTGAGCTAGATGCACTATCAACAATACCAAAAATGCTCACATTTGACTTTTGGACAAAAATTACACTGCCAATGATTTCAACATTTTTGCATACAAGATTTTCGGCACTAAATGTTAACAATCCTGCAAAAAAAACAGGTTACTTTTTTGGTAGTTTTTTTATTTTAAAGAAAAGCACTTACGAACAAGTAGGCATGCATGAAGGAGTCAAGCATGAGATAATCGAAGATGGGGCACTAGGGAAAAAAGTAAAGGAATCAGGTTTCAAGATGAAGATGGTAAGAGGAGAACATCTAGTTGAAGCAATTTGGGCAAGAGACAAAATTACGCTTTGGAACGCACTAAAAAGATTGATGGTGCCTTTGTATCTTCAAAGTGGAAAAATTGCCATAGGGATTTTCTTTGCAGTATTGTTTTTGCTTTTTGTACCATTTCCAATTTTTGCAACATCAGTTTTACTTTCATCAGAAACATTATCATCGATGATTCTTTGTGTCACAGCATTTGTAGCATCGCTGTTAATTTACATTGGAGCGGTAATTGAAGCCAAAATAGGATTGGAATTAAGATTTGTTCATGCTTTGTTTGCACCATTGGGAAGTCTTGTTGTAGTTTTAGGATTTTTGAGTGGATTACTACAAGCTAAAAAGACATCATCAGTAACATGGAGAGGAAGGAGTTATTCTATGAAAGATCACTCTCAAAGTTCAATTAGCATATAGCAAGCCTTTTAGATGTAAAATAGAGAATTAATAATCTCATGGATAAATCAGGAGTGTTTGTGGGAGGAGTAATAGGAGCGGCAATTGCAATAGGGGTTTTTGCAGTATTGCTTGTATCACCACCTGAATCAATAAAACCAGAAATTATAGTGAGTAATGGTCACGGTCCAAGCACCGTTGGCGAAACCACACCACTTTATTCAAAAAGCTTGTCGTTAATTGAGATATTTGAAAAATCAGAGCCAGGAGTTGTCAGAGTAAATATACAAAGAGGAGAGGTTTCAGAGACAGGAGGAGTTGGTTCAGGTTTTGTGTTTGATAAGCAAGGTCACATCATTACAAATGAACACGTAATTGATGATGCACAAAAAGTAGTCATTACATTTCTAGATGGTAGATCATACAATGCAGAAATTATTGGAACAGATGAATTCACAGATCTTGCAGTTATCAAAGTAAATGCAGATTTAGCATTATTGAATCCATTAACCATTGGAGATTCATCCAATCTCAAAGTAGGAGAGCAAATTGCGGCAATTGGAAACCCGTTTGGATTATCAGGATCTATGACATCAGGTATAGTTAGTCAGTTAGGTCGATTACTTCCATCAGGTTCTGGGTATTCAATCCCAGATGTAATTCAAACAGATGCAGCCATCAATCCAGGAAATTCTGGAGGCCCACTATTGAACATGAGAGGAGAGATAGTTGGAATTAATACGGCAATTCAATCTGCAACAGGTGAATTTACAGGGGTGGGATTTGCAATTCCATCACAAACAGTTGCAAAAATTGTTCCTACATTAATTGAAGACGGAGAATACAAACATCCATGGATTGGAATTTCTGGAAGAGATATTGATCCGGACTTGGCCAAAGTGTTAGAATTACAAGACGCAGTTGGATTTTTGGTTGTGACAGTAATAGAAAATAGTCCAGCATCAAAAGCAGGATTGATTGGTTCAGATAAAACAATAGATGTTGATGGAGTAAACTATCCAATGGGTGGGGATATTATTTTATCAGTAGATGGAATCGAAGTAAGAAAAATTGACGATATTTTGATTCATCTTCAAAGAGCAAAATCTGTAGGAGATGAGATGGTTCTAGAAGTTCTAAGAGATGGTAGAACTACAAACATTGCAATTATTCTCCAAGAAAGACCAAATTAAAATTATTTTTGAAAAAAATCTAATTACAAAATTGAGATTAAAATGAAATTTAAAAATTTCAATAAGATGTTTCTTTAGATTCTATATCAAAGAAATTGATGTCAGTCATCATAATATGATTCATCTCATCAAGTACTTTTTGTATGACTTCAGTTTTTGATGTGAAAAATCCTTTAAACCAATCACCTTTTTCAACACCGCCAATATCTTCAGCGACCAATCCAAATAGACCTCCATTATATTTTGATATTACAATCCAGGTGTCTTGAAGTGTTGTTCCTGCACATGTCAAAATCTCACCATTACTTGGAGTTTCTGGTGCAAAGAAAGGGTTTTCGAATCCACCAATGACCCAAGTCTTTGGTGTGTTTTCAATAATTTTGTAATATCTTTTTTCAACATATTTGTAAAGGTGTTCTGTTTCAAATACAGCAACTAGTGGTTCATATGCACGCTGTGCATGATCTTCAATCATCATACTTAATCGGTACAAATCAGTTCTTTTGACTTTGTCATAATTCATGTAATCAACATTAATGTGATCCAAAAGAGTGTTGAACTTGTCATAATCAGTAATGTCAACTAGTGGACTATCACGAAGTTCTGGAAATTGATTGGTAACACTCTCTAGAAATTTAACCATGTCATCGCTCCATATTCTAATTGTGTCTAGGTGTGGCTTTACCAGTGATTTTGACTATGTCTGGATCAGTTGCAATTTTTTCAATATGTCTTACACCCATTAAACCAGAGAAGATAACTCCATCACCCCATTTGTTGGTTGTAATTTCAATTGGGTACTTGTCACGACCCTCCTCCTGCTTTTGATGTAGATCCGTTCCTTGCTTGTAGGTAATAGTGAGATTCACGTGTGGAATATCTGGACCTACAAATCGTTTGAGATTCAATTCAAACAGCAATACACGAATTAATAGTTCTGGATCGATTGTTGGGTGACTATTCATCACATTGTTTAAGAAAACACGAAAGTGATCATTAATTGATACTTTTTGACTCATAGGGATTATTGATCAAAAAGACATTTAAATTTATCAGTAGGCCGGTTTTGTTGGCACTATCAGACTTTTTTCCAATTAAGACAGTTTTCCTAAAGTAAACATCCACACAAGCATAAATACTGCCCATCTTGAATTCTTCTGTTGAACAATCTTGTATTTGATTCTGAGAGTTTAAACCACATTTTAGAAGGCAAAAATGTTTCAAATCAAGAAATTATCGAAATTTATCATAATGCCATAACAGACCCAAACGAACTTTTCTCAACAGCACAAATTCTAAGAAAAAAGCACAAAGGAAATTCAGTGACATTTTCAAAAAAAGCATTTTTCAACATAGTCAATCTCTGTAAAGATAGTTGTTCATACTGCACATACAAAGCAGAACCAGGAGAAGAAAAACTATCATTAATGTCTAAACAACAAATCACAGAATTATTAGAACTTGCAAAAAAATACAGATGTGTTGAAGCATTATTTGTAACAGGAGAACAACCTGAGCAAAGATATCAAGAAGCAAGTGATTGGTTAAAAGAAAATGGATTTACATCAACATCAGAATATCTAATCCATGCATCAGAAATTGCGTTAGAAAAAGGACTATTCCCCCACACTAATGCAGGAAATTTAAATTTTGAAGAGATGAAGGAATTAAAGAAAACAAATGTTTCTATGGGTTTGATGCTTGAAAACATTAGTGAAAGATTAACAGAAAAAGGAATGCCTCATTATTTAGCAGGAAGTAAGAGACCAAAAGCAAGATTAGAAATTTTAGAAAATTCAGGAAAATTGAAAATTCCAATGACCACAGGTATTCTTGTTGGAATTGGAGAAACCATAGAAGAAATTATTGATTCGTTATTGGCCATCAGAGATTTACATGAGAAATATGGAAACATTCAGGAAGTGATTTTACAAAATTTCCAACCAAAGTCAGATACGAGAATGAAGGACGAACCATCTGCTGATGAAAAATACTTCAAAACAATTGTTGCACTTTCTAGAATTATGATGCCAGAGATGAACATACAGATTCCACCTAATCTATCGCCAAAATCATACCAGAGTTTCCTGTCAGTAGGAATTAATGATTGGGGAGGAATTTCACCGCTAACACCTGATTTTGTCAATCCAGAGTTTTCTTGGCCAGAAATAGACAAAGTAGATGAGAATTCAAAGAATGCAGAATTTGATTTAAAATGCAGATTTCCAATATATCCAGAATTCTTTTCTTTTATTAGTAAAGAGCTTCAAGATAAAATGGAAGATATTCAAAATGAGGAAGGATTAGTAAAGGAGGAGTATTGGAGATGACACTAAACATTGATGTATTATTCAAAAATATCGATCCCGTAGTATCAGAAATTCTAAACCGAGCACTTTCTGAAAAAGAAATTACAGCAAAGGAAGGATTAGAACTGTATGACACATCAGGAATTGATTTCCATCTAGTGGGTTTAGTTGCAGATGAGCTAAGGAGAAGAAGAGTGGGAGATATTGTATCCTACGTGGTAAATAGAAACATCAATTTTACAAATGTCTGCATTAAGCAATGTGGTTTTTGTGCATTTAGCAGAGACTTTAGGGAGGAAGAAGGGTATTTTCTTCCAACTGAAGAGATTGTACGTAGAACAAAAGAAGCACATCAATTAGGTGCAACAGAAGTCTGTGTTCAAGCAGGTCTTCCACCAGACATGGAAGGAGACGTTTATGAAAATATTTGTCGAGAGATCAAAAAAGAAGTTCCAGATATACATATTCACGGATTTTCACCTGAAGAAATTCTATACGGTGCAACACGTTCAGGAGTTGATATTGAGGAATTTCTCAAGAGAATGAAAGAAGCAGGAGTAGACACACTTCCAGGAACCTCAGCAGAAATTTTAGATCAAGAGCTCAGAGACAAAATTTCACCAGGAAGAATAAGCGTAAAAGATTGGGAAAGGGTAATCAAAAATGCTCATAAAATGGGAATAAACACAACATCAACTATGATGTTTGGACACTTGGAATCTCATGAAGACCGAGTGAAACACATTGAGAAATTAAGAGATATTCAAAAGGAGACAGGAGGATTTACAGAATTTGTTCCACTAAACTTTATCCATACTGAAGCACCAATGTACAAGCATCAACTACATGAAGGAATCAAGCAAGGAGGCAGTGGCAATGATGTTTTACTAACTCACGCAATTGCAAGAATAATGCTGAATAATCACATCAACAATATTCAGATGTCATGGGTAAAAGAAGGACAAAAAATGTCTCAATTGTTGTTGATGTGGGGAGCAAATGACTTTGGTGGAACTCTGATAAATGAAAGTATATCAACTTCTGCAGGTTCAGAACATGGGCAATTATTAAAACCAAAAGAAATTAGACGGATGGTAAAGGAAATTAAAAGAATTCCAGCAGAAAGAAACACGAAATACGAAATATTGAAAAAATTTGAGGATGATTCAGAACCTGAGGATGAGTTAGATAAGGTTACTAATACATCACAGTTTGGATCATATACCGAATTGATTAAAATTAATAAATTCAAGTATGAAAATCCAAGGAGAAAATAATTGTCTGCCTTAGAAAAGGCATTACAACATTCAAAGAAAAAACAAATTGATGAATGTGAAATAGTTTCGGTTAAAAAAAACATTACAACAATTAGAATTACGGATTCAGAAATTGCAGAAATTAAACAGAACTTTGATGAGAGTTACGGAATTAGAATAATTCATGATAAAAAAATTGCGTCAATTCAAACTACAAAACAGGAGAACATTGAAGATTCAGTAGAGTCAGCATTTTCGACAATTCCAAATCTCAAACCAAGAGAATTCTGGCAGGGATTACCCACAACCACACACAGTACAAACATGGAAGGGACTTTTGATGAAAAGTTAGAGAAAATATCAGGCTCAGAAATGATGGATATCGCACAATCCATGATAAATTCAGCAAATTCTGATAAAATCAATACGATTACCGGTTCATTAAACATAGTTTCAGAGTTGTTTGAACTTGAAAATTCCAATGGATTGTCATTTTTTGATAAATCAACGTATATTTCTGGAATCATCAATGCAGAATCCGAACAAGGTGTTTTACCAGTATCAGGCATTGGTCATGCAAGCGGTAGAACTCTGGAAAACTTTTCGCCTGAACAAATTGGCAAAGATGCTAAAAAGATGTGTATTGAGTCAGTAAATCCTAAAAAAATTGATTCAGATACTTATGATATTATTTTTGAACCATATTCTGTAGGAGAATTATTAGCATTTGTAGTATCATCAAATTTTAATTTTAAGACGGTTACAGAAAAGAAGAGTTGTTTTTCAAATAATTTTGATGAAGAGATTGCAGTTAGTAATTTCAATTTAACAGATGATCCTCATATTGCAGAAGGAGTGGGAACAAAAGTAGTTGATGACGAAGGAGTGAGAACGCAGAAAAACAATTTGATCGAAAAGGGGGTTTTTAAAAATACATTTTCAAATCTTTATGATAGCTACAAAGAAAACAAAAAATCATCAGGAAATGGTTCTAGAATTGGATCCCCAATGGGTAGAAGTTCGGAGCCGATAACAATTGCTATGCCGCATAATCTGAAGATTGATTCAGGAAAATCCTCACAGGAAGATATGATCAAAGACACAAAACATGGAATTTTAGTTGGCAGATTATGGTATACTTATGCAGTAAATCCAATCAAGGGTGATTTCTCATGCACTGCGAGGAGTGGAGTCAAAATTATTGAAAATGGGGAAATCAAAAGTCCTGGAAAATCAGTTAGAATAATCCACAACCTTCCAGCAATGTTAAAGAATGTTTCAGATATTGGGAACAATCAGCAAAATGTTATCCAGTGGGCATCACTACCATCAATAACACCATCAATTAAGGCTGAAAACATCAAAGCAATATCCATCTAAACAAATAGACATTGTAAATCATTTGAAAAATGCCAATACCAGATATGCAACATACCCAATTGTTAAACATACACCCATGGTTTTGTTAATCACACCTGTTTTTAGACCAATTAGTAATGATAGGCTAAAGAGAATCATTATTGCATAATCAATATACACGTCAGATGAAATCATAACACCACCTAGAGCAGCACCAACCCCCATAATCATCAATATGTTGTAGATGTTACTTCCGATGATATTTCCAACACCAATATCACTATGTCCTTTTCTAATTGCAATTATGGAAGTGATTAATTCTGGAAGTGACGTTCCAATTGCAATTACTGTCAAACCAATAATTTTTTCAGATAATCCAAATTCTTTTGCAAGAACCACAGCATTATCAACTGTCAAAATTGCACCAATATACAAAAGACCAATTCCAAGTCCAATCAGACCAATTGATTTAAGATATACATTATTGCCACCTTGTGGAGGATTCTCTTTGTTGTTTTGTCGTTGTTTAATTGCATCTTTGAATGTATAGTATCCAAACACTCCCAATCCAACAAGTAACAATATTCCATCATAATGAGATAATTCGCCATCAATTGAAATTAAAATTAGTAAAACAGAAACACCTAGCATGATAGGGATTTCTTTTCTCAATACAGATTTGTGAATAGTAAGTGGGACAAGGATTGCAGCAATACCAATCACCATACCAACATTTGCAATATTACTTCCAATGATATTTCCCAAAATAATTGCACTGTGTTCTCCTGCAGCTGCAATGCTTGCAGCAAGTTCTGGAGTAGAAGTTCCATATGCCACAATAGTCATACCAATTACAAGATTACTAATACGAAATTTTTGTGCAATTGCAACACCTCCACTGACTAACCAATTACCACCAAAACAGAGCATTACTAATCCCACAACAGTGAGAACAGCACTGATTACGACTTCCACAAGAAAGTTTCAGTTTTTAGGGGTTTAAATGGAGTCATTCACTAGAATTTTACAATTCAAGCAATTAGAGTTAATTTCTAATTCGTATAGCATAGTTAGGCACAAAAGGAGCCAAAAATGCATTTCAGTTCACTATTTAATAGTGAATTTACCATTGTCTAAGAAACTAACATGTTTTTGAGATGATATGATTTCTTTTGATTAAATACAATAGATTTTCTTTTCCAATTCATCATTCACAAGAATTATGATTCGGATGCCAAAATTAATCAGCAGAGAGGTTAAGCTCAGAACGTACGGTATCAATGATTTTCAGATATTCTGCACGTGGCTCAGTACTGACTAAGAACAATTCACTAGAACTTATTGGAATAGTAATCATGGTGACTTTTTCATATTCTGTAATTGATGAAGTCTCATGTCCTATTCGGTATGCCAAGTTTGTATACAAATCTCGTTTTTGCAATGCATAGTGAATTGACATTTTGACATCATCTTCTGCAAGTAATTTATCAACATCCTCTTTTTGTCCCCCGGCAACCAATTCACCCTTATTGTTTGCAACACCAGCAAATCTTACTTGTGGATCTTTATCAAGAATTTTTTGAGTTAATTCGTTATAGTCAGTTGCCAACAATTACACCAAAATTACTTTCTTTTTCGGAATATTTCATCCTTTTCTTGTAATTCTTCGGTATATGTATCCATATCTAACATGAATTCCTCTTCATCAGAGTATGCTGATTCAGCATGTTCACTAATATCAAGTCCTACATCTTCAACTTCTGCAGTAACCCTAATTCCAATAAGATGTTTAATTATCTGCATAAGTATCCAGGTTCCACCAAATCCGATTACAGCTGCGACTGCAACACCTACGGCTTGAATCCATAATTGATCAGGATTGCCAAATAGGAGTCCATCAACGCCGCCGGGGTTAATCATAGTACTTGCAAAGATACCAATTGCTAGAGAACCTACAATACCTGCAACACCGTGAACTGAGCTTACATCAAGTGCATCATCAATCTTTAGTTTCTCTTTGAATAACACTACACCAGAGTAAGAGATTACACCGATTGCTATTCCAATGACGAATGCGTGTTCAGCACTGACAAATCCAGATGCAGGAGTAATTCCAGCAAGACCTGCAATTGCACCGTTAATTGTAGCAACAATTGATGGTTTTCCGGTTCTCACCCATGAAAGTCCTGCCCAAATTAAAGCAGAAACAGAAGAAGCCATGTGAGTTACAATTACAGTGTTACCTGCAACACCACCTGATGCTGCAAGGGCACTACCTGCGTTAAAACCAAACCATCCAAGCCATAGCAAGGATGAACCGAGAACAGCTAGTGGAATACTATGAGGAATCATGATAGCAGGACCGTAATTTCTTCTCCTGCCTAAGACAAGTGCAGCAGCAAGAGCAGCCATACCAACACTAGTGTGAATTACAATACCACCAGCAAAGTCTACAACACCTAGTTGTGCTAACCAACCACCGCCCCATACCCAGTGTACAAGAGGATAGTAGATGAGCATAGACCATGCGGATATGAATATGATAAAGGAACTAAACTTCATTCTTTCAGCAATTGTTCCCGTAAGAAGCAATGGTGTAATACATGCAAACATCAATTGGAATTTTACAAACAGTACACCAGGAATAGTTGGAGCAAATGGCAATGCTTCATCTGAAGGAACTCCCTTAAGGAATGTCCATTGCATATCTCCTATCAAACCATGTTCTGAAGGACTAAATGATAAACTAAATCCAAATACAAACCACATGACACTCAAAAGTGCCAATCCGAAAAATATTTGCATGAAAATTGAAGCTGCGTTTTTCTTTCTAAGTAAACCAGATTCAAAAAGACCCAATGCAGGGATCATAAGCAATACAAGACTTCCAGCTACAAGCATCCACGCTGTATCTCCAGAATCAAGTACCATGAGAGAAAAAAATATTTTTTGATTAATAACCATATCTTAGTTTGATATTCAAATGATTATCATTTGATATTCAAAATCAGAAATTATATTTATCAAGTCGTAATTACAATTATCAAATGCTCAAGATAGAAGTTATTCTAGGTGAAAATGACGTCATGGCAATTAGTGAAGCACTGAAAAACATAGGTATTGGAGGTCTTACAGTTTCCAAAGTTAGAGGTAGAGGAAAAAGACCAGGTCCAGAAATCCACGCCTCCAAAGGCAGTGAGATCTTTGTTCCACAATTTAGTGAGAAGTACTTTATTGAGGCAATCATCCCTGAGTCTAAAGAAGATGAAGTAGTTAAAATCATCAAAGAAAATGGCAGGGTTGGAAAAGTATTCATCTCACAAGTTTTACGTGCAGTAGATATTGCCACAGGTGACGAAGGCGAATCAACAATTATGTGATCAGTATGAGTATTCGTAAAAACAAATTATTTCATAGAGAAAAGATGCAGCCAATCAAGCCTAAAGATTACCCAAAGGTAGCTGTAATCATTGGAATAATTGTTATACCACCAATTTTATTATTCTTTATATGAAAACTTCCAAAAAAATATCCATTGCAAAGTTGGTTATGGCAGGGGTAGGTTTGACTTTGGTAGGATTATGGTTATTTTCAGAGTATATTTTCTAGAGATTAAAAATCGCCAAAATTATTTTCATAAACAATTGTAGGATTCTTTAATTGTTTTTCTAATGTTGGAAGATATTTCATTATACAATGATTAACAAAATCACTAAATGATTTTATTCTGTAATCGGTTCGAAGCGTTTCTTTATTTTCTTCATATATTACTTGGAGTTTATGTAAAGTGAATTTTTGTAATGGGATGAATCTACTACGTTTTGGTAATTGGATAGAAGAAGGTTTTTCATCAATTACAAGTTCAAGATCTTGTGTAGCATCATTTGTTTCCATGTCGACAACTTCTTCCATTTCAGAGACAAAGATTTTTCCACCATGACTTGCAGATAACCCAGAATTTTTTGAAATCATTTCAACTACTTTTCGTGCATCCTTGTCTGGGACTACCATTTCGATTTTAGCTAAAGGAATTGATTTAAGTCCAGTTGAACCAACACGAGAGCCTTTCGATTCATCATAGATGTTACTGTCTTCTAAATTTCGTTTATCTATAATGTAAGTACCAACAATGTGCAAGTTACTTTTGATAGTAGGGAAATTCTTCCTTTTGATTACAGCTTCTATCTTTTTCACAAGTAATTTTCAAAAAAGGGGTTATTTATGACATTAGACCAATATCAAGTATAATACCAGATCGTACTCAGTCGATACATGATATTTTTTTAGGCATCAAATGTAGGTGTAAAAAAATCAGCTAGAAAGATCAACAAAGCTCAAGTTAAAGACTAATAAAGTAATGTACCGTACCATACGGTATGATGAGAGCAAGACTAACATATGTACCACTAGAAGTGGCAGAACAATTCGAAGATTTCATAATCAAAAGAGATGAAGAGATTCTAGGTGCAGTAAAAGCAAGAACTAGAGATTACAGTACTTTATCATTATTGAAATTACTGTATCAACTAAGAGGAAATCCAATGACATTTTCAGAATTGTATTCAAAATCGAAGATCAGAATGAAAAAGTCATTTTTGAACTATCTTCACTTATGTGTTGATTACAACTTTGTCAAAAAAGAGGCAGTTGGATCAAACATGATCTATACAATTACAGACAAGGGACACACAATGTTGAGTCTCTTTATGCAAAAAAACAACTAAGACATCTCAAAGGTAGGAATTCCAGCATTCCACACTAGTTTCAACTCTGAATCATCTTGGTGATTTCTAACAAGATCATCCATATCTAGAACATGTTGTTCTTGTAAAATCTTCATGATACGTGTTTGATCAGTCAAAGTATCTTCTTCAAGATTAGAGTATTTTTCTCTAATCGCGGTGATTTCTTGACTGAGTTGTTTTTGTTTTATTTGGGAGTTGTTGAATTTCTGAAGGGTTAGTTGTTCTGCTTGTTTTTGTTCATTGGATAGTTTAGTGAAAAGAGATTTGTACTCTAGTTTTGTGTCATGCATTTTTTTCTCATAATGTTCGTGCATATTTTGAATTCGGTAGTTGAGATTTTCTACTTTTTTTGAAATCCTGTCAAAATCTAATTTCTTAATATCAACAGGTTCTTTTTCTACAAAGTTTTCAGTCACTAGTTTTCCCATTCCGTGTTGAATCCACATCTCAGCAGTGTATTCTGTAGTACACACGTAATCACTAGCATGGATTCTATAGACTAACGTATAACCAGGTCTGCATTCGGTACTAGGGTTAGTTTTACTCAAATCTTCCCAAGAAACAGAATCAAGGGGATTTGCATCTAGATATTCAGGGTTTGTTCTAAAATCTTGATAGTATTTTCGTAATTCCTCTCCAGATAATTCATGATCAAATTTACCATCAGATTCAAAGAGAACTTGTTGGTTATAGTATGCATTATTGTATAGAACATTGTGTAGTGCATTTACAGACAACATTTCAGCACGAGTAATTTTTGCAGCTTTGACAAATGCATCTCTTGCTTGTTCAGAACTTCCTCCATCCAAAACTACTTTTTGTAATGCTTCTCGTCCAGCATCAATCTTTGACGCAGTAAATTTCAGAGGGTGATCATAAATGCTGTCAGTCTCTTTTGCAGGATGGTTTTCTAGTGCTCTTTCAAGCATGCTATCAAATGTGTAATAGCCCCAAAGTTCTTCCCATTTCCTAAGATCATTTTTTAGGCTTTGTAGTACTTCAGCACGTTTTTGTTCTAATTCTAAATGTCTTTGAGAATTCTCAAAACTTTTTTTCTCAATTTGCGCAATCCATTTTTTGCTTTGTTCAATTTTTTTAAGAATGTCTTGAGCTACAGGATTATGGAGAAGATCTCCAGATAAGGTTGTTTGATCCCCTGTTGTTTGAGCATATGCAGAATTAAAAAAAAGGGTAAAAAATAAACTCGCTGCAAATATGTATCCTGTACCCCTCATGGACAAAAATTTGAAATTTTACTATTTAGTGGGCACTGATAAATTATCAGTAAAATTTCACGTTTTAGGCACAAAGTAAGGGAAAAAGTCAGGTCAAAATTGACCTGACAGAAACGCAATGGTCTGGCACACGCTTGATGAATGACTCCCATCAATTGTATAAGAATACTAGAGATAATTTGCATAAAAAAGACACGTAGAAATTGTTCATACAAATCATCAGAATATCCTAAATATCATTTTTGTAAAAATAACATAATTGGAACTGTCACCAAGAAACTAATCGTTTTTGGTCTTAAGTTCTAATTATTACAGAGAGGTTACTAAATTCTGTCTAACAAAAAGTGTACAAAATACTTAGTCATTAAAGTAATTAGACAGAACAAATCGACGTAAACAGTGCCAGAAGAATTTCCAGAAGCAGAAGTATTTGAAATAAAAAAAGTTGAGTTAAAAAGTCCCATAATTTTTGCAGGGTTTGTAGGTGCAGGTCTTGTAGGACCAGTTGCAATAAATCACATAATTGAAAAATTAGAAATGGATGAAATTGCAGTTATGAGATCAAAATATCTTCCACCATCAACAGTATTCATGAGAGGAAGATTACGTCATCCATTTAGATTCTATGCAAACAAGGAAGGAACAATTTGTGCAATAATATGTGAGATCACGTTAAGGATGGATGGTCTTTATTCATTAGTTGCATCAATTTTAGATTGGGCTGCAAACAAAGGATCAAAAGAAATTGTAATTTTAGATGGAGTTGCAAGTACTGAACATGACGATAAAGCATATTGTGCTGCTGAAGAAGATTTGGTCAGAACGATGGCAGACAAAGATATCAGTATGATTCCGCAAGGATTCATTACAGGAATACCAGGAGGAATTCTAAACGAGTGTCTAGTAAGAGAAATTCAAGGGTTAACATTATTGGCAAAGGCAAGCAGAGACACAACAGATTCAGGAGCAGCAGCTACGCTAATTGAGGCTTTAAATCGCTTCTACGATATAGAAATAGACACAACAGATCTGCAAGAAGAAAAAGACAGAATTCACTCAGAGTTTAGTGAGTTATCTCAAAAATATGTAGAGCACAGAGAAGAAATAGCTGGAATGTATATGTGAGTAAACCAATGAGCAAATTCTTTTATTCAGAACAAAAAGGTATGAAATTATGGCTTTAACATACAAGAAAGCAGGAGTAGATATTTCAAAAATCAAACAAAGCCAGATGGCAATTGGCAAATTAATTTCATCAACTCACAGACTTCAGAAGAAAGCAAAGATAGCACATGGGTTTGGTCATTATGCAGGAATTGTAGAAATTCCAGGTGGAAAACTTTTAGCAACACATACTGATGGGGTTGGGACAAAAGTTGTAATTGCAAATATGATGAAAAAGTACAACACAATAGGAATTGATTGTGTTGCAATGAATGTCAATGATATAATCTGTATCGGCGCAACACCAATATCATTTGTCGACTACATTGCTGCAAACAAAAATGATGTACCAATTTTCAAAAAAATTGTAGAGGGTTTAGTTAAAGGTGCAAAGAAATCTGCAATGCCAATTGTGGGTGGAGAAACGGCAATCATGCCAGATGTCATAGAAGGAAAAGGATTTGCATTTGATTTGGCAGGGATGGTTGTTGGGCTAGTAGAGAAAAAACAGATGGTACTTGGAAATAAAATAAAATCAGGAGATGTGATTATTGGTGCAAACAGTACAGGAATCCATTCAAATGGTTACTCGCTTGCAAGAAAAGCATTATTGAAAAAGTATTCAGTCAAAGACAAAGTAAAGGGCGTAGGCACTATAGGAGATGCATTACTCAAGCCAACTGAAATCTATACAAAGCCAGTTTTAGAGATGGTAGAAAAATGCAAGATCAACGGTCTAGCACACATTACAGGAGGCGCATTTACCAAGCTATTACGCCTCAAGAAAATAGGCTATGAGATAGATTCTTTGCCAAAAATACCACCAATCATGGGCCTCGTAGAAGAACAAGGTGTAAAACCTGAAGAAATGTATAAGACATTCAATATGGGAGTAGGATTTTGTGTAATAGCACCAAAAGATCAGGTGACAAGAATCAAATCAATATTCAAAAAGAATAAGATCTCAAGTCATGAGATAGGCCAAATAGTTTCTAAGAAAGGTGTCTTTGTCAATTCACAAAAAATTGCTTAATTTAACAATAGTAAAATAATTTTCAACCTAGTATCGCCTTATATTACACATTTCTCCAGAATTATCAGAGAGATGGCTGCAGAAGCACAATTTATTGAGACAATTATTGGAATTGGAATTCTTCTTTTTGCAGCTAAATTAATGGCGGAACTTTTCTTGAGATTAAAACTCCCAATTGTGTTAGGAGAATTATTAGCAGGAATGATTGTTGGACCATTTGCATTAGGTCAATTTTTCATCATAGATGGAAAACAATTGTTGCACATCAATGAAGAAATCAAAATTCTAGGAGAGATGGGTGCAATTGTAATTTTGTTTATGGCAGGATTAGAAATGACACCAAAAGAATTTTTGAAAGGAGGAAAAGCATCATTTACAGTTGGAACATTAGGGGTAGTTGTCCCGTTCTTTGCAGGTTTTGTAATTTTTGGATTGTTTGGATTTGAAGCATTAGAATCAATGCTGATTGCAACAGCGTTAACAGCTACCAGTATTGCAATTTCTATTCAGGTGTTAAGTGAATTTGGTAAACTAAAGGCACCTGAAGCTAGATTAATCATTGGTGCTGCAGTAGTTGATGATATTTTAGCAATTGCGGTATTGTCAGTAGTAATTTCAATTACAGGTTCAGACGCAGGAATTGAAAGTATCAATATTGCAGATGTGGCAATAACAATTCTGCAAGTATTAGGATTCTTTGCAATAATGTTAGTAGTAGCAGTGATAGTAATTCCCAAAGTCATCACTCCAAGACTGTGGAAGGCAAAGGGTAGTGTGGAGGGAATTGCGACTGCGTCGTTCTTTGGTGCAGCAGCGCTTGCAGGCTCCATAGGGTTGTCACCGATTGTAGGTGCATTTGCAGTAGGAATGGCATTATCAACAACCAAAGTGTTTGAAAAAGTTGAAAATTACATTGGAAAGATTGGATTAATTTTTGCACCATTATTCTTTGCAATTATTGGAGCACAAGTAGACCTTCGCGCAGTTGATTTGAATATTTTGATGATCAGCGGAGTGATCATTGTAGTTGCAATTGTTACAAAGCTGCTTGGCTGTGGCCTTCCAGCAATGTTCTTCTTGAAAAACAAAGCTCAAGGAATGAGAGTAGGTATTGGAATGATTTCAAGAGGAGAGGTAGGGTTAATTGTTGCAGGAGTAGGAGTTACTGCAGGAGTACTAACATCAGAAGTATATTCTACAATTGTAATCATGGTTGCAGTTACAACAATAATCACACCAATTTGGTTGAAGATGGAATATAGAAAAGAACAAAGAGGTGGAAATGGCAGACCAGAGCAAAGCATAGAACAAAAACCAGAATAAAATTAACAAGTAACGAATTCAACAAAAATTTATGAAAATCAACAACCTGTCAATTGAGGTAAACAGTCAATCTTTCAAAGAAAATGTGATTACAGAAATAATGAGAATCAAAGGATTTCAAAGTAAACACTTCAAAAAAATCAACAGGTAGAAAAGCAGTTAAAAAGATTAGAAGAGAAGGGATTATGAAAAACCTAATGAAAAAAGAAATTTAGGCTATGATAGAGTGAAAATCAGTCAAATTGTTTAACGAATTTATGTCTAAATCAATGTGAGTACCCATGAGTAAGTTAGATTCAGTATTCTCAAAGGCATGTAGTGAAATTACTCAAAATTTACTGATGATTAATCAACCTACCAAAAAGCAAGTAAAAGAAGAGATAAAGAGAATTTGTGCCAAATATTCACTTGAAAGAATTCCAAGAAACCACGAGATACTTTCAATGGCCAAAGAATCAGAATTTGGTAAACTCAGAAAAGTTTTACTAAAGAAACCTGCAAAAACGGCATCAGGTGTTGCAGTGGTTGCATTGATGCCAAAACCATATGCATGCCCACATGGCAGATGTACATATTGTCCAGGAGGAGTAGAATTTAATTCTCCAAATAGTTACACGGGAAATGAACCATCAACTCTTAACGCAATTGAAAATGAATATGATCCAAAATTACAAATCACAACAAAAATAGATAAACTAATTGCATTTGGTCACGATCCATCAAAAATGGAGATAGTCATTGTTGGAGGAACGTTTTTGTTTATGCCAAGAGATTATCAGGAAAATTTCATTAAATCATGTTATGATGCATTAAACGGTACAGATTCAAAAAGTTTGGAAGAGGCAAAATCAAACAACGAACGTGCATCAATAAGAAATGTAGGGTTTACGATTGAAACAAAACCAGACTTTTGTAAAAAAGAACATGTTGATTGGATGTTAGATTATGGAGTAACTAGAATAGAAATTGGAGTTCAGTCATTGCAAGAAAGAGTCTACGATGTTGTAAATAGAGGACACAATTACAATGATGTCATAGAATCATTCCAAATTTCAAAAGATGCAGGATACAAAATTGTTGCACATATGATGCCAGGATTACCAACAATGACACCAAAAGGAGACATTGCAGATTTTAAGAGATTATTTTCAGATTCACAACTACGTCCAGATATGCTAAAAATATATCCATCATTGGTTATTGAAAATACCCCAATGTATCAAGAATACAAGGATGGAAAGTATGTTCCCTATTCAAATGAGGAAATGATTCAGGTTTTAACCGAAGTAAAGAAAGACATACCAAAATGGGTCAGAATTATGCGTGTTCAAAGAGAAATTTCCCCTAATGAGATTATTGCAGGCCCAAAATCTGGAAATCTAAGACAGATTGTTCATCAAAACTTGGCAAAACAGGGATTGAAATGCAAATGCATTAGATGTAGAGAAGCAGGATTAAATAAAAAATCAGATCCTAAAGATGTTAAACTAAATAGAATTGATTATGATTCTTCAGGAGGAAAAGAGATTTTCCTGTCTTATGAAGACAAAAATGAATCAATCTACGGATTCTTGAGATTAAGAAAACCAAGTATAGACGCACATAGAGATGAAGTGAAGGATAATTCTTGTATCGTTAGAGAACTTCATGTTTATGGAAAGTCACTAAAGATTGGAGAAAAAGAGGAAAGTGAAATACAACATTCAGGATTGGGTAAAAGTTTGATGAAGGAGGCAGAAAAAATTTCCAAAGAAGAATTTGATGCAAAGAAATTATTGGTGATTAGTGCTGTTGGAACAAGAGAGTATTATCAGAAATTAGGGTATTCGTTATATGGGCCATACATGTCCAAAACATTAGATTAGTGAGGATATATGTCAGAGCAAGAAATTATTGGAAAAGGAACTTGGATAGACAAGTTAGCTTCAGAATTGCTTGACCGTGAAAAATCACTTGGAAGAAATACAGATCTTTTAAGAGTTGAAAGCGGTCTTGGGGCATCAGGAATTCCACACATTGGAAGTTTAGGGGATGCAGTTAGAGCATATGGTGTTAAATTAGCATTAGAGAACTTGGGTTACAAATCAGAACTCATTGCTTATTCAGATGATCTTGATGGTTTGCGAAAAATTCCAGAAGGAATGCAAGAGTTTGGATTAGAAGAGCATTTAGCAAAACCAGTATCACTTATTCCAGACCCATATGGATGTCATGATTCATACGGAATGCACATGAGTAGTATTCTTTTAGATGGATTAGATAAAGTTGGAATAAAATATGAATTCAGAAGGGCAGTTGACACATACAAGCAAGGGTTGCTAAAAGACAACATTCACACAATCTTACAAAATAGTACAAAGATCGGAGATAAAATATCAGAATTAGTAGGACAAGAAAAATATCAAAAATATCTTCCATACTTTCCAGTTTGTGCCAACTGTAATCGCCTATACACCGCGGAAGCAACAGAGTACATTGCAGATGAAAAGAAGGTCAAATACAATTGTCATGACGCAGAAATTGGATCACAAATGATCAAAGGTTGTGGTCATAAAGGGGAAGCAGATATTGGGAAAGATCTTGGGAAACTAGCCTGGAAAGTGGAATTTGCTGCAAGATGGGCGGCATTTGATATCAGATTTGAAGCATATGGAAAAGACATCATGGATTCAGTTAAAGTAAATGACTGGGTAGCGGATGAAATTTTAGATTTCCCACACCCTCACCATGTAAAATATGAAATGTTCCTAGATAAAGGAGGAAAGAAGATTTCAAAATCACTTGGGAATGTATTGACTGCACAAAGATGGTTAGAATTTGGTAGTCCAAAATCAATTCTGTTATTACTATACAAAAGAATTACTGGCGCACGTGAGCTTGGAGTAGAAGACATACCATCATTAATGAATGAATATAATGAATTAGAAGACATTAACTTTGGAAGAATCAAAGTAGATAATCAGGCAAAACTTGTAAAATCAAAAGGCCTATACGAATATGTCAATCTTCTAAACCCTCCAAAACAAGCATGTACTCATGTCAATTATAGACTGTTAATCGAATTGACAAAAATATTCAAAGAAAATAGAAATGAAAGAGTGATGAAAAAATTACTTGATTACGGAGTAATAAAAAATCCAGAACCTGAAATTGAAAAACTTATTGAACTTGCAGGAAATTTTTCAGATGAATTTGATGAGCAAGAAAAAACTCAAGTGGATTTGGATGAAACCGCAAAAAAAGCATTGAAAATTTTGTCTGAAGCACTTGGTGGAGATGAAGAACCTGAAGACATTCAAAATACAATCTATCAAATAGCAAAATCAAATGATGTGCAACCAAAAGATTTCTTTAAGATATTATACCAAATCATTCTAGGTACATCTAGAGGACCAAAGATTGGACCTTTCATTTCAGACATAGGAAGAAAGCAAGTGGCAAAAACACTATCAGAGTATACGTAGAAAATGGTACATTCAGAACACAACAAATCAAAAAACAGTGGGGGATTTGCATTAATCATAATGGGGGCATTGTTACTCATTATAGGTCCACAAGAGGCAATCGTTCCAAAAAGTATGAGTGTGATGACATGGGTTGCAGGTCTAATTATCGGGGGGTTAGGATTCTACCTCAAATTCATCAGACATAGAACAAAACAACAATAAAGAAAGATTCATGTTTTAAAGAAAGACGGTGAGAAAAGAATGGGTTTTTTTGGTAAAAAAGAGGACACAGTATCAGAAAATAGTGAAGAATTTGTACTAAAAGAAGAATTAGAAACAGAAGTTGAAAACCTCCAAAATGAGTTCAGAAGAAAACAAGATGAACTAAATAATATTGAAAAAAAAATTGATTCAGTCAAAGAAGAATATGAAACATCAGTAAGCAATTTGATGTTAGTAAAAAAAGAACTTAATCAAAAAAAGATGGAACTTGATATTGTTATTAGGGAATATAAAGAAACTAAAGAAAAAATAAAAAATTCTGAACTAATTAAAGATTCAAAATCATCTGAAGAATTTAGTAAGACAGAAGGAAATCTATCAAAAATAAAACAAGAGTTAGAAGAAATTACTAAAGAGTATAAAGAAACTAAAGAAAAAATTACAACAGAACAATCAATGCTATCTCAAATTAGAAAACAACAGATAGATGCAGAAAAAGAACTTGATGAGGCGAACTCACGTCTATACAACGCAAAAGAGGAATTAAACAAAAAAGATGAATTTCAAGATACTAGCATTCTTACACCAAAAGAAAAAGATTTCATTCAAGGAAATAGCAAAAGTTCTGCAGGAGTAATAGAGGCTGCAAGTGCTGTTGTGGGCTCACTAAAATCAAAACTAAACAATACACAAAAAGAATTGGAAGCAATTCAAATGCTTTTAGAAAAAGAAAGACAAGAACACGAAGAAACAAAAAAAGAATTAGATAAACTCAAATCAGAAGAACATAAATCATAAACTTTCAAAATGTTTTTTCCATCTGGATTTAATTTCATCTTCTTTGATTCCCATATCATACAAAGGAGACGTCACTTCAGATATCTCAATAACATCAACTAGAACAATTGCATTGATCGGACTCTTGATACCTTTTTCTCGATAGTGCTTCAAAATATCATTATAAAGAGAGGTGTCTTGGACAATTTTAGCTGTTCCCTTGAAGAGAAATCCTTTTCGCAGTAGGGGGTCAATTACATTAATTTCCACATTAGGATTAATCTTCAAATTTTGCACAGTGTCAGGTGAGCGAATATCTGCAAATACCAGTTGGTTTTTTGACCATCCAAATATGGTTCCCTTTGGTGAAATGTTTGGAGTTCCATTAGATGAAACAGTTGCAACATACCCCAACTTTTGTAAATTCAAAAAATTCTTGATCTCTTCAGTAATTTCAGACAATGATTATACAAGTTTACAGGATGTAATTAATTTTTGAGAACTATCGCATAAATTCTGCAGCTTCAATTGAGAAGAAGAAAAAGCCTATACCGCCCCCAATGATTCCAATCCAAATAGCAATTTGTTTAATCCTTGACATATGATAATAATCATTTAACCTCATTATTGAATCTAATCCAATCACTTAGACAATTATAATTAGAATGAATACGGAAAAGCATTATTGGCAAGCATAAAAGATGTAGGCAAATTTTTTGTCTTTATTGTTGGAGGATTAGTAGCCATTATCGTAGGCTCATTTATGATCAGGGGAACTATGCATATGTGGGATAATCCTGAAGATGCCAAAGATGAGAAAAAGGACTAAAAACAAGTATTCTAAACAAATTACAATTGTTACAAGATTCCACAATAAGAAAATCTCTTGATCAATATATCAAAAATCGAATTTTAGAGATTAACTCAGAGATAAAACAAACATTTCCGAATATCAAAAAAATTTGGAAGTGTGAAAATGAAGTGGATTTTTTGTATGGGTATTACGTAGGAAAAATTGAGGAAGGGACACTACATTATTTACTAAAAGCAACACGTGCATCCGCTGGAGGATATGTTGATTCATTTGAGATTAGAGGAATCATTGAAGAGCATAAAAATGAATTGGTTGACGTTATAAAATCTGCAATAAATCAGTGAACTAGAAATACTACATCATTCATGTTAAATCATGGTTGGCCCACAAGATGGAGGTTTTGGATTTGATCAATCAAAAAAATACACCTCTGTTGAAAATATAGATGAGATATGTGTGCAGTGTCAAGCAGGTCAACATAAGAACTGCTTGAAAAAAGCAAAGAAGCAAGATGTTTGTGAATGCGA
This sequence comes from Candidatus Nitrosopumilus sp., assembly GCA_003702495.1. Classification (GTDB taxonomy): domain Archaea; phylum Thermoproteota; class Nitrososphaeria; order Nitrososphaerales; family Nitrosopumilaceae; genus Nitrosopumilus. The sequence continues at coordinate 67,669 of REGH01000002.1, forward strand.
ACATTGTATGATTTATGGGTAAATTTACTGAGAATCAAGAAATTTTTTAAATAATATTATGTTCAAGGGTTAGCCTTGCCAAATGAGTATACATTTCATTGTAAGTTTTGTGGAAAAGATTTTGGGAGTAGTGTAATTGACCTAGCAACACACATTGGCAGAGACCATGACGAATCAAAAAAATGATTTCTAATTTAATGAACTAAAATGAAATGCAACAATACAGATGTAGGATGTTATCATGATAATTCAATTCACATGGATGGGAATGGAAAATGCATGGTTCGAGGCTGCAAATGCCAAAAATACAAGCCTTAGATTGCAGATAATTTGTTTTCAAGTTCTGTGATTTGTTTTTGATATGAATCTGCTACATTTTGTGCAAATTCCTTGTGTGCTGCAATGATTTTTGTTAATGCTTCTTTGTATTCAGGGTGACCATTCTTTAGAACATCACAAGATTCCAAAGAAGTTACATGTCCAGTAACTGTTGCCATCGCACCTTTTTGATTAAATTTTACAATTCCACCAAATGCCTTAATCAACATGTAAGCTGATTCTGCTTTGCACTTGTAAGTAACACGACCTGTTTCAGTATTGAATAGTAATGTGATTCCACCAGGTTTTCTTGTAACAGTTACTGTCATTGAGTAATTGTAAAAATGGAGGTATTAATTATTTTAAAATTTTATGCCATAGGTTCTTCTGGTGATGCTGCCTCTGCTGCAAGAATTTTATCAATTTCGTTGACTGCAATCTTATCTCTACCAATTAGATCAAACTTTTGCAAAATTGTTTCAAACTTTGTTTCTTCTTGTACTTGTTCATTTACAAACCATTCCAAGAATGCATATGTTGAATGATCTTTTTCTTTTTGTGCAATCTCTACCATCTTATGAATTGCCTTTGTTACTGTCTGTTCATTTTTTAGAGCAGTTTTAACGAGACCTTCAAGAGATTTGTAAGTTGCAGTAGGCGCTTTGATTGCAGGAATTGTTGCAGTAGCCCCAATATCATTTAGAAAATGAATTATTTTGATCATGTGAGTTCTTTCTTCGTCAGATTGTGCGTAAAAGTAATCAGCAGCACCTTTGTATCCGGTTACCTCACACCATGAAGCCATGGCCAAATAACTACTGGACGCAAGTCCTTCCAAGGCAACTTGGTCATTAAGTGCCTTTTTCATTTTTGGTGAAATTCTCATAATTTTCAAAATTAGTCAGTTTTCAGTATTAAAAAAACTTACTGTGATGAATGAAAAGTATGTAATTTGCTCAGGCAAAGGATGAATATTTTAGAATTTGACAAATATAATCTAAAAATTTTGACAGTATCGAAATATCATAAATACTTTAATGTGATACGAAATAGGTTGAAAAAATATTTTCTTATGGTTTTATCCATAATTTTTTTTATAATTTTTCCATCAACAAGTTTTGCCCAAACAGATTCTACGTATAATGATGAAGAATATTGTAAAAATCTTGAGCCATTTAATTACAAACTAGGTGTAGAGGTAACCACAATTGGTGATATAGATACAAAAACAGGATCATATGAGTTAATTTTTTGGTTAACAATAGTATCAGATGAAATTGATTTTACAAGATGTCCGCCTCCAACTGAATGGGATTTTACAAATGGTTATGTAAAATCAATGTCAGGTCAATTCACAGAAACAAATTTTCATAAAGTTCTAATTCATGCGATTTTTTTTGATGAATTCGATTTTAGAGAATATCCATTTGAACAAATTGATTTATCGATTCACTTTGAACCATATTACCCACTAACAAGTGAAAATGTATCTTTTAGTGCAAATGAAGAATTTACTGGTTTGACTATTGCTTCAGGTCATGTTCCGGGATACAATGTAGGAGAGATAAGTATGGAAATTACTGAAACCGAATTAGCGTGGGGAAGTTTTCCTCATCTTCAAACAGTAATTCCTTTAACAAATGAACCTGGAATGGTATTTTTGAAAAAAATTTTTCCAGTTTTAATTTTGGCAGGATTTGGTTATTCCACTTTTTTTATGTCTCCAAAGATTCTACAAGACAGAATAACAATTCTTGGAGCAGTGTTTGTGGGTTCAATATTCTTTCACGCTGTAATTTTATTAGGAGAAATACCTCCTATAGGATATCTAACAATAGCAGATAAAGTAATGATTACTGTTTACTCGATTTTTACATTAACTCTTCTCAGTGTACTATTACAACAAAGGTACATCAATTCAACAGAACTTAACAATAATAATTTCACAGTCACTGATGCAAAAAATATTGATAAAAAATTAATTAAAGCCACACCCATTATTGCAGGAATAATATTTGCACTATTATTATTCATCTAAATAATTTCCGAGGATAAATTTTTAAAAATTTAGAAAAGAGATTCACCAGTATAAGTTAATTATCATATGACAAATTTTATTACCAAAAAGAATATTGCAAATCCACTAAGGAAGACAATTCCAATAAAACTCAAAACTTTTAATCCTATTGACGGTTGAAATTTTTTTTCAAGGTATTTTCCAGAAACCAATCTAAAATTAAATATCGCTATAATTGGTGCAATTACAAATGAGAGAACAGTTGCAAAATCTATCAGTTCTTTAAGATTATCACCAAATTGAAAAATCACAGTTAAAGAACCCATAGAAAGAAGTAGTAAGAAAATCACATAAAGCGATCTCATTTTTGTGCGTAACAATTCTTCTTTTTTGGTAAAAATTAATTCTATTGTTCTCTGGAGTGAACGTGAATATCCGTCAAAAACTGCAAGGATTGTTCCAAACATTGTTGAAAACGCTGCGGAGGCAATTATTATGTGACTCCAGTCCCCCATAGTTTGTGAATATATTGAAACAATTTCATGTGCAAAAATAGAATTATTATTGGAGAGTTCATGTCCAGAACCATAAAAAATGAAAGCACCAAGTATTACAAACATTATTGCAAGAATTCCAGTAATCAAATATGCTAAGCGGAATTCAAATAAAGTTTCTTTGAGTCGTGGTTTGTAATCTGTCTGCTTCATCCTTTCCAAAGTCCATAAACTATTCCAGCTTGAAAGATCAAGTGCAGTAGGCATCCATCCCATTAACGCCAATAGAAAAAAGATTCCAGATATATCCCATAATTCTTTTGCAATAAAATCTTCATTATGTTCAATTGGTCCATTATACAAAGTAATGCTAAATGCAAATACTGTAGAAATCAACAAAACTATTGCAGTCATCTTTATCAAACTGTCAAGTACATTGTATTTTCCAATTGCAAGTATTCCAACACATATTCCAAACAAAATGATTATTGTCCATTCTCCAAGAAAATCAATTCCAAAAAGATTCTCAAAGAATCCAGCTGTGACAAATCCTACAGCTCCAGTAACAAAAAACATCGAAGTGATTGTGATTAAAAAATATAGCCAAAGTGCAGATTTTCCAAGTTGTTTATAACCATCAATAATACTTGTTTGTGTAGAATTTGCATACCGTGAGCCATATTCAAAAAAAGGATATTTCATCACAGTCACCAAAATAACAAAACCAACAATGAGAAGACCGTAATCAGCTCCCGCTCTTGTAGATTGAACTAGATGGGAAACCCCAATTGCAGTACTTGCAAATAAGATTCCAGGTCCAGCTGTTTTAGAAAAATGAGAGAGTTTTGAATCCATTATTCTATAACACATTGATATTCCAAGTATCGTCAACCCAAACGCCAATAACTTTGGCACCAGTGTTCCAAGATGAAATTACTTCAACACCTTTTTTGATTTGAGATTTGTGTTCATCATCTGAAACTGGATTCCCAGCACAGTCATAGTGACCTGACACTACGATTAGTTCGGATTTGTGTGCATTAATTGAAATTCCAACTTTGTGTTTTATGGATTCAAGATCAGAATTGTCTGCAACTTTTTTGTCAACACCTGGTTCTGTGATTGCATCAACATAATCAACAGAATAGTTTTCTTTAATCCATTTTGCAAGAGGTAGTTGTATTCTACCATCCATACAAGTAACAGATGTTGCAAATTTTCCTTCTGCCATGATTTGTCAAGATTTTAGGAGAATAAAAATTATTTTCCATGTAAAAAGCACTCTGATGTGTGATCATTTACCATCCCTATAGCCTGCATTAGTGCATAGCAAATGGTAGGACCTACAAAAGTAAATCCACGTTTTTTAAGATCCTTGCTGAGTTTCTCAGATATTTTACTGGATGCTGGCAAATCAGAATATTTTTTAAATTTATTTTTTAGAGGTTTCCCATTTACAAAACTCCACAAATACTTGTCAAAAGAGCCAAACTCCTCTTGTACTTTAAGAAACTGTTTTGCGTTATTAATTGCAGAATTGATTTTGAGTTTATTTCGAATAATTGATTCATCTTGTAATAATTTTGAAACATGTTTTGGAGAATATTTTGAGACTTTGCTGGCATCAAAATTAGAAAATGCCTTTTTGTAACCTTCTCTACGCTTGAGTATAGTTACCCACGATAGCCCAGCCTGAGCGCCTTCTAACACCAGAAATTCAAATAATTTCTGGTCATTATGTTGGGGTCTTCCCCATTCCTTATCATGATATGTAATGTTTGGCTCTTCACTGGCCCACATACATCTCTTCATATTTTTCTTAGGCTGTAACAAAATATTAGTTATCAAATTTTTAAAAAATTATGAAATTAAATCAACAGTTACTTCGAATCAACAGAAGCTTTCTTATTTGTTTCATTATTTCAGCATCACTTTCAGCAGCATTTGCACAAATGTTAGCAGGTTATGACAGTTTTCTTACTACAACATTTACAATCATCTTTGGATACGTGGTTTATTTTGGAATTTTTTCAGGATTGTTCTACTGGGACAACAAAGAACGCTATAAATCAATGAGAAAGGAGTTAATCAGAAGAGAACTAATTGCGCTAGTTTCATCTTTTGGAATAGGAGAGATGGTTTATCTTGGAATTAGATGGCCAACTTTTTATTATTTCTTAGAAATTGGGATAGAACCATTCTTAGCTTCATTGATTTCAGAAGTTATTGCTACTGCATGCTATATGGCATCAGTTACATTGTTTCTTAGAAAAACAAAAACGTACTAGTTACTTTGCTAATTGATTTACTAAATCAGTTGAAGTGATGATTCCAGTAATGTTGCCATTATCAGATACTGCAAGTTTTCTTATTTTTTTGCTTGCCATTGTTTCTGCTGCAGCAGAAATTGATTCTCCCTGATTAATTGTAATTAGTGGAGATGACATTATTTTTTCAATACGGGTATCAAATGGAAGATTGTTTGCGGCAACCTTTGTTGCATAATCTCTGTCAGTCACAATGCCAACAAGATCATCACCATCTTTTACAATAACTGCACCTATTCCTCCTTGTTCCATCATTTTAGCAACTTGTAATGCAGTTGTACTAGGATTAACAGTGATTAGCGCACGCGTCATAATATCTTGCACCTTAATTGATGAGTAATCCAAGTCTTTGTGACTCATTATTTTTGTATTATGTGCTAATATTTAACAAATTCATAGATGAATATGCTGAATTGAAGTCGTGACATACAATTGGGCACATAATGAGTGAAAAGGAAACTAGTTAGAAAAGTTGCAACTGAGATTACTTGTCATCGTCATCATCATCGTCATCATCATCATCGTCATCATCATCATCGTCATCATCATCGTCATCATCATCGTCATCATCATCATCGTCATCATCATCGTCTGAATCTCCCATACCATCAACATCATCAGAAGATTTTCCAAGGAATTTCATTCTAGATTCAGAAGCCAAATCTTTTGCATCTTCGGCTAGTTTTTCTGCCTCAGCAAAATCATCAGAGGCATAATGGTCTTTTGCTAATGCCAATAGTTCTTTAGATTCTTCTAGTTTTTCAAGAGAAATAGAAATATCTTTTCCATCAATTTGTGCTTCACGAATTTTATTTTCAGCTCTTGTAATTGCTTGAGAAGCTTCTCTAATCTCTTTTGCTGCATCATTGGCATCATCAGAGCCTTCCAAGGAGGTTCTTAGTTCATCACGTTCTTGTTTTTTTTGTTCTTTGAGTAATTTCCTTTCTTCTTTGTGTTTTTCTCTTAATTCCTCACGTTCCCTTTTTTCTTTTTCACGAAGTTGTTTTTTATCGTCTTTTATCTGCTCTTTCATCTCTTGTTTTAAGTCTCTAAGTTGTTCTCGATCTTCAGCAGTATCAGGTAATGATTCAATATTTGCAATTGCTGCATCTCTTTGGGCAGCACTAACAGGTAGTCCCTTTGATTCTTGGATGAATACTCTCATGTTTTCTCTAAATTCTTTGAATGCTTTATGGTATGCTTCTCTCGCATCTCTGTAAGAGTCTCTAATCTCTTTTAGATTTGATTTACATTCATCTCTAACAGATTGTCTTTCAGTAGGTTCTGCATTTTTCATATCCTCTCTGCATTGGGCAATTACTTCTTTAGTCTCCTCCTTTTGTTCTTTGAAGAGGTCTCTTGCATCATGTACAAAATTTGAAACTTCTTGACCTAGATTTTTTACTGTTTCATCAGTATCAGGGTCAGTATCTGTTTGATCAATCTCAGAGTCATTTGTACTTATGGAAATAGATTCTTCTAATTCAATTGAGATATTCTCGCCATCATCACTAGTTTGTGCTAATGCAACAGGACTAGTAATAAGACCTAAAACAAGTACGGACATTACAAATAGATTTATGGATATTTTCACACAAAAA
>REGH01000092.1 GCA_003702495.1 Candidatus Nitrosopumilus sp.
CCTTGTTCTTTTTCTTCAGTTGCTGTAACACCCTGACTAATATCTGGACTTTGAGAATGTAATCTTAAATTTACTTCACACGTGTCTGCATCAAACATCAAATCTTTATTGTCATATCCAATTTCTCTAATGGTTTTTCTAACTAATTCTTCTTGTGCTTTTTTATCCAAATTAGCTTTTGATGTAACTTCTCCTGAAACAGCAACAAAATCAGTTGTCACCATTGTTTCAACTGCTACTCTTGAATCTGGATCTTGCCTGAGAAATTCATCTAAAAATGCATCTGAAATATTGTCACAAACTTTGTCTGGATGACCTTCTGTTACTGATTCAGAAGTAAACAGAAAATTATTTGTCATAAAACTCACTACCTACTAGAGTTCATTTTCTAGTTTAATGAATAATACGTTGTTACCTCTTACGATAACTCTACCATAATTTGCGATAGTTTTACCCTCATGTAATTCCTCAGCATCAGTCATAATCAAATTCATGTATGAATCAACATTATCCATTTTACCTTTGTATTCGACTTCATTTTTCAGTCTTACAGTAACTTTCTTCTTTGTACTTTTTTGAAGAGTTGTTAGAGGTCTTTTTGCGCTATTTGATTGAGACACTAATTGTTCACTTGTTTTGAAACTTTGTTCTCTAGAATAAAAGCCTTACCTCCTTTGAAGAAATAGAAATTCCTTAAATTTTTTCTTCTTTTTCTAATAATAACATAAATGATCTCAACTGGTTTGGAAAAATTAGATAAATCTCTCCATGGAGGTATTCCAGATGGTGTAATTGTAGATATTTTTGGAAAAAATGGAACCGGAAAAACCCAACTATTATTACAATTAACAATTAATTCCATCAAAAAAGGTGGCCATGTTTTGTATTTTGACACAACAGGTGGGTTTAGACCTGAAAGAATCTTGGATATTCAAAAAGAATCTGAATCTCAATCAGATTTTCTTAATCAAATTACCGTTTCACGATTAACTAATACCTCTGAACAAATTCATTCAATAAAAAATATTGAAAGAAATTTTTCATTAATTGTAATTGATAATGTAACGGACTTATTTTCTTATGAATATCAAAAGGAAGAATCCATTTTTGAGAAAAACTCTTTGTTTATGAAATACATGCATGATTTATCTGACTTTGCAATATCTAATAGAATTCCTATTGTCGTCACAAATATGATAAGAAATCTTGAAGGAAAAGAAATTGAAAACATGAAAAGTGCAATTGATCCATTTACTCACATCAAAATACACCTAACAAAAAATTTTTCAAAATTTAATGGAAAGATTTACTCACCGTTTTTAGAAAATTCATTTTCTTACACCATTGACAAATCAGGATTAGCTTCTTCTGAAGATATTTAACAGCCAATAAAGAAGTTTAGAAATGGCCGGAATTTTTGATTCTATTCCAATTATTACTGTAGTATTATTTGCACTTGGTTTAGTTGGTGTAATTGTTTATGAAAGATCACGATCTAAAACCCCCGATGAATCAGATTCCTGAATCTCTGTTTAAGAATTTTGGTTTTTCCAATCTAACTGAAATTCAAAAAAAGGCTTCACCAATAATTTTACAAAAAAAAGATTGTCTAATTATTGCTCCCACTGGATCTGGAAAAACAGAATGTTCTGTGATACCTATATTTTCATTATTAAAAAATTCCAGAAAACCTGGAAAAATTAAAGCTCTTTACATAACTCCTCTCCGTGCATTAAACCGAGATGTTTTTCGACGAATAACCAAATATGCGCATCAAAGTGAACTTTCAATTGAAATTAGACATGGTGATACAACACAAAAAGATAGAAAAAAAATCACTGAAAATCCACCTGACATACTAATTACAACTCCTGAAACTTTGGTTATTCTTTTAACTCAAGTCAAATATCTTGATGCATTATCAGAACTAGAATGGATTGTTGTGGATGAAGTGCATGAGTTGTTATCCAGTGAGAGAGGAACTCAACTTTCTTTAAGTGTTGAAAGATTAGAATTTAATTCTAAATTGCCTTTGACAAAAATAGGATTATCTGCTACGGTTGGAAATTTTGAAGAAGCAGGAAAATTTGTTGTAGGTACTAAAAGAAAATGTGTGATAGTCCGAGATACTTCTGTACGGAAATATGATGTAGAGGTAAAATATGTAGATGGAACAATATCTGATGTAGCAGAAAAAATTGTTGAACATGTATCTGAATTAGACCTAGACTCTCCAATTCTGTTATTTACCAACACCAGAGGTGAATCCGAATTTTTAGCCTCAATTCTCAAAGAAA
>REGH01000045.1 GCA_003702495.1 Candidatus Nitrosopumilus sp.
CGCGCTTTATGGTTTAACAATTTCCAGGCGCGCGCCCTACCAGGCTAGGCGACCCCGGCACAGTCTTGCGACAAATCTAGTTTTTAGAATCTGATTATAAATGGTATTACTACTTCCAAATAGTTACGGTAGTTGAACGTTCTACTTTATCCCCATTTTCATCAAAACCTTTTGCTGAAATCTTGTAAAGACCTTCAAGCGCAGAATCACCATCATTGTTAATTTGATCCCAAGAAAATTCAATCGCTTCATTTGGTTTTAGTTCAGATATTACTTGTGCAGACGTTGGCGAATACATTAGCATTCCAGAGAGTCCCGTAACTCTAAGACCATATGATGCATCAGAAAATGAAAGTGGAGCAGTTCCAGTGTTTATGATTGTGATTTTAATCTCTTCTCCTTTCTTAAAATCAAACTTTTCTGTAACAACAGAAATTCCAGGACCTTCAACATAAACAAGTTGGCTGGTATTCTTTACATCCATCAAATAAATTCCAAATAATAATCCAGAAATTATTCCGATTCCAACAAAGATTATTAGACTTTTTGAGAACAATTTATTCTTTGGAAGTTGGTTTAGTTCTCCATTTTTTAGGATAAGTGTTTGGAGCCATGATTATTCTCTTTGTTTCAAATGCATATCCCTTAACTGCATCTTTAATTTCTTGTTCAGACATTGTTGCTTCTGCCAATGCTACTGCTTCTCCTTTCTGGGTGTAAATTCCAACAATGTCACCTTTCTTCAAATTAGGAGAAATTTTCAAGATTCCAGGAATTGCAAGTTGTGCACCATGACACATTGCATCAATTGCAGAGTCACGAATAACTACTGATTTTAATTCACTAAGTGCATGCTCTACAGGCTGAATCATGCTCTTTAGTTTAGAATCATCCTTCTTTTCTTCCCACAATGCAAATGCATTTGCAAGTTCATGTAAAGTTACCAACCCATCTGTCTCTCTAAATTGATCAACTCGGGTTCTTCTTAGTTCAATCATGGTTGCACCAGGTCCCAAAATTTCACCTAGGTCATAGTACAATTTTCTAATGTATGTTCCAGCTTCACACAACACTCTAGTTAACAACAATCTTTCTTTTTGCTCTAGTACTTCAAACTCGTAAATTGTTCTGGTTCTTGTTTGTCTAACTACTGCTGAACGTTGTGGTGGTTTTTGGTAAATTTCTCCAGTTAGGGATTCAATTACTTCATGTAATTTTTCTTTTGAAGGAAGAGAATGAACACGTCCTAGTGCATGATACTCTTTTGGACCAAAGAGCAAAACACCTAGAGCCTTTGTTGCCTCACCTAATCCCAAAGGAAGAACTCCTGAGACTTGTGGATCTAGTGTTCCACTGTGTCCAATCTTTGGCAGTTTCAAGATTCTTTTGGTCCATGCAACAGTCTCGTGACTTGTAGGTCCCGGTGGTTTGTCAAGTAAAATAATTCCATAGTTTAGTAGTTGTTCTATAGTTCTTTTGTCATAGTATGTGCCATATGCATCATCAGTAATGTCTTGATCAACTTCAATTAGATTCTCTAGTTGTTTTAGAGTCATAGTAACTTTCTCACTGTTTCTTTTGCGACATCAATTACTTGTTGTGCTGTCAGATTGTCTGTGTTAATGATTACATCAAAGACTGACTTGTCATCACCAAAATCAAAATCATATAGCTTTTTGTAGAGTGCCTTGTTTTTGTCAAATCTCTGTTTTGTTACGTGGTATGCATCCTCAGGACTCATATCATCTCTTGTTTGCATTCTTTTGGTACTGCTCTCATGAGAACCCTCAAGCCAGATTCTAATGCCGTCTTTGATTAGCCAAGGTAGAGTATAGCTGGTAATCACCATGCCTCCGTCATTAAATAGATTAGTTAGTTTTTCATCTAGTTTTTTATCAAATTCAGAATTCTCTTCTCTCTGATTCAGGAACTTCATTCCATCTTCGGTGTCCCACCAATCATCACCTGCTGAATCAAAACCCTGTTCTTTTGCCATCTCTTTGAGGACATCACCTCCACTAAGATATTGTAATGAAAATTCTTCTGCCAATCCCTTTGCAACAGTTGTTTTTCCTACAGCAGGGGGACCTGAAATTACTATTGATTTGGTCAACTGAGATCCATTGAGGTTTTGGTGAGTCTCATAATAATGCCACTAAATGCAATCGAAGACAAGAAATACCAAGCCCAAAGATACAATGCATTTTCTGTTTGACAAACATGTTCAGGGTCTGCTGCTTGTTCTGCAGTACAAGTAAGTTGGAACATATCTCCAGGAATTACATTTAGAGGAATTGGAGATACTGCTACAGTATAAGCAAATAGTTGTGGCAACACAAGATAGAATATCAAAATTAATGGAACAAATGTAATCATCATTGGTCTCATGTTCATCTGCATCATCTCCATAGACATTTTGTTCATGTATGCAGATTTCTTGTTGAGTTCAGCTGCTCTTGCAGTATCTTTTTGACGCATTGCAGCCATTCTTTCTTTTTGCCATCCACGTGTTTCTTTCATAATTCGTTTTAGTTTTACCTGGTCTACCATCTTCTTTCTGACTGCAGCATTGAATATGTTTAGCAAAATACCAAATCCGGTGACTGCAAACATTGAGAGGATTAATCCTTGGATAATTGGATCATCACTTCCTAGTGCGCCTCTTTCACCTCCAAAGAAATCAAACTGGAGGGGTATTGATTCGATAAATAGTAGAATAAAGTTAAAGTCCATTTTTTACAGTCCTAATGAATTGATTATCTTATCTGCTGCTTCATCAACCTTTCCCTCACGATTGAGGATATACTTGACTGGTGAGCCTGTGATTACAGCACATGCCGAAATCATACCTGACTGGACATCTAGTTCTTTCTTAACATTTGCTAGGGTAATCTTGTCTCGATTTCTAGTATCATCGCTCATTCTTCTACTATAGATTTCCTCAGGTTTTGCAGATACTGATACAAAGTTTGATGGTTGGATAATTTTGAGAACATGTTCTGGCAATCCAGGGTAGTATCCCTCTGGAGAGCTGATAAATGCATGAGTATCAATAATTACAATTTCTTCAGTGTGTGAGGCAATCTTATCAGCTGCAAGTTTTTGAAGTTCTTGCTGTTTTTCGATTGGTAGTTTTCGTAGTTCATCTCTATCGCTAAGACCGTTTTCTTTTGCAACTTCAAACATCAAAGTTCCATAACTTACAACACTAACACTTTTTTGATGATCTTTTATGTGATCTACAATTTTAGATAACAATGTAGTTTTCCCAACTCCGGGGATTCCAACTAAAACGATTTTCTTACTTTCTGCCAAGTAGAGCACCCAAACGCGGCATTGCAACTTCGACTTGTTCTCTAACTAATTGTGTGTAATAGTTGATGAGAATATCTACCATAAGTAAAACTCCGATACCAGAACCAAATACACCCAAGACATCAGATGCACCTGCTAACAGACCCAGAATAGCTGATCCGATAATGGTGACTGATGGAATGTACTTGTTCAACAATGCTTCAACTGGTTTGTTTGATCTTCTAAATCCAGGAATCTGAACATCTGCATCAAGCAAGTTTTGAGCTGCGCTCTTTGGTGAAAGACCACCAAGCTCTACCCATAACCTACCGAATACAATTACAATTCCAATCATGAATAGGACATAGCCAACTGCACGTCCAGGATCTAATGCTGCAACATCTAGACCTCTAGGTGGTGTTATGTAATAGATGATACCACCAATTGGAGTTGATGGACTCGTCGGGTCGAATTGCGCTATGAAATTCATAAAGAAATTATTGTTACGCGGGTTCGCGTTTGCCCACAACATCTGGAAGATAAAGACGGCGTTTGCAGTAAGTGCAGATGCCAAAATAACCGGAATGTTTGAGACATACATCATCTTAATTGGATAAACTGCAGAGAATCCCCTGTATTTTGTAGATACGATTGGAATCTCAATCTTCATACCTTGTGTGAATACAAGTATCAATATGACACCAGCCGTCAGACATAAACCGAATATGCTCGGCAATTGGTTTGAACGGAACATAATGTTTGAGAGGTCACCTGCCATGATAGATTGTCCGATGTATGGAATAATACCAATTGTTCCTCCATCACCTGCAGGTAACGGGCTGAACAAACTCCATAGAATTTGTTGAGCAACACCTGCCATAATGAAGAGACTGATTCCACTACCAAGACCCCAGCCTTTCTGAATTAATTCGTCTAAGAACATGATAATAATCGACGCGGCCATCAGCTGTCCGACCATGACATACAGTATGTTAGGATCCGCTACTCCAGGACCATAAACTGCTACACCATATACAATAGATTCAGCTACAATTACAACATAAGTTACCAACTTTGTTGCAGTTTGGAAGATACCTCTTTCCTCTGGTTTCTTAAAGTCAAATTTGAGAATGTCTGAACCTCTCAATAATTGCATCAAGAGTCCAGCTGTTACAATTGGCCCTATTCCTAATTCAACAAGGGTTCCTTGTTGTGATGCAAAAATTACTCTAGCAAATGCTAGAAAGTCAAATTCAGGAGTTGTTGCTCCAAATAACGGTGTCTGTCCCATTACCATGTAGATGAGTAATGCAACTCCACACCAAAGCAATCTAGTGGATAATGGAATCTTCTTTTTTGGTTTTGGGACTTGAGGAAGGTATGGTTCTGCTTTAAAGACGACCTTTCGGATAATTGTAGTAACTGTACCCTCAGCCATCTTCAGTAACTACCTCTTCCCCATCAGATTTTTCTTTTGCAGCAGAAATTACTTCTCCGCCAACTGCTTTGAGTTTCTCTTCTGCAGATGCAGTGTATTGTGTGACTTTGACAGAATAAGCGTTTGATATTTTTCCGCCGCCAAGGAGTTTTTCGTATCCTGCACTTTCAAGGTCTACGACTTTCTTTCCTCCTTCTTCTTTACCGAACTTAGTAAACAAGTCATCAAGATCACGGACACTAGCCCATTTCTTGGTAATATTTGGGTGAGGTGGTTTAGTTGAATCATGGCCATAATGATCTGGTTCATCTCTTAGTGTGGTACTCCAATGATGTTTCATCATTCCAGTTACTCCAAGACCACCTTTGTGACCACTTGCACGGTGTTGACCTACTTGGCCCCATCCCATGTGGCGTCCTCCCCTAAGTCGTCTTGTTTTTCTTAATCTTGTTGCCATGTTAAATCATATTCCTAACAATTGTTGCGAGTTCTTTGTTTCTTCCAAGGATTCCTTTTTGTCCATACAATCTTTTAGTACTTCTTTTGAATCCATGTCTTGGTGGTGCTAATGCAAACCAAGGTTTTAGTGGTTTTAATTTTGATAACATTGTTTTTCCTTCAGTTAATGCTGCAGCTAGTTCTGCAGAACTTGCATACCCTAATTCTTTAAGATCTTCTGTAGTTACTTTCTTGTATCCAGACTTTCTTGCTTTTTTGTCAATGAGTTCTTGTGCTAACTCTGCATCAAGATCAACCCAAGCAACATAGTGTTGTACTTTTTTGAGCATTCCAAGTAAGTTGTCTTTTGCAGGAAGAATTACTGCACGATATTTTCTTTCAAGTTTTAGCAAATCCATTGTTGTTGTTGCCCAGTAAGGACAATCTGCTTGACCTTTGATTCTAACAACTAGTACTGCATTTGCCATTTCTCATCAACCCTGACTAAATGTCTGTCTGAGACAGTCCAAGATAGCTTTTGAAGTGGAGTTCATTGTAGGAGTTGAACCTTTTGCAGTAGTCCAAGCGTCTTTTAGACCTGCTAATTCCAATAATCGTTTAATTTTACCACCTGCTACAAGACCTAATCCACGAGGTGCAGGAATAATTTCAATTGTAACACTTCCACCCTTGCCTTTTACCTTGAATGGGACGGAGTGTTTTTGGTCACATCTACATTCCCAACTACCACAGCCCATTTTGATTGGGTTGACGTTAAGATAAGCGGCGTTTGTTGCCTTTTCAATTGCAATTCTCATTTGTTTAGATTTGCCTTGTCCGATTCCCAAGTAACCGTTCTCGTTTCCAGTTGCAACGATTGCTTTGAATCTTGTTGATTGTCCATTTGATGTCATCTTTTGAATAATTCCAACATCAACTACTTCACTCTTCAAGTCAGGAAGTAATTTTTTGATAATACCTGCTTCTTGAATTCTTAATCCTAATTCAATAATTTCTTCTAGTGATGAAATTTCTCCTGATGCAACTTTTTGTCCAAGGATTGTTTTTGGAACCCAGACTTCTTCCTCTGGTTCTCTTCTTGGTCTTCGAGGTCTGTCTCCACCTTTGGCATCAGGTCTACCCCCACCATAAGTTGGTGCACCCTTACCTCTTTGTCCACCTTGTGGTTTGGATTCTGTTTTCTGACTCATTTTATTTTACCTCAGTATCAATTGTAGATTTCATTTTAGAAACTTCGTTTTTAACAGTAAGATGTTCCCCGTTGATTCTCTCTTCAGATGGGAATGTTTCTTCATTTGCTGGAACTTCTAGACCGGCATCAATTACTCCTTTAAGAGCAGCTGCCATTCTTTGTGTGTATCTTCTTGTTCCAGTATACAAGATTGCATCCTTTGCACCTTGTCCAAGTGCTTTCTTTCCTGCCAAGTATCCAGTTAGATATGCTGCAGGGACACTCTTTCTAGAACCTTTCCAACCTTTTTCAAGAAGATATCTAGAATGTGCAGATGCAACAACCTTGTCGCCAGTCATACCAGGCTTTAGAATTTGAACTTGAGTATTTTCATTAGTAATATTTACAGTGATAAAGTCACGCTTGCCCATCAACATTGTACTACGTTTACGGTAATTGGTCTTCTCCTCACGAAGTCTTCTCAATATTTTTGAATAGGCCATGTATAGAATTCGAGTTTGAACGTGCTCTTATATACGTTAAGCGCGAATCAGTGAGGCAAGCAATGCCTTTTGAGAATGAAGACGATTTTCTGCCTCATCCCAAACAACAGACTGGGGACCATCAATTACGGATGAAGTAACTTCTTGATCTCGCTTTGCAGGAAGACAATGTAGAAAGATCGCGTCTTTTTTTGCAGACTTCATCAATTTGGGGTTAACTTGGTATTTTGGAAGGAATTTTTTGATCTTCTTTGGATCATTATCATGAATAGAGGAATAGGTGTCAGTAACGACAACATCGGCGTTTTTTACTGCATTCAGTGGATCAGATGTTAGTTCTATAGTAGTTGATTTTTGGGCTTCTTTGACTGTCTTTTTGTCTGGTTCAAATCCCTTTGGAGTTGCAATAGACATTGTTGCACCTGCCAATGCTGCACCATAAATCATAGAGTTGCAGACATTGTTTCCATCACCAATCCATGCAATCTTTATTCCTTTGATTTTTTTCTTCTTTTCTTTTATTGTCATGAAGTCTGCCAAGATTTGGCAAGGGTGAAATGTATCAGAGAGTCCATTAATTATTGGGATGGTTGCATTTTCAGATAGTTGTTCCAATAATTTGTGATCATAAACACGGGCCATTATGCAATCAGTATATCGTGAAAGAGTCTTTGCAGTGTCTTCAATTGATTCACCTCGTGACAACTGCATCTCATTAGATGAAAGATTTACTGCATCACCACCAAGTTGTGACATTCCAATTTCAAAACTAACACGAGTTCGAGTAGACGGCTTTTGGAAAATCATTGTTAGTGTTTTATTTTTTAAGATAGGTTTGTTTCCACCTTTCTTGAGTTCCTTTTTTAGTTTGATTGCATCATCAATTAGACCCACAAATTCCTTTGGAGACAATTCCGCTAAAGTGAGTAAATTTTTTGTTTTTAGTTTCATCTTCTAAAGAACCCGAACCTACTCTTTTTCTTTTTTGGTTCTTCTTTATCATGTTTGTGAATCTCTTCTTCATCTTCTCCATCATCATACTCATTATCTTCCTCATCATCACCAGGTTCTGGTTTTCCATCTTTGATCCATTGACGGATTTTTTTACCTAGCTTAAAAGCTTCATCATCATTTTCTGGAGGAGGGACATCAAACAAATCTGAATAGGTTGCAATCTCATCATCTTTGATTCCTTCAAATGGATCATCAGATGTTGGTTCTGGTTCTGGTGTTGGTTCTGGTTCTGGTGTTGGTTCTGGTTCTGGTGTTGGTTCTGGTTCTGGTGTTGGTTCTGGTTCTGGTGTTGGTTCTGGTTCTGGTGTTGGTTCTGGTTCTGGTGTTGGTTCTGGTTCTGGT
>REGH01000046.1 GCA_003702495.1 Candidatus Nitrosopumilus sp.
CCTTTTGCATCATCTCCTCTAACATGTAAGTAACATAACCTGAGAAACTGTTGACACCTTTCATTGCAAGGTCGTCTTTACTCTTTTGATAAACTTCTTGGAATTTATCGTAGACGGTTTCTGAAACTGTGATTGATTTGAATCCTGCTTTTGGCAATTTACTTTCCTCTTACCGTACTTTAAGGTACCTTCTATATAACATTTTATTTTAAAAATTAGATTGCCACACTCAATGAAAATTAGTCTTTATACAATACCATACTCCAAGAGCAATAATGGGAAAAGGATATTCTGAAGAAGAGATTCGTGAAAAACTAATTTCAGTTTTGAAAGATTCTGAATCCGGAATGTCTGGCGTGGAGATTGCTGAAGAGATGAAAGTAAACCGCATTACCATGACAAAGTATCTCAAAGTTTTTGCAGTTGAAGGATTGGTCCGTCAAAAAAATATTGGAAATATCACTTTGTGGTTTTTGGAACCAGGACAAGAATCGTTTCATTTTCCTGATGATTATTTTCAGGTGGCACCAAAGTTTCTTGATTATCTCATAAAGGGAAACGAGGACCAGGTTTATTCTCTGATTAGAAACTCTCTGCATTCAGGAGCCACTGTTCATCGTTTGGTAATTGAAGTAATTTTGCCTGCAATAGACTCTGTAAAGAAAATGTTTGATGACGGCAAGATTGGAACTGCCGAGCAAAACCTCTTGAGGACAATTATCTCAAAGTCCCTTCAGATACTAGACCAGATTCCAATAGTTGCCGATTCTAAGAAAAATGTGGTTGTGATTTCAGCAGACTTTCAAAGTAGTTTGATTGCCGAAGCAGCTTCGGCTGCATTTCACTCAGATGGGTGGAGGGTATCTCATCTTGGGGACATGTCATCTGCAATTGACGTTCTCTTTGATCTTGACTTTCAGAAATTAATTGGCAAAGTTTGGAAACAAAAACCTGGAATCCTGATTGTTGTTGTCTTTTCTGAAACCGATGAGGGTCTCAACTTTTTTGCTGATTCGATAAACTCTACAAAATCAAAATCTGGAAAACGAATGAAACTGATACTTTGTGGAACTGCTTCAAAAAAAGCAAAGACCGAATCAGACCTGGTTACAGAAAAACTCGATGAAATAATTCAGTGGTCCCAAACAGTTTATCAGAATCAAAAATAATGGGCCCGATGAGATTCGAACTCATGACCTTTCGATTATCAGTCGAACGCTCCAGCCAAGCTGAGCTACGAGCCCACGAACAAATCTCTAGGCCAGAGTCATTTAAGTCTAATTTTCTTTCCACTTGATAGAACAGCCAATGGATGGGTCAAAGTCTTTTTCGATTTTTTGACCTGATACCAGTTTGTCGATATTGTTGATCATTGTCTTCTCAGTTGCAGTATCGTCTGGCTTCATGGCATTGTCGATTCTTCCGTGAAAAACTAGTTGCTTTTGACCATCAAACAAGTATGGGTCTGGAGTACACATTGCGCCATATTTCTTGGCAATCTCTTGTGTCTCATCAACTAGATAATCAAATTTGAATCCCTTCTCTTTGGCAGTTTCTTTCATTGCATCAAAACTGTCTTCAGGATAGTCAGTAGAGTCATTGCTGTTAATTGCAATCATGGCAACATCGCTGCCACATTTCTCATACAACTCGTTGAGTGCATCGACTTTGGCTTTGACATAAGGACAGTGATTGCACATGAAGATTACGAGATATCCCTTGTAATCGGTATAATCACCTAATGCGTGTTTTTTATCATCAATTCCTAAAAGATCAAAGTCTGGTGCTGTATCTCCAGTCTTTAGTTTGACTTGGGATTCTAAAAGTACCATGAGGAAAGGTTCGTGCTTTCAAATAAAATCCTTGCCAAGAAGACAACAATTAAAATCCACAGATAAATCAAGACTCGTGTGGGCCGGTAGTATAGCCTGGTAGTATACCCGCCTTGCACGCGGGGGGTCACGGATTCAAATTCCGTCCGGTCCACTCTTTGCTTTTATACGCGATCCATTCTGAATATCGAACGTCTAAATGGATTTAAATAGGACGAGTTTCCGTTTTTTTTCATGGCAAGCGCAGTAGACGGATGGCCGGTATTCATTCCGCTAATTGTTGGTTTAGCTCCAGGATTAATTTACTGGTTAGCAATTACCGCAAAGAGAAACTAAACTTACATCTCTTTTTATTATTTATTTTCCTAGTGTAAACTAGGTTAAACGATGTTACCTTTCTTGTTCACTATATCATATGTCGTAAACAATTAATCTGATCACGGTAACTATTCTTGATGAAAAAATTTGTTCTTGTCGCATTTTTGGCAATTTCTCTAATTCCATTTTACCATGCATTTGCTCAAGAGCTCACTGATACTCCATCTACACTTTCAGTATCCATATCCAGTGAAGCTCCTTTTGTGTATCAGGACTCTGAAGGGTACACTGTTGTAGTTGGCACTGTGAAAAACCACAACACTCAGACCTCAGTAACTAACGTCCTGATTCAAGTGAATTTCTTTGATGATTTTGATCCTAGTCCAATTGAGGTGAACAGTGGAAGAACCACACTAGAGGTAATTCCACCAAAAGGCGAGTCTCCATTTGCCATCCGCTCTGAAACTCCCAACCCTCAGATAACTGAAGCCTCTGTCTCTTTGCTTGGATTTGATTCCTCTTCTTCAAAAGAAAAGGGATTGACTGTTTATTCAAGTGAGATATCTTATGATGGTCGTCTTAACTTTGAGGGAGTCTTGCAAAACAGCGGGGCTCCAAATTCAAACACCAATGTCTACCTGGCACTTTATGATGGATTTGAGCCATCTCGAATCCTTGAAGTGATAACTCTGGACCTAGGTGATGTGGGCTTGGATGAAGAAGTTTCATTTAATGTCAATCGCCCCATTGATGCAAGATCCGTAGGATTTTTGTTGTTTGCAGAATCTGACGTCTTTTCTTCAAACTTTGTTGATATCAAAATTCCTGAACCACAGTCCTTGACAAAACTAGTTTCAATCTCCAGTGTCTCTGTAACTGATTCAGAAGGACAGACACTTTCTGAGATTCCAGTTGGAACATTTGTAAATGTGAGAAGTGAAACTTGGATACAGTTTGCTGCAGACCAGAGCACTAACGAAACACCATACACATACTATATCCAAATCAAGGAAGCAGGAAGCGGAATGGTGGAGTACATTGGAAAAGATGACGGACGATTCATTGGAACCGGACTTCAATACCCAACAATAGACTGGATGCCAAAAAAGAGCGGACTCTATTTCCTTGAGACCTTTGTCTGGGACAGAAATGACATCCCAATATCTGAACAGGGTCCATTTGTTCTACTAAATGTAAGGTAGTAAGTTTATTTTCAAAGAAGTCCATATGCTGTCATGTCGCAATTCTCTCTAGTTGCAATGGGAGGTACTTTTGATATCATTCATCGCGGACACATCACACTGCTTTCAAATGCATTTGAGATTTCAGACAAAGTAATCATTGGACTGACCAGTGATGAGTTTGCACAAAAACGCGGAAAGACTCTGATTAACAATTATGAGACAAGACTGGCAAATCTTACTGAAACAATCTTCAAAGAATTTCCAAAATCTTCATTTCAAATCAGCAAACTGGATTCTGAATTTGGTCCTGCTGTCTTGGAGCCAGAAGTGCAAGCACTGGTTGTAAGTGATGAGACAAGCAGCCAGGGAGATGTGCTAAATGACTTGAGGTCCAAAAAGAATCTCTCCCCAGTGGAGGTAGTTACCGTCCCAATGCATTTGGCAAAAGACGGGTCTAGAATCTCTACTACCAGAATCAAGAATTCTGAAATTGATTCAGAGGGAAACTTGTTATCAGTTGACAAGTAGCTTGCACAACTTTGAGTAATTGCAATAAAACAAAATTCCAAGATTCAGCCTCATGGCAATCATCCCTCACATGATGAAGAAGATGGATACAGATGTAGCAAATCTAAAGCAAGGACTGCATCCTCAAAATCTCTCATACTGGTATGATAAAATAATCAAAGAGACAATTGAGATGGCGCCACCTTGGCTCCAAGACAAGATCAAAGTTCATCAAGACCCAATACTGTTGATGAAATTTAATTTGGACATCTCAAAACGTGCAGTTCGCTATTTCATGATTGCAGTTGACAATAATCTAGATGACATGCCATATTCAACAAAATTGTATTTTCTCAAAGTTCAAGAGATAATGTCTACAGAAATGGACAAGTCTCTAGTTTGATGTAATTTTTTGCTCTAGGCACAAATCAAACCCCTAAGTATCTATATCCAATAAAATTCTCATAATCATCCAT
Source organism: Candidatus Nitrosopumilus sp. (assembly GCA_003702495.1). GTDB lineage: Archaea > Thermoproteota > Nitrososphaeria > Nitrososphaerales > Nitrosopumilaceae > Nitrosopumilus. Next base: position 4,318 of record REGH01000046.1, read on the forward strand.
GGACCTATACCGTTCAAAGTACTCTGATAAGAAAAAGTCTGGAGGAGGACAAAGAAGAGATGACACACGTCGTTCTTTTAGAAATTCTCGAAATGACAGACGAGACTCTAGAGATGACCGATACTCTGGAGGCAGAAGAGAATCTGCAACAGTAACTTGTGCTGATTGCGGTGATGAATGTGAAGTTCCATTTGTTCCAAGAAGTAACAAACCAGTTTACTGTAATGACTGCTTTAGAGAAAGCAGACGTGAAGACTTGGGAGATGATAGATATTCTCGAAATGACAGAAGAGAATCAAGACGTGATGACAGAAGGGAATCTCGTCGTGATGACAGATTTTCTAGAAACAGAAAAGAATCTGCATTTGTAACTTGTGCTGATTGCGGTGATGAATGTGAAGTTCCATTTGTTCCAAAAACTGATAGACCTGTTTACTGTAGTGACTGTTTCAAAAAAAATAAACCACAAGGTGATGAATATGAGAAATTTTCAAGAGATGATAGAAGGGAATCTCGCAGAGATGACCGCAGAGAGTCAAGACGTGATGACAGACGAGAATCTCGCAGAGATGATAGAAGGGAATCTCGCAGAGATGACCGCAGAGAATCAAGACGTGATGACAGACGAGAATCAAGTAGAGATAAACCTAGAAAACTAAATGACAGACTCTCCAAAAAACGAGAGAGCTTTTTCAGTAACGGTTCTGATAAATTCTATGCTACAATCAAGGAAAAATTGTTTGAAATTTTGGGAGGCAAAACTTGTTCTGGCTGTGGATTCAAAGATGAAAGAGCTTTAGGATTTAGTCCTGTTTCTGATGATTCCTCTTTTGATGAGATTGGACGTGGCGGCTCTGCTTCGTCCTGGGGAAAATACATCTCAGATCCAGACTTGGCAAGAGAAGAACTCAAGGTATTGTGCTTGAATTGCAATGAGATTAGACAACCTGTGGCAAAACCAAAAGAACAAAGTTCAAGACCTAAACGCAAAAAAAGTAAATTTTTCCCAAGATGATCCAAAATCATCCTTGAAAATGTATTAACACTTTAATTATAATAATTTAGAAATCAAATTATGAATAGTGATCATAAGGCATTAGGAATTGCTCTAATTGCAGTAGTTGGAGTTATTTCACTCTGGGTTGCATTTGGCGCTTAGATTCAGCCTTTAACAACCTCTACTTGGTTTCCAAGTATCTTGGTTGAGATTATTTTGTGTTCTTTGTCAATTACTGATTGAGCAAAATCTGCAAACTTTTCTACATTAGATTCATCTTCAAGCAAAATGCTGTGAGCTGATTTGTCCTTTAATGATATGACTAGTTCGTTTTTTACAATATTTAGAATTCCAGTGATGAATGTCTCGTTTCCATCTTTGATGAAAATGAGACTGGCTAGTTTCTGAGCCTCGTATTTGTCCTCACAGGTAACTGTTATGTTCATTTGTTTTCAAAAAGAAATTCGTCTATCTTGTCTTTAGCTTTTTCGCGGTTCTCTTGATGTACTGCCAAAAATGCGTTCATCTTTTCAATCAAGATTGCCTTTAGTTCTCCAGAAAGCATTTTTCCAGATTTGTAATCTTCGTAAATTGATTTTAGTTTGTTATCGTCTGGCTCAAAGAAAATTCTAAGATACTGGTATGAAACATCAATGTCTGGATTTCCTCCAAGCTTTCTGTGTTCCTCAACACTTGTCTGTCCACCAGAAAATGCGTGTTTGTTAATTTTCTTTTTGACTACGTTTGGAGCATCTGTTGTGTATACAGTGCTGTTTTCATTTGAAGCTGACATTTTTCCTCCAGGTCCTTCTAGTCCTGGAATCATTATGTTGTGAATCAAAGCAGGCTTTGGCTTTCCAATCTTTGGAGCAATGTCTCTTGTTAATCTAAAGTGAGGATCTTGGTCAACTCCCAATGGAATCAAAACTGGTTTGTCTTCAAGAAAACATGGAGCAGATTGCAGTGATGTGTAAAATATCATACCAATACTGGTATCATTAGTAAATCCGAATGTGGCTTTGGTGTTTGAGAAATTAATTTTCTTTGCAACTTGAGCTGCAATTGGGTACAGTGTCTGGATGTTTCTTGTGTTGATTATGATTTTTGTTTTTTCTGGTTTGAAACCTAATGCAATAAAGTCTAGCGCATTTTCATATGCAAATTTTCCAGTTTCTTCCAAAGTTAGATTTGGTTTTGAAAAAAACTTTTCATCATCAGTTAACTGAAAATACATGTTGACATCAAATTTTTCTTGTAGCCATTTTGCAAATACCCATGGAACCAAATGGCCAATGTGGGTATGTCCTGATGGACCTCGTCCGGTGTATAGGAAGAACTTGTTGCCTTTATCATAATCATCTAAAATTCGGTTCATCTCTCTGTGGGAGAAGAATATTCCTCGTCTGAGCATGTAATGATCCTCGCCAGTAATTTTCTTGATTCGCTCTAGTAACTCTGGAGAAATCTTTTGAGTGCCAAATTGCTTGATTAACTTGTCATAATCGATATCTCCTTCTACGTGCCAAGGAGTAACAACAAAATCGTCAGCTGACATTCAAATTGACTTAGGTTAAGGTTTAAAAAGTCTTTTTCGAAGTTTTGGTGTTGTCACAGGTCTTTCACGATATTGAAAAAAAAATTATCACATCGCTAAAAGACAATCCAAAACAAACTCCTGAAAATCTTGAAAATTCTACAAAACTTTCACCAGATCAAATTCGCCGTGGAATTGAATGGCTCAAACTAAAAGAACTAGCAAATGTTGATGAATCAAAATCAAGCATTGTCAGTTTGGGCAAAAATGGAAAAGAGTCACTTGAGAAGGGACTCCCTGAAAGACGACTCTTGGATTTACTAAAAACAAAATCAAAATTATCTGATTTACAAAAAGAACTGGGTCCAGTATTTGGACCTGCAATGGGTCTTGCAAGAAAAAACAACTGGGTGGAGGCTGCAGGAGATACAATTACTCTAAAGAATCCTCCAGATGCTTTACCTGGAGAAAAATCTCTCAAACAAATTGGAGACTCTAAACTATCTGTCTCTGAACTAGACTCTGATGATTTGTCATCACTGTTAAAGCGTCCAGACTTTGTTGTGGAAGAAGTTCTAAAGACAAAACAAATCAGTCTAACTGATGCTGCAAAATCAATCAATCTTGATGCCTCATCTGGAGGTATCGACGTTGAAGCCAAAGTACCTGAAGTCTTTGTTGCAAGAACTCATCCACTAAAAGACACCATTGATGAGATTAGAGAAATTTTCGTTACACTGGGATTCTCAGAAATTTATGGAAACATGACTCAGTCAAGCTTTTGGAACTTTGATGCACTATTCACTCCACAAGACCATCCTGCAAGAGAGTTGCAAGACACATTCTACCTTGATGGAATTTCTGCAAAGAAAATTGCAACACCTGAGCAAATAAGAAAGGTCTCAGATTCCCACAAGAAAAATTGGAGATACCAATGGGATATCAACGAGGCACGTAAGATGGTCTTGCGTACTCACACCACTTGTGTAACAATCAAACACCTTGCTGAAACAAAACCTGATGAGGCCAGAGTCTTTTCTCTGGGTCGTGTATTTAGAAATGAAAAAGTAAGCTACAAGCATCTTGTTGAATTCAACCAGATTGAAGGAGTCGTTGTTGGCAAAGACGCCAACTTGAGAAACCTGATGGGAATCCAAAGAGAGTTTTACAAACGAATTGGAATTACAAAAATAAAATTCTGGCCAACATTCTTCCCATACACCGAACCATCACTTCAAACGATGGTGTACAATGAACGACTTGGAAAATGGGTAGAGCTATTTGGAATGGGAATATTCAGACCTGAAGTTACAAAGCCACTTGGAATCACAAAGCCTGTCTTGGCATGGGGCGGAGGTATTGA
>REGH01000011.1 GCA_003702495.1 Candidatus Nitrosopumilus sp.
AATGTGGTATCATAGAAAGTGTGTTTGGCATATTGCATATTTGATAAGATTAGAGAATTTCTTTTAGAGTGTAGAGTCTAACAATACCAAAACAAAAAGCAGGTTTGTGATTAGATTTATGACAGATATTTGTAATCTAATGGGATTTTAAAATGAAATTCTGTTTTATTTTCACCATCTTCTACCCAAACACTTCCATAATGATCATCAATTATCTTCTTTACGATAAAGAGACCCAATCCATTACTGTCTAATCTTCCAACGTTGTGGTTTTCCATATCAAATATTTCTCTTCCGACTTTTTTGGTAGGATTTGTTTTGGTATTGGAAATTGAAAATAATACATAAGTATCATCTGTACTGGCATTTATTGTAATTATTGAATTTTTTTTTGGTGAATGTTGAATTGCGTTACTTAGGATATTTGAGAAAACATGGTACATCATTTCTTTATCCATTATACATGAATTATTTGTTTTATCGTTAATTTTTAATAACCTTCCATGTTCATTGACAACTTTTTCAAACTTTTCTTTAACCGTGTTCATAAAAATTCTCAAATCTGTCTCTTCAACTCTTTTTTCAATGTCATAAATTCCTGTTTTTTGCAAGGCGAGATTTTTGTTAATTAGGAATTTTAGAGATAGTACCTCATTTCTAATATTATCCAAAATTTTCTTATGTTCATTTTTATCTAAATTGTCATACTCCTCATTTAGAAAGTCACTTGCGCCTGATATTATCATTAAAGGCGTCTTTAGTTCATGAGATAAAATTCGAAAAAACTCATATTGTTCATCCAGTTTTTTCATCTTTTCAGATGTTTTATCTGGTTCCTTTTGGATGAATTTCTCACCATCTAATTTTTTTTGACGTTCTACTAACTCCAATTCAATTAATTTTGCAAAATTGATCAACTCTGCTTCTTCATTTTTTGAAAATTCTCTTGGTTTCTTATCCAGGATACAAACAGTTCCAAGCATATAGTTTTCGGGAGTTTTAATTGGCACTCCGGCGTAAAATCTTAACCCAAATTCACCAGTTACTAATTCATTATTCATAAATCTTGGATCTTTGGTTGCATCAGGTATTATCATTGGTCTATCTTCCTGAATTGCTCTTGAGCAAAAAGATGCACTTCTTGGCGTTTCATTAACTTCAACTCCTATACAGGATTTGAACCACTGCCTGTCAAGATCTACAATTGTTAATAGTGCAATTGGAACATCAAATTTTTCTTTAACACTATTCACAATTTCATCATAAACCTCTTCAGGAACCGTGTCTAGAATTTTTAATTTTTGAATACTTTCTAGCCTTTTGTCTTCATACATTGTATCATTATTGTTGGCACTAGAATATTAAGACTACTAGTTCCATTTTTTGGAACCCTCATAAAGAATGAATCTCGTTTTGTAAAACAATCTTAGTGGGTAATTTATTAGTAAAACTATCTGAGAAAAACTATGAGTGAAGAACAATTAGAGGCATTAATAGTTCAAACAATCAATGGAGCTGTGGCAACAATTCCTGCATACCTTGATGAGATTAAAGAAAACAAAGAGGTTCTAAAAGTTGAAGACCCAAAAGAATTTGTTTATGGAATCGTGATGGGTATGGCATTGGGAATGAGCGGTGCTATTCTTAGTGCTCAAAAAGAGATGCCAACACCAGAAGAACAAATCAAAGTAAGAGATATTGTCTACAAGCATATTCCAGAGATCAGAGAACGGATTTTCAATTGATAGAATTTAATGAAAAAGAAATAGAGTTTCTCAATTCATTAGAAGGGGCAAGGATATCCACATCACATGATGATATTCCTCATGTTAAACCAGTTTCTTTTGTATTGGATAAAAATACAATAATTATTGCAACAGATTATGAAACAAGAACATACAAGAATCTAAAAATGAATCCGAATGCAAGTGCAGTAATTGATATTTACAAATCAGGAGGGCACAAAGCGGTTGTAATTCAAGGTAAAACAGAGATTATAGAGAACGGTGAAGTGTTTAAAAGACTATACGACATATTTTTTGAAAAATTTGAATGGGTCAGACGGGAACCTTGGAAAGAAAATGAAGCACCATTTCTAAAAATTATTCCAAATAACAAAATTAGTTGGGGATTAGATACCAGATAGTATACATTATTTTCTTACATCAATTTTTTCAATAAAGGATATTGAAATAAGAACTTCATTCATTTTACACACCACATCTTGAATAAAATTAATTGAGACGTAGAATTTATGGTCAGAAGAATCGAGTATTTTTTAATTAAAACTAGTATTTTTTCGATTTCTTACTCTTTTTGCACGAGGTTTTGTTCGGAGCAACCTACCACAACAAGGACACCACAGCCCTTCCCAGTTGATGAAGAGTTCACATTCAGGGCATCTTTTTTGTCCCAACTCATATCTCCCGCCATCAACGCTAGTGCTTGTTGCTTTGTATTTTTTACAAGACCCATTACAATGCATCAATGATTATGAAATGGAGATATAGAAAAACAGTTTCATTATTTTCAAATGTGTAAGAAACAACCCCAACAAATAAAGAATACTAACAAAAGAAAAAATCATGTCAAATAAAATCAAATGTTCACACATTCTAGTTTCAAAGCAGAGTGAAGCACTTTTGATCATGGAGAAATTAAAGACAGGAGAGAAATTTGGAAAATTAGCTAAAGAATTATCTATTGATTCGGGGAGTGCCAAAAAAGATGGGAATCTTGGATACTTTACAAAAGGCATGATGGTAAAACCATTTGAAGATGCTGCATTCAAACTTCAAGTTGGAGAAACATCAGAACCCGTAAAATCAGAATTTGGGTACCACATCATCAAAAGATTTGGGTAATAATTATCCAGGTTTTGAATAACTGGTTTTTAAAATTGATCGATGATTTTTTGATTTATTTTCTTAAAGATATTTCGAATATCTTTGTGTGAGAGGTTCTCCCTATTGATCAATTATCCCATCTCTTTAGTGATGTTTCATCAAGAGTGATTTTTGTGCAATATTTTAGAGAAAGAGTCTGAATTTTAACTTCAAAAAAACCAAAATAAAATAAACTCGAATTTCATGCCTCATTATAGGCATGACAGTACTAACAGAGAAAATCATTGATGAAATTTTAGAGTACTTAGAAAAATCAATTAAAAATCTAGCTAGAGACGCATTTGAGAATTTAGAGGTGTCAGGAGGATTTCAAGGGACAATTGAGTTTATAGAAAATCAATTTGAAATTAGATTAGAAAATTTACTTGTAGCAAAAGGTTCCAGTACACATCATTTAGAATCAGGAATGAAAAACAAAATCATTCAAAAAAAACAAGGAATTGTTCAAGATATTGCTAAACAATACAAAAATTAGATAAATGCATCTAGACCAGTTTTTTTTCCAATAACTTCTTGATTTTTTTCTAATACTTTGGTCATTTTATCACCCATTGTTTTTGATGCAGACATTTTTCGCTTACCAATCCAATAATATGTTTCATCAATAGTGTTTTTGGCAATTAGCACAACTAATTTTCCAGTGTCTTTTCTTCCAGTTCTACCCCTTCTTTGAATGAATCTGACAGAGCTAGGAACATTATCATAAAAAATCACTTGGTTTACCTCAGCAATATCTAATCCTTCTTCTCCAACACGTGTTGCAATTAGGACATCAAATTCACCATCACGAAATTTTTGTACGGTTTCAATTTGCTTTTTTTGTTTTAGACCTGTTTCACCAGCTTTGCCAATTAAGATTCCTGCAGAAACTCCTAGTTCAGTTAACTTGCTATGAATCAAATCAACAGAATCTCGATAACTTGTAAAAATCAAAGCTTTGCCAGGAACAGATTCTATGATGTCTTTAAGTTTAGGAATTTTAGAGTGTTCAATTCCTTTTGATTGTGCTTCTTTTGCAAGTTGTACTGCACGAGTAAAATTTGGGTCAGCCTCAAAGAGTTCTTTAACACCTGCACCCTTTTTGGCCTTTGCACGCTCACAAAATTTCAAAAACGGGGTTATTCCATGAGCCTCTAAGATGTTTAAGGCATAATGGATTCGAATAGCAGTGAATAATGGTTTTGCTGAACGCCTGTTTTGATTTAATACAAATTGCCTAATTCTTAACAAAGCAGAAAGTGATTGTTGTTCTGCTAACTTGATTCCATTATTACGCAATGTTTCATATCTTTGATCAAGTGCTGATTTCAGTAATGTTTGAATGGTTTTTAGTTCAGGTGGAAGTTCAACATTTATCCATTCAGTGTTTGTCTCTTGAGTATAGGGTTTAACATCAGGACTATTTTCAGTTCTTTCAGCAACGCTAGCAATTTTTAATTTAGTTAAAATTTCAGTTGCTTTATCTTTCTCACTAGGCAGTGTTGCAGTCATTCCAACAATTCTTGCGTCAGAATTTACAAAACGTTCTGCAATACCAGAATATGCATAATCACCAACGGCTCGATGGACCTCATCAAATATTACAAGATTGAATTGATCAGATGAGACAATTCCTCTATCCAGATCATTTTTAGCAATTTCAGGAGTGGCACAAATCACACTATTATTCCAGAGTTTAGTTCTTTTTTGAATAGTATCTTCACCAGTGATTAAAGAAACATCATCCAAAGTTAGATTTTCTTTAAGAAATTCATAATGTTGATTCACAAGAACTCTTGTGGGTGCTAAAAATAATGCTCCACCAGTACCTTTTGAAAGATATTCAGCAATAACCTGTAATGCAATAGCTGTTTTTCCAAGACCAGTTGGCAATACAACAATACAGTTTTCAGACATAGCTTGATTTGCAAGATTGACTTGATAATCTCGTTTTTCAATAGAGTCTTTTTTCACATATTTTCTTTCGATAAATTCAGTCATTGTATAAAGAAAATTGTCAATTTATTGATTTTATGCTTTCGTGTAGTTATGCATTGACAAAGATGTACCATTGAATTTCAAATTTTCAGAAATTTGTGCCTAGAGCAGACAATTTTTCATAAATAATTGAAAAAATAAGTCCATTTTTATCCCATTATTGTTTGAAATTAGTATGAGTGAGAAAAACTCCAATGAAGAATATTTTCAATCATTACTAGAATCCTTAAACAAAGATCCCAATTGGAGAGTAGTTGAAGAACAATTAGAAAAATACGAATTAATCAAAAAAGATCTCACATCAGAACAGCAAGCAATTATTTCAGAGATGGGAAGAGCTATGTTAGCATTAGCAGATTCACAACCAAAAATCATCATTGACAAGTTTCTAGAGTTAGTTCAAAATCTAAATAAAAAATAAAAAAATGAGAAAGAAAACTAATCTAGTTTTTTCTTTGCTTTGTTAATCATAGCAGTCTCCTCACGAAGATGCTTTTTGAGTAATCGCTCATGTGCTTTTTTATGTACGCTGTAAGCTTTGTTCAAAGATTTCTTTGTCTTTGCTTTTTTTACAGCATTGTTGAATTTTTTGTGAATAGCGTTTACTTCAGCTGTATAACTTGCCATCAAATCACCAATTTAGTAGAAGTTAAAGAAGTTTGTGCATGTATCATGTAGGAATAATATGATCGCAGGAAATCTTAGTTTAACGCGATCCATATATTGAACAAAAAAACAGAATTGTTATTGAGTACTTTTGAGAGACCAAATTGGGACGAGTATTTTATGTTGCAAGCTGAACTTGCAAAACTACGTTCAAACTGTGTCACTAGACAAGTAGGTGCCGTCATTGTTAGAAATCATAGACAGTTAGCAACAGGGTATAACGGAACACCTCCAGGAATCAAAAATTGTTTTGATGGAGGTTGTAAGAGATGTCAACTAAGAATGGAAGGAAAAATAGAGTCAGGAGCATCACTTGACAGATGTCTGTGTAATCACGCTGAGGCTAATGCTATAATGCATTGTGCAATATTAGGTATTGAAGCAGGTGTCGAAGGTGCAGTACTATACACAACGTTTGTACCATGCCTAGAATGCACAAAAATGGCAATCACCATAGGAATAAGGAAATTTGTATGTCTAGACTCCTATCCAGAAACAGATTTTGATTTACTAAAAGAAGCAGGTGTCGAAGTTGTCCAATTAGATAAATCCAAAATTGCAAAATGGGCTCAAGAGTTAGTAAACAAATACAATTCTGGATGATAAAATGCAAGTCAATATGGAAGAATCTGAAAAAATTGAATCAATGTCACCATCATTGTTGGTTTCTGCAACATATGACAATATTTCAAAATCAGCAGTCTTAAAATTCTATGAACCAAAATCTCAAAAATTATTTTTGTGGAAAGATGAGATTGGTCACAAACCATATTGTTATTCACGATTGGCACCAGAAGAATTAGATTTTCTTCAAGAAAGGGATGATGTTTTAGAAATTAAAACAACTCAAAGATATGATTTAATCAAAGACAAAGAAATAGACATGTCAAAAATTACGGTTGCTGACCCGCTAGCTATTGGAGGAACCACAGGAGACAAAAGTATCAGAAATGTGATCGAAACTTGGGAATCTGACATCAAATATTATGAAAATTATCTGTATGACAGAAAGTTAGTAGTTGGAAAATATTATGAAGTCATAGATGGAAAAATACAACCACATGATATGGAAATTTCTGATGAAGTAAAGATTGCTTTGAAAAGTTTGTTGTGGGACAAAGTAGATAGTGAAAGCATGGTAGATGCGGAAGGATTCAAAGAATTTGTTTCAGAGTGGGCAGATTTACTTAATCAGCCAATTCCAAAAATAAAGAGACTCAGTGTAGATATTGAAGTAGAGGCAGAGATTGGAAGAATTCCAGACCCAAAAATTGCTGAAAAGAAAATTACTGCAATTGGAATGAAGGGTTCTGACGGATTTGATCAGATTTTTGTGCTCAAAACAGAAGGAACAGAGCAAGGTACAAACGAGTTAGACCAAAACATCAAAGTTACATTTTATGATTTAGATAAAGAAAAAGAAATGATTCATGACGCATTTAACATAATCAAAGAATTTCCATTTGTTGTAACATACAATGGGGATGAGTTTGATTTACCATATCTCTATAACAGAGGAGAAAGACTTGGAATCAAAAATACTGAAAATCCATTTTATATGATGCGAGATTCTGCAACACTAAAAAAAGGAGTCCACCTTGATTTGTACAGAACATTTTCAAACAGATCATTTCAAATCTACGCATTTAGTCAAAAATATACAAATTTTTCACTAAATGCAGTTTCAAAAGCATTACTTGGGAAAGAAAAAGTAGATTACGGATTAGAATTTGATCAATTAACACTCTATCAGACTGCAAATTATTGTTACAATGATGCATTACTAACATACGAACTCACAAGCTTTAACAGCGAACTGTTAATGCAGTTACTAGTAATTATTTCAAGAATTGGAAGAATGCCGATTGACGATATTGCAAGAATGGGAGTATCACAATGGATTCGAAGTCTGTTGTATTATGAACATAGAAAAAGAAATTGTTTGATTCCAAAACGACAGGAGCTAGAAAGTAGATCAGAGGGAGTAATGTCAGACGCAGTTATCAAAGATAAAAAATACAGAGGAGGTCTAGTTGTTGAGCCAAAAGAAGGAATTCATTTTGATGTAGTTGTAATGGACTTTGCAAGTCTATACCCAAGTATCATCAAGGTCAGAAATTTATCATATGAAACTGTAAGATGTCCACATGAAGACTGTAAGAGGAATTCAGTTCCAGGAACAAATCACTGGACTTGCACAAAGAAAAATGGTCTAACATCAATGATTATTGGTTCTCTAAGAGATTTGAGGGTAAATTACTACAAGAGTTTATCAAAAAAGGAGACGCTGACCGACGAGCAAAGACAGCAGTATACAGTTGTCAGTCAAGCACTTAAGGTAATTCTAAATGCAAGTTATGGGGTAATGGGCGCAGAAATATTCCCATTGTATTTCCTACCCGCAGCAGAAGCTACAACTGCAATTGGAAGACATACAATTTTAGAGACAATCAAAAAATGTGAAGCGACAGGAATTGAAGTTCTTTATGGAGACACTGATTCATTATTTATCAAAAATCCAACTCAAGAACAAATTCAAACAGTAATTGAACAAGCAAAAAAAGATCATGGTGTTGATTTAGAGATTGATAAAACATACAGATATTGTGTGCTTAGTAATAGAAAGAAAAACTACCTAGGGGTCACCAAAGAGGGAAAGGTAGATGTCAAAGGTCTAACAGGAAAAAAATCACACACACCCCCATTCATCAAAAAATTATTCTACGAATTACTTGAAGTACTCTCAAAAGTTCAAACGATAGAGGATTTCGAGAAAGCTAAAAAAGAAATTTCTGAAAAGATTGCAACATGTGGAAAAAAAGTTGAAGCAAAAGAAATACCATTAGAGGATTTAACATTCAATGTTATGCTCAGTAAAGCACCATCAGAATACACAAAAACCATTCCACAACACATACGAGCGGCAAAACAACTTGAATCAATTCGAGAAATAAAGAAGGGTGACAGAATTTCTTACATCAAAATCCTGAACAAACCAGGTGTCAAACCAGTGGAAATGGCGAAAAAAGAAGAGATTGATTCAAAGAAATACATGGAATTTATGGAATCAACATTGGAGCAAATCACATCCTCAATGGATTTGGATTTTGATACTATCTTAGGAAAACCAAAGCAAACAGGATTAGATGAATTTTTCTGGAATTAGTGAAATACAATGGAGGTTGATGGAACATTACTAACAATTCTAGGAGTAGCTGCGGGAATTTTGATTCTTACAGGATGGGTAGAACAAATCTACAAAGGCTACAAGACAAAAAGCCTCAAAGATGTCTCAAAATTTTTAATGATATTCATTTCAGCAGGTGCAATTTTGTGGTTAATTTATGGAGTCATAGTTGAAGATGTCTTTATCATTGGCACCAACATAGCTGCAATTGCTTTAATGATGATAGTATTGGTAATGAAAAAAATGTATGACAAAAGATTAAGAAGTTAAATTAAAGATTAAATACAATACAAGAAGGTTCAAAGAAAGATGTTTGTAATTAATTGTAAAAACTATGAAGAAATTTCAGGAGAAAAAATTATCAAATTCGTAAATACTGCTGAAAAAATCTCAAAGAAATTCAAAATAAAAATTGCGATTTGTCCACCTCAGCATCTAATTGGAGTTGTTGCAAATAGTTCAATTCCAATTTTGGCTCAACATATTGATGATTCCAAGGTAGGTAGTACAACGGGTTTTGTCATTCCAGAATTGTTAAAAAAATCCAGAGTCAACGGATCATTAATCAATCACAGCGAACATAGAATTTCATCAAAAGAGATCTCAAAGCTAGTATCAAAACTAAAAGAATTGAAAATGACTTCAATTGTTTGTGTAAAAGATGTAGCAGAAGCAAGAAAATATGCTAAATTAAATCCAGATTATGTTGCAATAGAACCTCCAGAGCTTATTGGTTCAGGAAAAGCTGTCTCAACTGAGAGACCAGAATTAATCACAAAGGCTGCAAATGCAGTAAAGAGTGCAAATAACAATACAAAACTTCTTTGTGGAGCAGGAATTGTATCAGGACAGGATGTTTCAAAAGCAGTAGAATTAGGATCAAAAGGGATCCTTGTTGCAAGTGGCATAATCAAAGCAAAGAATTGGGACAAAATAATTTCTGAATTTGCCAAGGCATTAGTTTAAAAAGCCAAAAAATTTACGCATTCTTGCATGGCAAAAACAAAACCAGTTTATGCATTTGAAGAGGCAGACAGTAAACAGAGAATGCTTCTAGGCGGAAAAGGAGCTGGATTAAGCGAAATGACACGACTAAAACTCCCAGTACCTCCAGGATTTACGATCACTACAGAAGTTTGTAACAAGTATTATGAAAACAACAGAAAGCTTCCAAAAGACGTCATGCCATCAGTTATGAAAAATATTGAAAAAATTGAAAAAAAGACAGGGAAAAAATGGAACTCTACGAAGAACCCTTTACTTGTATCAGTAAGATCTGGAGCAGCAATATCTATGCCAGGAATGATGGACACAATTTTGAATTTAGGATTAAATGAAAAAACAGTAGATGGATTAGCAACACAAACAAAGAATCCACGTTTTGCTTGGGATTCTTATCGAAGATTTATTCAATTATTCGGTAAAGTCGTATTTGGGGTTAATGATGAAAAGTTTGATCATGTATTAGAATCTGCAAAAACTGCACAAAAAGTAAAAGATGACAGTGAACTAAACGTGCAATCATTAAAGAAAATCGTATCAGAGTATAAGAAAATCTGTGAAAAACACACCAAAAGAAAATTCCCAGATGCTCCTAATGAACAACTAGGATTAGCCATTGAAGCTGTGTTCAAAAGTTGGATGGGAGAAAGAGCAATAGTTTATCGTGAGAAAAACAACATTACAAAAGATATTGCAAATGGAACTGCAGTCAATGTGGTTACCATGGTCTTTGGAAACATGGGAGATGACAGTGCTACAGGAGTAGTTTTTACAAGAAATGGTCATAATGGTAAAAAAGAGATTGAAGGAGAATATCTAATCAACGCACAAGGCGAAGACGTAGTTGCAGGAGTTCGAACTGGAAAGAATGTAGCATTACTAAAAAAAGATATGCCAAAATCTCACAAAGAATTAAGCAATGCATGCTCAAAATTAGAAAAACACTTCAGAGAACCACAAGACATAGAATTTACAATTGAACAGGGGAAATTCTATTTGCTACAAACAAGAACTGCAAAGATGAGTGCAGGAGCATTAGTAAAAACATCAGTAGACATGGTAAAAGAGAAATTAATTGATAAAAATAAAGCACTTACAAGAATTCCAGCACAACAACTTGAAGCATTACTACATAGAACAATGGACGAATCAAAAATAAAGAACTTTAAACAATTAGCAAAAGGAATTGCAGCATCACCAGGTGCAGCAAGTGGAATTGCAGTATTTGATGTGAAAAAAGCAATTGAGTTAGGAGAAGCAGGAAAGAAAGTAATTCTAATTAGAAAAGAAACGAAACCAGAAGACGTTCCAGCATTCTTTTCATCTGAAGGTGTTTTAACAAGTTTAGGTGGAAAGTCATCTCATGCAGCTATTGTTTCAAGAGGAATGGGAAAACCATGTATCGTCGGATGTGCAGAGTTAAAGATTGATTATGATAAGAACACATGTACTGCAAATGGCAATACCATAAAAGAAGGAGAAACGATTTCAATTAATGGCAGTGTGGGAACTGTATTCATCGGAGAAGTTCCAACCGTAGAGCCAAAAGTAACAAAAGACTTTGAACAGATTTTAGATTGGGCACAGAAAACTAAAACCCTAGGAGTTAGAGCAAATGCAGATACTCCAGAAGCAGCAAAACTTGCTAGAAAGTTTGGAGGGCAAGGAATTGGACTATGTAGAACAGAGAGAATGTTCAATGCAAATGACAGAATTGGCTTGTTTGTAGACATGATCATGGCTGAAAATGAAGAACAAAGAGCAAAAGTACTCAAGAAATTAGGCCAATTACAAAAAAGCGACTTTAAACAGATTCTAAAAGCTATGGAAGGTTATGAAGTCACAATCAGATTACTAGATCCACCTCTACACGAATTCTTGCCAAATCCTGAAGAATTAACAGAAAAAATTCAAAAACTAAAAGCAAAGAAAGCAACTAAAGAAATCAAAAAAGCAGAAGTTGTACTAAAAAGAGCAAGAGAATTGGCAGAAGTAAACCCAATGATGGGTCACAGAGGAGTCAGAGTTGGTGTAACATATCCAGAAATTTATGAAATGCAAATTCAAGCAGTGTTCGATGCATTAGTAGATTTAACGAAGAGCAAAGTAAAGGCACATCCTCAAATTATGATTCCACAAATCAGCAGCATCGCAGAATTAAATCACATTAAGAAGATTTATGATAAAATAAAGAAAGAAACTGAGAAAAAACACAAGATGAAATTAAACATTAATTTTGGAACTATGATAGAAGTGGTAAGAGCTGCATTGACAGCAAATGAGCTTGCAACTACTGCAGAGTTCTTTAGTTTTGGAACCAATGACCTTACTCAAGGAACATTTAGTTTTAGTAGAGAAGATGTTGAGGGCAAGTTCCTTCCAGAATATATGGAAAAAGAGTTACTTGAAAGAAGTCCATTCCAATCAATTGATGTCAACGGTGTTGGAAGTCTAATTAAAATAGGAATTTCACATGGACGTGGAATAAGAAAAAATATGGAAGTTGGAATTTGTGGAGAACATGGAGGAGATCCGGATTCAATAAAATTCTGTCACAGTGCAAAACTAAGTTATGTAAGTGCATCACCACATAGAATTCCTATTGCAATTGTTGCAGCAGCTCAGGCAGCAATAGAAAATCCCAAAAGAAAATAATTCAGTATAGTTTAATAGAGATTAAGCTTTGCTAAATCTCAAATGCTTCCAAATGTTGAATCAATAAAGCAGATGAGGCAAAAGTTAGGAATAACTCAGAAAAAACTTGCAAGTATGGCAGGTGTTAGTACATCAATGATTAATCAAATAGAATCAGGAAGGAGTCAACCAAGTTATGAAACTGCAAAAAAGATTTTTGAGAATCTATCAAACTTGGAGAGTCGTTCATCATCTCACAAAGCAGGAGATTTTTGCAGTCAAGACATTGTAAAAATGAAACCATCCAATACGCTACATGATGCAATTAAAAAGATGCATCAGTTATCAATCAGTCAAATTCCAGTTTTTGATGGAAAAGAGATAGTAGGTGTTGTATCAGAAGATGGAATTGTAAAACATCTTGCAGATGTGGGGGAAGCAGAACTAAAAAATGCCAAACTTGCAGATACGATGGATCCAGTTCCACCTATAGTAGACTTTGAAACACCAGCAAATGTTCTTGTTCCATTAATCAGATATTCCAAATGTATTCTTGTAACCAAAAAATCAAAAGTTATGGGGATTATTACTGCATCAGATACACTGAAGATGATGGAATAATTATTTTGGGTGAGCGCAGAGTTCAGCTAAAACTCCATGAAGTGATTTTGGGTGAATAAAAGTAACTTTGGTTCCTGCAGATCCAGGTCTTATTTGTCCTAGAAATTGAACACCACAGCCTTCCATTCTTTCTACTTCGCCTTCAATATTATCAGTTTCAAGTGCCATGTGATGTAATCCTTGGCCTTTTTTCTCTAAGAATTTTTTGATAGGACTATTATCATTTGTTGGTTGCATCAATTCAACACGACCATTTTCCAAATGAATAATTGCAACTTTGACTCCTTCAGATTCTACTGTTTCAAATTCTACAGAGTCAACACCTAATGCATCTTTGTAGATTTTTGCAGATTCTTCAACATCGTTGACTGCAATTGCTATGTGATCAATTTTCATCTAGAATACCTCCTTTGGACGATATTCACCAAACACTTCACGGAATGCATTGCTAATTTCGCCTGTAGTTGCATAAGATTTTGCTGCATCGATAATGTATGGCATTAAGTTCTCATCAGTATCAGCTGCACTCTGCATTGCAGATAATGCTTTTTCCCATTTCTTTGTGTCTCTTGATGAACGTAATTGTTTTAGTGCTTTTTTCTGTTGAATTTCCACTTTGCCACCAATTCTAAGTAGTTCTGGTTGTTGTTCTTCTTCAGCATATTTGTTTACACCAACTAGAATCCTTTCTCCATCATCAGTCTCTTTCTTTAAGCGATATGCATTTTGTCTAATTTCAGACTGGAAAAATCCTTTCTCAATTGCTTTTACAGATCCACCCATCTTCTGAATCTTCTTGAGATACTTCCACACACCATCTTCTATTTGGTCAGTTAGTTCTTCAACATAGTAAGAACCTCCAAGTGGGTCAGCAGTCTTTGTCACTCCACTCTCATGGGCGACAATTTGTTGGGTTCTCAAGGCTATTTTTGCAGATTCTTGAGTTGGTAATGCCAATGCCTCATCTCTAGAGTTTGTGTGTAATGATTGAGTACCACCAGCAACTGCAGCCATTGTTTGAATTGCAACACGAATAATGTTGTTATCAGGTTGTTGTGCAGTCAATGATTCACCACTTGTTTGAGTATGGAATTTTAGTTGTAATGATTTAGGATTTTTTGCATGGAACATTTCTTTTAGAATCTTTGCGTAAACTTTTCTTGCAGCTCTGAACTTTGCAACTTCTTCAAAGAACTCAATAGTACAACAGAAAAAGAACGAAAGACGTGGTGCAAAGTCATCAATCTTGAGTCCTTTATCCAAGCAAGTTTGAATATAGGCAATTGCGTTAGCCAATGTGAATGCAACTTCTTGTGTTGCAGTACACCCAGCTTCTCTCATGTGATAACCAGAAATTGAAACAGGGTACCATGAAGGAACGTTTTCAGCACAATAGCCTATCATGTCACCAATTAATCTCATTGAGGGTTGTGGAGGATAGATGTAGGTATTTCTTGCAATGTATTCTTTTAGAATATCATTTTGAGTAGTTCCACGTAAATCATGACTTTTGAATCCTTGAGATTCTCCAACTGCAATATAGTATGCAAGTAATGTTGATGCAGTAGAATTGATTGTCATCGAAGAGCTTACTTTACCAAGAGGAATTCCATCAAAGGCAGTCATCATATCTTTAATTGAGGTAATAGAGACTCCAACTTTACCAACTTCACCTTCTGCTTGAGGAGCATCAGAGTCATATCCGATTTGTGTTGGTAGATCAAATGCCATTGAAAGACCCGTCTGGCCTTTCTCAAGCATGAATTTGAAACGCTCGTTTGTAAGCTTGGCATCACCAAATCCAGAATATTGTCTCATAGTCCAGAATCTATCACGGAACATTCCAGGATGAATTCCACGGGTGAATGGGTATTTGCCAGAATCTTCTGTAGGTCTCTTTTTTGTAGACTTTTGATAGATACGTTTTACTGGGAAATTAGAATCAGTAAAGACTTTCTTTTCAGGTTGTTTTGGTTTTGATTTTTTTGTTGCCATTATTTCTTCACTTTAACATTGATTTTGTAATTTTATCTCCTGCATCAAAGGGGTCTATATCTTTTGATTGTAATTTCTTCAAATATTTTGCAAAGGTTTTATCAGAATCTAACATGTCATCAATCTTTTCTCGTATGTTATTTAAAACAATATCTTTTAGTTCTGCTTCTAATCGCTCTTGATCCTTTTGTTTCTTTGATTTCTTTTTTAACGCCATCATTTTTTTAAGAGTCTTGGCAAATTCTGTGATTCCGGTATTCTTTTTTACAGAAGTCTTGAGAATTGCAGGATTTCTGTCAGAATCCCCAATAAAATCACGAACTGCATCAAATAGTTGGTTTGTTCCACTAAGGTCACTCTTGTTTACAAGATAGATATCACCAATTTCAGTAAGACCAGCTTTAATGGTTTGAATGCTATCACCCGTGTGCGGATTGAATACTACAACGGTAATATCTGCAATATTAGAAATTTCAACTTCAGTTTGCCCAGCTCCAACACTTTCAATTATAATTGGATTGAATCCGGCATATTCTAAAACACGAATACTATTTCGAAGGGAGCGGGAAACTGCTCCGGTTGCACCACGTGATGCGATGCTACGGATATAAGTTCCTGAATCAGTTGATTCGGTCATTCTTACTCTATCACCTAAAATTGCTCCGCCTGTAACATGACTAGTTGGGTCTACTGCCAAAACGGCAGGTTTTGTCCCTAGTTTTTTCATAGCCACAGCGGTTTTGTTAATCAAGGAACTTTTTCCAGCTCCAGCAGGACCGGTAATTCCAATGATTATAGAGGTTCCAGTGTTTTTGAAAATTTTTTTCAGAAGTTTCTTTGATTCTTTTTGATCATTTTCAACTATAGTGATAGCTTTTGCAATTGCACCACGTTTTCCTTTTTTTAAATCAACAAGGGAGTCCAATACAAAGTAGTCTTTAGAGGTGCAATAAAATCTTGTATGTGATCTAGGGTCTTGAATAAATCACAGGAGCAGCAAGGTCACCTAATGGACGAATTTCTGTTTTTAATTGAACATTTCCTAGTTCAGGATGCTCCACTTCTAAAACAACAGGATGAATTTCCCAACCATATTTTGGCTCATCTGGAAATGGAATAATTTCTATAAAGTGAGATTCAGAAAAGGTTTTTTGGAATGTCTCATCCATTCCAAGAATTTCCATAACTACAGAATCAGTTTTTTCAGATTTGTCTAAAAACTCAACTTCCACATGTCCGGTATCATAGTATACTGCATTTACCTGAAATGTCTGACGGAGTTCATCTTTGTCATCAGAACCACCTCCAGTCAAAAGCACTATTGCAAGAACAGTAAATACTCCCAGGAATATCGGTGAAAGAAGTTTTCTTGCCATATTATCGGAATTCTTTTCTCATTTGACGTAAGAATTTTGAGTGAATTCTAATTTTTTCTATTGTTTGTGCTTGAGTTCTTTCAGTTCCAGGTGTCGGATTAGATTTGAAAAATGATTTAATATCGTTTATCATAGAGTCATCT
Organism: Candidatus Nitrosopumilus sp.; assembly: GCA_003702495.1. Taxonomy (GTDB): domain Archaea; phylum Thermoproteota; class Nitrososphaeria; order Nitrososphaerales; family Nitrosopumilaceae; genus Nitrosopumilus. The sequence goes on from REGH01000011.1 coordinate 16,508, forward strand.
GCAACTAACACAATACTTGCAACAATTCTATTAAACAAAGGATTTCCATGACCCACTTTTTTGCTTAATTTTCCCCAATTCTTCTTAAGCCATGGCCAAAGAATCTTCTTTCCATAAGGATTTGCAGCAATTCGCATAATAGGTAACTGCATATTTTGGGAACGTACTTCTGAGGTTTGGGAGAATTGTAATGTTTTGATAAGTAGTTTCTCATTTTGGAAGCTACACATGGCACCCAAAAATCTTAGTTTTTCTTCAGTAGTTTTTGCCTTTTTGTATAATGTCATTAATTGTGAGTGAGTCTTTGCATTTCCAGTCCATGCAACAAGGGAGAAAACAGGTTCTCGAATATCAGGGTGAAGAGACGAGGGGTTTTTCAAAAATTCTTTGAACTTAGTTTGTGCTTTTTCGAGGACATGTTCATCACCATATTTTCCTAATGCGAAAATTGCAAAACCTCTCAAGAATGCATCAGTGTGTTTATCTGTTTTTTGCGGAGTCCACCCAAGATTGGATAAAATCTTTCTAAAGTAATTGATTGCATAACTTCTGATTTGTTCAGTGTAATCCTCAAAGAAGGTCAAAGATGCCAAAGAGTTCAGATTGCTTGCAACATTTGTTTGTGGAAGATAAGAGTCTTCATCAAAATATGCGTCAGAGAAATCTAAATAATTTTCAACTTCTTCTTTTCCTGCAACACACAATGCAAACAAATCATTTTGTATTGCCCATCGGTCAACAGGTGTGATTTGTTTTTGGTCAACTAGCATTTTCAGATCAAGTAAAATTCCATCATCATATTTTACGCGATAAAACCCTGTTCTTCCAATATTTGCAACAAAGCCAGGCCCCTTAGGAGCTTTGACAGTTACAGATTTTTTTGTTAATAGTTTTGTTTTGGTTTCTTTTCCTAAACCATACGTGATTGGAACGTGCCATAATCCCTTCTGTGTTTTTTTGGTAGGTTCCATCAAAAAGCGATTTTGTCTTAATACCAAATCATTGTTCTTTTGAGAAATGTCAATTTGAGGAAATCCAGGTTGTTTTAGCCATGTGTTCACCATAGAACTTACGGGCATTTTGGATGCCTTGCCGATTGCATCCCACAAATCTTGGCCTTTAGCATTTCCATACTTGAATGTGGAAAGATATTGCTTGAGACCCGCTCGGAAGTGTTTTTCACCAACATAATGCTCAAGCATTCTCAAGACACATCCACCCTTATCATAAGATATTGCATCAAAGATTTCTCTAATTTCAGCAGGAGAGTTTACTGTAACATCAATTGGATGTGTTGTTTTAAGGGCATCCAATCCCATCGCAGTGTTCATTGCATCTTCAATGAATTGGTCCCAAAGATTCCACTCAGGATAAAATTTATCAACAAATTTTGTTGCCATGAATGTTGCAAAACTTTCGTTTAGCCACAAGTCATTCCACCATTTCATTGTAACGAGATTACCAAACCACTGATGTGCAATTTCGTGAGAAATTACTTCAGCAATGAATTGTTTTGTTCTAGTAGAAGATGTTTTAGGATCATAAAGTAGAATTGTCTCTCTAAATGTAATTGCTCCCCAATTCTCCATAGCTCCTGCTGCAAAATCAGGGATTGCAATTAAATCTAATTTTGGTAATGGATATTTAATTCCAAAATATTTTTCATAAGATGATAGTAATTTCTTTCCTAAATCTAGAGAGTATTTTCCTTTTGATTTGTTTCCTTTTGTGGTGACAACTCTAATCTGTACTTTGCCAGTTTTTCCAGTTAGATATTCAAATTCACCAACACCAAGATAAATCAAATAAGTTGAGACTACAGGAGTTTTTCCAAATTTGTATAATGTTTTATTTTTCAGTTTTTTCTTTGATTGAACTGGCATGTTTGAGATTGCTGTGAATTTATTATCAGCAATGATTGAAATCTCAAATGTTGCTTTTGCCTCAGGCTCATCCCAACATGGAAATGCCCGTCTTGCATCAGCTGCTTCAAATTGAGTTGTTGCAAGATACTTTGTTTTTCCATCTTGTTTGTATTGACTACGATAAAATCCTAGTAATCTATCATTTAGAATTCCCTGAAATTCTAGATGGATTGTTACTTTGCCTTTGATTTTTTCTCCCAATCGAATTGATAATTGTTCTTTTTTCTCATCTGTTTTAGAAGTAGATTTTACTATTTTAGAACCGAACTGAACAGTACAAGATTTAATTTTGATCTCTGCACAATCCATGCGGATGAGATTAGTTGGTTTGTTACAAGATAGGGTTATGATTTCAGTTCCCGAGAATACGAATTTTTTAAGATCTGGCTCAAATGTTAACTCATAATTAATGGGTTTGACGTCCACGATTGAGATGATTTTGATACTCTTTAAGTAGATTTTCTATGAAAATGCCATTTCAGAAAATCAAATAAAGCCTTTAAAATATACCAAATAACGAGTAATATCATGAAGCAAAAAGCACAAACAAGAAACATCAAGATTCTAGTTGCCAAATTAGGTCTTGATGGACATGACAGAGGAGCACTTGTTTTGTGTAGGGCATTTAGAGATGCAGGTATGGAAGTAATCTATTCAGGACTTTTTGCAACTCCAGAGCGAGTAGCACAAATTGCAGAAGATGAAGATGTTGATGCAATTGCAATGAGTTTACTTAACGGGGCACATGGAACTCTGTTTCCAAGAGTAGTCAAAGCTCTCAAAAAGAAAAAGATCAACGACGTTCTAGTTGTTGGTGGAGGAGTCATTCCAGAAATTGATCATAAAGATTTGATTAAAGCAGGAGTCGACCATGTATTTGGACCAGGCACACCATTACCCACAATTATAGATCATATCAATACCGGTGTAGGAAAATTAAGAAAAATATAAGAAAAAAGAATTATTCTGTGGAATCAGGCCACATCATTTTACGCATTTCTTTACCAACTTTTTCAATTTGGTGTTCGTCATATTGTTTCATGTATTTGTCAAATGCATCTTTGCCGTTTTTCTGATATTCAGAAATCCACTCGTTGTTGAATGTACCATCTTGAATCATGGTTAGAACTTTTTTCATGTTCTCTTTGTTTGCAGAATCCATTACCATTGGTCCACGTGTTAAACCACCATATCTTGCAGTCTCACTAACACGTCTCCACATTCCATTGATTCCATATCTTTGAATCATATCTACAATGAGTTTGAGTTCATGTAAGACTTCAAAGTATGCAATTTCTGGTTGGTATCCTGCTTCAACTAGAGTTTCAAATGCATTTGTTACCATGGAAGCTGCACCACCACAAAGGTCTGCTTGCTCACCAAACCAATCAGTCTCTACTTCTTCTTTGAAAGCAGTTTTGATTAATCCAGCTCTTGCACTTCCAATTGCTTTTGCAATTCCCAATGTTCTATCCCAAGCTTTTCCTGTAAAGTCTTGTTCAACTGCAACAATAGCTGGAGTTCCAAAATTATCAAGATATGTCTCTCTTACTTTGGAGCCAGGTCCTTTTGGTGCAATCATGATTAAATCAACATTGTTTGGTGCTTCAATCCATTTCCAATAGATTGCAGCTGCATGAGAAAATGACAATGCTTTTCCTTCAGAAAGATTTGGTCCGATTTCATCTTTGTATACTTGACCTTGAATCATATCTGGAATCAAGATGTGAATAATGTCTGCTTGTTTTGTGGCATCAGCTACTGACATTACTTTGTGACCATCAGCTTCGGCTTTTTTCCAGCTATTACCACCTTCTTTTAGACCGATTACAACATTAAGACCAGAGTCTTTCATGTTGTTTGCTTGTGCATCACCTTGGATTCCATAACCAATTACAGCAATGGTTTGATCCTTTATTGGATCAAGACTGATATCGGTATCTTTCCATGTTTGTGCCATGACTTTGGCAGATTTTATTGCAAATATTAACTATGAAACCTAGATTTCGATGATTTTTTCACAAGAGCGACATTTTACAGTAACCTTGTCTCCAGGTAAACGGATGAATCTCTTAGAGCCACATTCAGGACAAATTGGGCAAGCACGGACAGGTTCCATCAGTGTTTAGTAGGATTGGTATCAGATTTAGAAATTACTGTTAGTCTGTTTTTTGCATCAATCTGTGTAAGAAACTCATAAACTGCATTTGGAACAGATTCTTTCCAATTTTGGTCTGAAATGATCATAGAGCGAATTTTAGTTGCGTTGAATTGTTCTCGGTCTAAGAATTCAGGTTTTACAACTGTAATTCCAGAATCAGCCAATAACATTGAGACATAGTCATTGCCACTAAACACTTTATCAAAATGAGGTAATGCAGATTTCAAGTATGATGCCCATGTTGCAATGTTGAATTGATTTTCTATTGATATTACAAAACAACGATTTGAATCTATTTCAGATTCTTTAATTGAGTTGTGAATCATTTCTATTCTTTCACCAGCAGTAAAAGGATCTTTTTCTAAATAATTGAACTGGGCGCTAGTAATGGCGATAATTACTTCATCACATTGGTCAAGAATTTGTTTGACTAATTCTAAATGACCCAAATGAAAAGGTTGAAACCTCCCCATCATCAAACCACGCATAAGAAATCAACAAGTTTGATTTAATTAAATTAGACTATTTTATTTGTCCACTACCAAGTATTCTAATTGTAGGGGATTCTGGTTTCAAGATTATTGCAATTTGTCCAGATTTACATACAATTGGTTTTTCAAAAGTAAGTCTAAGTGGAGATATTGAAGTAAATTTTGCGGCTTTGATTTGCAATCCTATGTTAACTAAACACCCTTGATTTTCTGCAATTTCACTTTTGTAAAAAGGACTTTTCTTAAAATCAATTTCAATTTCTGTTTTAATATCCACTACTCCCTCTTCACAGATAACATCTCCACGTCCAACCTCATCAGGTTTTGCACCTTTTACTGCCAAACCAACTCTTGCAGGACATATTGATTCTTCAACTGGATCATCATGCATTTGAATGGATTTTATTAGTACATCAATTCCAGCAGGATACAGTTTTAGATTATCATATTGTTTTACGTTACCATTTGTAACTTTACCCAGAATTACTGTTCCAACACCCTTGACATCGAAACAATGGTCTATGACCATTTCAGAGGAACCATCAGTTGAAATAGGTTCAAGTTTATCCATCTCTTCTTTAATTTTTTCCTGTTCAACTTTAGCATATTTTTCAACAACAGTACCTTTGATCATTGCATCTAATTTTGATTCATCCACATCAAATGTATGAGATAAAATTCCTTTTTCTTTTTTCAAAGAATCAAGTGCAATGATTTGTTCTCCGGTGAATTTATCTAATTTATCGACATAAAGTATCACATATTCAGCAAGATTGATTGCCTGAAACAAAGGTTGTATTTTATCAGGAAACCCACTTGGAGCAACCCATGTTTTGATTATATCAGACTCCTTTCTATCAAAAAGGGTTAGATCAGTTTCAGTTCCTTTTTTACCAAATTCCGATGCAATATCTTGTTTGCCTAAAACTACAAAGTTAATTGATTTTACCACAAGGAAATTTTAGAATTAGGCACTAAAAACTATACGAAATACTCTATGGAAAGTTGTTCAACACAGCAGCGTAACTTGCAAATCTATGATTTTTTGGTTTGACTAATTTTTGATGATATTTTTTGATGGGTTTTCCAATTGCACCATTCAATCCCAAAGGTCCTGAAACATACTTTTTGTCATCAGCCCATCTCAAGACTTCATCAGAAGGAGCATAGTGATTTAAAATTTTTTTATGGACAACGGTTTGGAGAAGTTTGCCATACTTTTTTGAAGATGGAACATCTTCAGTAATTGATGCTCCAAAGAAATAGACACTTTCTAAAATTCCAGAGTTTTCTTTCTTTTTAGCAAGATACTCAATAGTACTAAGAATTACTTGAGAACCTAGAGAATGTCCCATTAATCGTATTTTGCTTTTTGGGCTAGATTCCTTAAAATCTTCAATAAATTTTCCAAGATTTCGTCCATTCTTTTTTGCGATACTTTGTCCTACAGCCAAAGCATGTTTTGCATGTTTTATTAAATGCGCACCAGTGGTGTTTGAATCATAACTAAATCCAATTACAGGGTGAGAGTATCCCAATTTTCGTAATCTGTTACGTGCCAAAACAGCTTTTGCAATAGCACCCGCATTATCATTTCTAAGACCATGAATCATTATGGTTAATTCTTTAGATTCAATTAATTTCTGAAAATCTTTTTTTGGGTAAAGATAATAGTTGTTCTTCTTGATAGTTTTACCTGTTTTCAGGTCATAATATCCACGAGTCGAAATTCGGGGTACGGGTTTCATATCACTCAGAAGGTCCTAGTTGTTTTTTGTATTTTTCAATATCCGTTTCCTCAACTCTAGCAAATAACGGAGATGCTTCTCCAAGTGAATGACCTGAAGTTACACCTAATACAGACATGTCATTCCAGTTTTGCTCATTAACCACCCCATCTAATGCAAGTTGAGTCCAGATATTTTGGGCAGATTTTGGAATAAATGGGAATGCCGCAATTGCTAAGCTCCTGACCGCATTTACTGAAAGATATACACAATTAGCAGTACCAGGTCCTTTTTTCCAAGGTTCTTTGTGTTGGAAATATTGGTTAAAGAAGGATGAAAACTCCATTATTTTCTTTAATGCCCTATCAAGGTGATTTTGCTCCATTAAAGAACCAACATCCAATGCAAGAGATTTAATTTTCTGTTCTGCCTCAGAATCTTTTTCATCAAAATCATCATGTTCAGGAATTTTTCCATCGAACGCTTTTTTGGTAAATCCTAAAGCACGATTAACAAAGTTTCCAAGGTTTCCAATTAATTCTGAATTAATTCTAGTTGTGAAATCATCCCAGTCAAAGTTCAAGTCATCCTGAGAATAAGGATTAATGGATACAAGATAAAATCTCAGATAGTCTGCAGGATAGTACTCTAAGAATTGTTTAAGACCAATATACCAATTTCTACTCTTTGAGATTTTTTTAGCTTGAAGAGTTAGATGGCCTCTGGTAGGAATGTAATCAGGAAGTTTGTATTCATTTTCAATTCCCAGTCTCATGGCAGGCAAAAACAGATAGTGGTGGTATACAATATCTTTTCCAATAAAGTGGTAAATGTCAGCAGAATTCCAAAATTCTTTTCCATCAATACCCTTATCATTAAGAAATTTTAGAGCAGTTGAAATGTATGCCAAGTGGTTATCAAACCAACCATAGAACACCTTGTCTTTTGCACCGTCAAGTGGAACAGGAACACCCCAAGAAATATCACGAGTAATATCCCAATCAATTAAACCAGATTTTATCCAGTTTTGTACGTATTTTTTTACATCTTTTTGAAGATGTTCATTTTCTTCTAACCATTTAGAAAGGGGTTCTCCAAAATTTTTGAGTTTAAAGAAATAGTGGGTTGTTTTCTCTTTTGTTGGAGGTTGATTACATAAGGAACATTTTGGATCAGTGATCTCTTCAGGAACTCTACCGCAACTCTCACAAAGATCAGAGTATTGATCTTCAGCTTTGCAGTAGGGACAAGTACCTTTAACGTATCTGTCTGGTAGGAATTTTTTGTCATTGTTGCAATAAAATTGAATTATTTCTTGTTCGTAAATGTGACCTGCATCATTGAGTTTCTTGAATACATCTTGCACAAATTCTATATTTTCAGGAGAACTAGTTTTGTAAAAATAATCAAAATCAATGTCAAATGCGCTAAAATCATCATAATCACGCTTGTTCCAATGAGCAACATATTCTGCAGGAGTTTTTCCTTCTTTTTCCGATTGAATCAGAATCGGAGTACCAAAATCATCTGATGCACATACATAGTAAGCTTCAACTCCGTTTTGTTTTAGGAATCTAGTTGTAACATCTGCAGGAAGATAAGTAGATGCTACATGACCTAGGTGAATCTCACCGTTTGCATAAGGTAATGCGCTAGTAATGATAGCTTTTTTGTTCATTAGATATTCTCAAAGGTAGTATTAGGGTTAAGAAGTTTTACCAGCTATTTGCGTATTTTACTTGTTCTGGAGTAAGTTTGTCAATTTTTACATCCATTGCCTTTAGTGCATCAACTGCAACTTGACTATCAATCTCTTCAGGCACATTGATAATTTTATTTTCCATCTTATTGTGATTTTTGAGAATGTACATTACAGATAGAATTTGATTTGAAAATGATTGTGCCATTACTTCTGGAGGATGTCCTTCGGCTGCAACTAAGTTTGCAAGACGTCCTTGACCAATCAAATAAACTTTCTTTCCATTTTTGAGAACACATTCATCAAGTGCAGGTCTTACCTCCTTGACAGATTTTGATTTCTTTAGTAAGAATTCACTATCAATTTCAACATCAAAGTGACCGACATTTCCCATAATAGCGCCATCTTTCATCTTTAGGATGTGTTCTTTTCTAATCACACTAGTCATTCCAGTACAAGTGATGAAGATATCACCTAGTTTCGTTGCTTGTGCCATGGGCATTACTTCAAATCCATCCATATGAGCTTCAAGTGCTTTTACAGGATCAATCTCAGTTACAATTACTTTGGAACCCATTCCATGACATCTTGCTGCGACACCACGTCCTACCCAACCATATCCTACAACAACAACACGTTTTGATGCCATAAGCAAGTTCATGGCACGAAGATATCCATCAATAGTACTTTGACCAGTACCATATCTATTATCAAACATGTGTTTGGTATATGCTTCATTTACCAAGATAACAGGATATCGTAATTTTCCTTGATTCTCTACGGCTCTAATTCGAGTTACACCTGCAGTTGTCTCTTCAGTTGCTCCCAAAATCTTCATGTTTTGGAATCGTTTATCAAAATGAGCTTTGACGTTCATATCTGCACCGTCATCAGTAAGAATTGTTGGTTTGTGTTTTAGTACTTGATCAATACACCAATCATATTCTTTAACAGATTGACCATGCCATGCATAGACATGGATTCCTTGAGATGCCAAAAATGCTGCAATGTCATCTTGGGTTGTTAATGGATTTCCACCACAACATGCAACAGTTGCTCCAAGTTCTTTTGCACCCATTAGCAAGACAGATGTCTCTTTTGTGATATGGAGACAAAATCCAAGGGTAATTCCTTTGAGAGGTTTTGATTTTTTTAGTCGATTAATCGTATTATCTAAAATTTGCATATGAGATCTTGCCCATTCATAGGACAATTTTCCATCTTTGATCAGTTTTGCACTAGATTTTACTTTACTCACAAACAAAGCCACGCTCGGAGATATAAAATCCTATCATGCGAATGTAAATAAATGACAAAATTTACAAGAACTCATGGGTTGGAAGAAGATTGCAGAAAAAGGTGACATTGATGCAGGTAAAGGTAAAGCCTTTGAAATTGATGGAAAACAGATTGCAATTTTTAATCAAGATGGATATCACGCAATAGATGATCTCTGTGTTCATCAAGATGGTTCTATTGCTCCAGGTAAACTGGATGGAGACATTGTCGAATGTCCACTTCACTTTTGGCATTATAACATAAAGACAGGAGAGTTAACTGACTATCTCAAAGATGTGAAATTGGAAACATATCCTGTTGAAGCAAGAGATGATGGCATCTACGTGGATGTTTAGAAATTTTTAGGCACAATTTTTATTCTCAGTTTTTGCAAACCATTTATTGAATCAAGAAATTGTTGATGAGATAAAAAATCAGGATTACTCTACAATTACAAGCACTATTGAAAATTTTCTAGAAGATCAAATGGGAAAAAATCATTCTGAAGGTCTCATTTTAGGATTAAGTGGAGGTATTGATTCAGCAGTTTTAGCATACATTTGCAAAAGAAAATTTCCTGAAAAAACAATTGCAATAGTCATGCCAGATACTGCAATTACTCCAAAAATAGAAACAGAAGATGCATTGAAAATGATATCACTAACAGGAATTCAGTACAAGTTAATCGACATTAATCCAATTGTAAATGAATACTCTATGTATCTAGAGCCAAATGAAAGGGCAAAAGGGAATCTTCGTGCAAGAGTTAGAACAAATATTTTGTACTATTATGCTAATGCCAAAAACTATCTAGTGTTAGGATCAAGTGACAAGAGCGAGTATCTAATCGGATATTTTACAAAATTTGGAGATGGTGCCTCGGACATTACACCGATTGTGTCATTGTATAAACTTCAAGTCAGAGAAATTGCAAAGTATTTGGGAGTCCCAGAGAATGTGATTACAAAAAAGAGTAGTCCACATTTGTGGAAAGACCATGAAGCTGAAAGTGAATTGGGGGTATCATATGAAGAAGTAGATTCCATTCTCTATTGTCTATTTGATAAAAAACTCTCATCTGAAGAGACACAAAAACTAACAGGGATTGAAATGTCAATAATAGAGAAAATCCAAGAGTTAAACAAAAACAGTGAACATAAAAGATTACCAGCAGGAAAACCAGATAGAGAATAGAGATGAAAATACAAGATACACTATCAAATGCTGAGCAAGAACTAGACGTATCAAAAAAGGTGAAAATTTACCTTTGTGGGGTTACAGTATATGACGAATCGCATATTGGGCATGCAAGAACAATCATAGTATTTGATGTCCTTCGAAAATACCTTGAAGATAAAGGAATAGAGATTGAATTTATACAAAATTTCACTGATGTAGATGATAAGATTATCAACAGAGCTCATGCAGAAAACACTAGTGCTGAGGCAATCAGTACAAAGTACATTGAAAATTATTTCAAAGACTTTGATGGTCTAAATGTAAAACATGCAACAAACTATCCAAAGGCAACAGAGCACATAGAGGATATCATAAAATTTATTGAAAAATTAATTGAAAAACAGATTGCATATGTCTCAAAGAATGGCGTATACTTTGCAGTATCAAAATTTCCTGAATATGGAAAATTATCAAAAAAGAAGATTGATGAACTAGAATCAGGGGCAAGAATCGAAGTCGATGAGGCAAAAAATAACCCACTAGACTTTGCAGTATGGAAGTTCTCAGATGTTGAACCCCTCTGGGATAGTCCCTGGGGAAAAGGAAGACCTGGATGGCACATTGAATGCTCTGCAATGAGTACAAAGTATCTAGGTGAGAATTTTG
>REGH01000047.1 GCA_003702495.1 Candidatus Nitrosopumilus sp.
ATGCTGAAACTATTGGAACAATTACAAGTGTTTCCGGAATGGTAGTTAGAGCTTCTGAAGTAAAACCTCTTGCAAAAGAATTGATCTTTGTTTGTCCTGATGAACATCAAACCAAAGTAATTCAGATAAAAGGAATGGATGTAAAGGTTCCAGTTGTTTGTGATAATCCAAATTGTAAACAAAGAGATTTTGATTTAAAACCTGAAGTAAGCAAATTCATCGATTTCCAGATAATGAGATTGCAAGAACTCCCTGAAGATCTGCCTCCTGGCCAACTCCCTCATTATATTGACGTGACCGTTAGACAGGATTTAGTGGATAATGCCAGACCTGGAGATAGAATTGTCCTTACTGGTGTAGTTAGAGTTGAACAAGAATCTGTCACTGGTGTCACTCGTGGTCATAGTGGATTGTATAGGTTAAGGATTGAAGGAAATAATATTGAATTCTTAGGCGGTCGTGGTTCAAAAACCTCAAGAAAAATTGAAAGAGAAGAAATTTCTCCTGAAGAAGAAAAAATGATTAAATCTCTAGCTGCAAGCCCTGATGTTTATCAAAGACTGATTGATTCATTTGCTCCTCATATCCAAGGACAATCGTTAATCAAAGAAGCAATCTTGTTACTAATTGTTGGTTCTAATCAAAGAGCCTTAGGTGACGGTAGTAAAATTAGAGGGGATATCAACGTGTTCCTTGTTGGTGATCCTGGAACTGCAAAAAGTGAGATGCTAAAGTTTTGCTCAAGAATTGCACCTCGTGGATTGTATACTTCTGGTAGGGGTTCTACTGCTGCGGGACTTACAGCTGCAGTTGTAAGGGACAAAACCGGAATTATGATGTTAGAAGCTGGTGCAGTTGTACTTGGTGATCAAGGTCTCGTAAGTATAGATGAATTTGATAAGATGAAACCTGAAGACCGAAGTGCACTGCACGAAGTTATGGAACAACAATCTGCTAGTATTGCAAAAGGTGGTATTGTTGCAACTCTGAATGCTAGAACATCAATTTTAGCTGCGGCAAACCCAATGTATGGAAAATATGATCCTTTCAAAAACATTACAGAAAATGTAAACTTACCAATACCACTCTTGACAAGATTTGACTTGATCTTTGTAGTTAGAGATATTCCAACTAGAGAAAAAGATGAACAAATTGCTAGACACATTATAGAATTACATACTCCTCAAGGCACTGATAAAAAATCAGTTGTTGATGTTGATTTACTGACAAAATATCTTGCATTTGCAAAGCGTGGTTCACCTGAATTAACTAAAGAAGCTGAAAAGAAAATTTTAGATTATTACCTGCAAATGAGAAATGTGGAATCTGAAGAAATGATTACTGTAACTCCTAGGCAATTAGGTGGTATTATTAGACTTTCAACTGCTAGAGCAAGACTACTGATGAAAGATAAGGTGGAAGAAGAGGATGCAGATCGTGCAATTTTCTTACTTCAAAGCATGCTTGAGGATGCTGGCGTTGATGTTAATACTGGAAAGGTTGACCTTGGAGTGCTTCAAGGAAAGCCTAGAAGTGAAGTATCTAAGATGCAATTATTCATGGATGTTCTCAAAGGATTAGAAGGTGACAACAAGATTCCTGTTGAAGAAAAAGCATTTGTTAAAGAACTTGAAAAGAGTGAAAAATTCACTGAAGAGGAAGCGAGAAATTACATTAGAAGAATGCTCAGAGAAGCATCTATTTATGAATCAAAACCCGGTCATTATAACCGAGTATGAAAATAGAAAAACTAGATCTTCCAGAATCTGCAATTGAATTTTTACAATCCCAAGGTTTTGAAAAATTATATCCTCCACAGGCAGACAGTGTAAAATCTGGATTACTTGACGGGAAAAGTATTCTAGTATCTGCTCCTACTGCAAGTGGAAAAACTCTGATTGCAATGCTTGCTATGATGAGTTATCTTTCAAAAAATAATGGTAAAGTGATCTATCTTAGTCCTTTGAGAGCATTAGCTGCTGAAAAATTTTCTGAATTTAAAAAATTAGAAAAAATTGCATTAGGTAACAAGGTCAAAGTTGGAATTTCTACAGGTGATTTTGAAAATATTGAAAAGAATCTAGAAAAAAATAACATTCTGGTATTAACTAATGAAAAAATGGATTCTATAATTAGACATGGTGCTGAGTGGGTTGATGAAATTGGTTTAGTAATTGCTGATGAAGTTCATCTAATTGGTGATGAAAGTAGAGGTCCTACTTTGGAGATGATCCTAACTCAACTAAAACTCTTGGAAACAAAACCCCAAATTGTTGGTCTTAGTGCAACTATAACGAATTCAGATGTACTTGCAGATTGGCTTGAATGTACACTAGTAGAAAACTCTTGGAGGCCTGTTCCACTTTCTGAAGGAGTTTGCGATGCTGGAGAAGTGACAATGGCTGATGGTACAACATTTGAAGTGGAGCGCAGTATTCGTGGAACCCCTATTGATTTAGGCGTGCAATCTGTCAAAAATGGTGGTCAATCACTAGTTTTTGCTGAAACTAGATCTCGTTCAAAATCTCTTGCAACAAAGGCATCTGATGCAATATCTCAAATTTTGGAGAAAAAAGAGATTGTTCAATTAGAGAAAACCTCTAAGAAGATTCTATCTGATAATGAACATACAGAATTAGTGAAAACATTGGCTCTTTTGGTAAAAAAAGGAGTTGCATTTCATCATGCTGGACTAAATCAAAACTGTAGAGAAACAATAGAAAAAGAATTTAGAAATGGAACTATCAAACTTTTATCCTCAACTCCAACTTTAGCTGCAGGTGTTAATTTACCTGCACGAAGAGTTGTAATTTCTAATGTAAATCGATACAATGCAAAGGTGGGTGCAAATAGACCTATTAGTATTCTAGAATACAAACAACTTTGTGGACGTGCAGGAAGACCACAATATGATGATTATGGAGAATCTATTATTGTTGGCAATGGAAACACTGAAGATCTAATTGATTATTACATAAATGGTGAACCTGAACCTATTGAATCTAAAATAACTGATGATAAATCTCTGAGAACTCATATCCTTAGTGTCATTGTAACTCATCCTGGAATTAAAAAAGAAGAAATTCTAGAATTCTTTTTACAAACACTTGGTGGAATACAATCAAGAAAACCTACTCTAAAGTTTGCAATTGATATTTCATTACGTTTTCTTTCTAGCCAATATTTGATCATTAAGAAGGGTGAAAGATTCGCTGCAACTGAATTTGGTAAAAAGACATCAATGCTTTACATTGATCCCCTTACTGCCACTTATTTCAGAGATGCACTTGAAAATGTATCTGAAGAAAGAAAGCACACATTTGGATTTTTACATCTAATTTCAAATTGTGATGAATTTTTCCCAAGGTTCTCGCTGAGGCAAAAGGACTATGAAACAGCAAGTCTTATGATAGAAAATAATTCCTCAGAACTCTTAGAGTCAATTTCTGAATATGACTGTTCCAGAAGCCTATTGGCACTTCAGTCATGGATTACTGAATCCACCGAACTTAGCCTCTCAGATAGCCTTGGAATTGAGTCTGGAGACATGCACAGAATGACTGAAACTGGAGATTGGTTATGTTACTGCCTTAGAGAGATTGCAAAACATGTTGAACGAGCAGATTTGCTTGAAGAATTAGGCAATTTACGTACAAGAATTTCTTATGGAATCCGAGAAGAATTGCTTGACCTAGTAAGGGTAAAAGGAATTGGTAGAGTTAGAGCAAGAATTCTATTCAAACATGGAATCAAAAACCTTGATGATTTGAGAAAGATTCCTGTGAATAAATTGGCAGAAATAGATAAAATTGGCTCAACCATTGCGGATAACATCAAGGCAGAACTACGAAGGGTTAGATATTGATTGATTTAGTGATTCCAGCAGTTGTTTCATGTATTATTGCATTTTTTGTTGTTTTTGTAACTACTCCTCCTCTAATCAAATTTTTACAAAAAAGAAACATGGCTGTAAAAGATATGAACAAAAAAGAAGAAGTCATGGTTGTAAGACCTGGTGGCCCTTCCATCCTTTTAGGAATTATTGTTTCAGAAATTGTATTGTATGCATTTTTACAACTAAATGAAATCATTGCAATAATTATCACAACCAGTGCTGCATTTGCAATCGGTTATGTCGATGATAGAAAAGTTATGGGTGGATGGTTCAAACCTGCAACTCTGGCTATTGCTGCAATTCCAATAATTGCGTTTGGGGCATATGATACTGATTTGACATTTCCATTATTTGGAGAAGTACAAATCCCGGCTTTGTATCTTGCATTGATATTATTGATGATTCCAATTACTGGTAATACAATAAACTCTATTGATGTTTTAAATGGTGTAGCAAGCGGATTTATGGTAATAGCAAGTTTCTCATTATCTATCTGTCTGTTTATTGTACAAAATTATGAAATTGCAATTGTAAGTTTACCATTAGGATTTGTTTCATTAGCATTTTACAAATATCATAAAATTCCAAGTAAAATTTTTCCAGGTGATTCAGGTGCTCTAACTTTGGGTGCAATGTATGGATCTATTGCAATTGTTGGAGGAGTTGAAATTATTGCAGCAGTTGCATTACTCCCTGCTGTGATTAACTCATTTTTGTTCCTCTCAAGTGTGAAAAAAATTGTGGAGCACAGGCAAATCAAGGGAAAACCTGTAGAACACACTGAAGATTTCAAACTAAAAGCAACTACTGATAAAACTGCACCTGTTACTTTGGTAAGATTAATTTTGGCAGGTGGACCTATGTCCGAAAAACAAGTAGGTTTTGCAATATTCAAACTAGCAATATTTTCAGGTATTTTGGCTATATTTACTGCATTAATGATGGGGGTTTCTCTTTGAAATCTGGAATTTATGGATTCTTGTTTGCAATGTGGATCTTGATCCTTATTGGTGGTGGAATTGTAGTTACAATTCTTGGACCAATAGAAGTTACAGGATATGGTGATGCAAATTGGTTCATTGGATCTGTGATTAAAGCGATAATTGCAATCATTCTTGTCGTAATCTGGATTTTAATTCTATCAAAAATGAAAAATTGGATTTTCAAAAAAGAGATAAAATCTTAACTCTCTAACCATTCTTTTTGTTTTTTATCATATTCTTCTCTAGTTTTTCTAATTGTGGCAGGTGAACCCATAACAACAACATTTTCTGGAACATCTCTGGTTACAACTGCTCCCATTCCAACAACACTATTTTTTCCAACAATAACTCCTGCTTTTATGACTGCCCGCGCTCCAATTATTGCCCCATCTTCTATTGTAACTCCAATCATTTTATCGCACATTGGGTACGGATCATTTGTTAATACTGCAGCAGGTCCAATGAAAGCATTTTTTCCAATTCTTGAAAGTGGTGGAATGTATGCTGAACCTTCAATCTTTGTATTTTCTCCAATCTTTACATCGTAATCAATATGAACAAGGGATCCAATTTTGACATTGTCTCCAATCTCGACATTGTCTCCAACGTAGGTGAAATGCCAAATTGATACGTTTTGACCAATCTTTGCTTTTTCTGAAATAAAATTTGTAACCATTTTCTACAAATGCCATGGGTTTGCCTTTGTAATAATTTTTTCAGGCAATTTATCTTTGAAATTTTCTAAAAATTCAATCTCTTGTTTTTTATTCCGTAATTCATCAGGAAGCATAATTGGAATTTCTTCAATTATGGGATAAAATCTAGAGCATTTTTTACAAAACAAAGCGCCTTCTGAAATTACATTGTCTTTTTCTTTTATCTCAAATAATTCCAAAGGGTGATTTTTATCAATTGGACATGCCAATATGTCAATCATAGTTTTGTTCATTTTAGATCTAAGTATATTGGAACTCCTTTCTGACTAGATAAAAGTGCAGCTTCGGCGATTTTTGTAACATTTACTGCTTGTTGTGCTTTTACAATATGCTCATCTTTACCTTCCATGGCATTAAGAAAACTTTGAATCTCCATTAGCAAAGGTTCCTGTTTTTCATTTTCTATATTTTCAATTTCCTCTTGTTTTTCTACTTTGATTTCTTGGGTGATAAAGTCTGATGAAATCCTTGCATCATTACAAATTGCATGAAACTTTCTGATTCTTTTTGGTGTAATCCAATTAGATGTAATGATTGCAACTTTATTATCTTTGTATCCTAACATGATTGTTGCAAAATCTTCATGTTCATGTTTGATTTGTCCAGATCTTGCAAATACTAAATTTGGCATTTCATCAAATAACCAATTTGCTGTGTCTATATCGTGTACTGAAGTATCATAAATTATTCCTACATCTTTAATGTGTAATGGCATTCTGTTTTCTCGATGAAATTCTAGCATAATCAAGTCTCCATATTTTTTTTCTTTAACAAAATTTTTTACAACTTCTACTGCAGGATTAAATCTCTCAATATACCCACAAGTTAGAATTACTTTATTTTTTTCTGCAAGTCTTGCAAGTTCTTCTCCTTCCTCTGTTTTGTATGTGAGAGGTTTTTCAACAAATACGTGTTTTTTTGACTCAAGTAATTTCTTGGCAATATCTGCATGAGTGGATGTTGGTGTAACAACAAACGCTCCATCAAACTCCTCAGATGCTATTATGTCATCAAGTGATTCATAATGCTTTACAGAATATTTTTCTCCAAATTCTTTACTACGTTTTGCATCTGCATCACAAATTGCACTGAGTACTCCTAGTTCTGATAATATTCTAGCATGATTCTTACCCCATCCACCTGTTCCAATTTGAACAATTTTCATCTAATACACCGCAGTTAACCAATGCGAATAATCATCATTTTTGTTCATTACAATGTCTGTATACTCTTCCATCATTTTCCTCGTAATGTCTCCTGGTTTTCCATTACTTACCTTTTTTCCATCAAGTGAAATTATTGGTGTGATCTCAGCTGCAGTTCCAGTTAAAAATATCTCATCAGATATTGCAAGTTCACTTCTCGTAATGTCTCTTTCCACGATATCAATATCCAAATCTTTTGCAATTTTGATTACTGTATCCCGAGTAATTCCATCTAATGCAGATGATGCTAATGACGGAGTTGCCATTTGACCTTCTCTAACAATAAAGATATTCTCACCAGGTGCTTCACTTACATTTCCATTATGATCAAGTAAGATTGCCTCATCCACACCATTTCTTTTTGCTTCTTGTGTTGCAATGATTGAATTAAGATAATTTCCACCCATCTTTGCTTGAGGTGGAGTTGACATGTCTGAAAACTTCCTCCATGAAACAATTCCTGCGGAAATCCCATTTTTGTTAAATAAATCTCCAAAAGGAAATGTGAATATTGCAACATTTGTTGGAGCTTTTTCTGTTACATGAAGACTAATTCCATAATTTCCGACAAAATAAAATGGTCTTATGTAACATGATTTCTCGAGTTTATTTTTTTTGCATATTCCTATAATGGCGTTTGTGATCTCTTTATCTGTAAAGTTTAATGAAATATTGTAGAATTGCCCTGATTTTCTAAATCGTTTTACATGTTCATCAAGTCTAAAAACATGAAGATTTTTTCCATTCCAATATGCTCTGATCCCTTCAAAGATAGATGTTCCATAATGTATTGCGTGTGTTGTGATTGGCACTTGTGCTTTTTCTGTTGGAACAAATTTTCCATCAAACCAAACATATTTTGAAAGTGGAAGTTTCATAGGAAATTTTTATCTGTAGTGTATTAATCTCTATTTATTTTGACCAGCCTTCTTTTGGAAATTTCATCCCAGCTACTCTTGTTGTCATGTCTTCCAAATCTGCAAATTTCTCAATTGTTTCCCAATTGTCTTCTATTACTTTGGCTATGTTTTCAGGAACATCCTCTTTCCATGATGATTTTTTCCCAAGTGCTGCATCATACAATTTTTCTTTGACTGATGCTGCTGAAAGTGATTTCCTTTCTCCAACCTTTGGTTTTAGTCTGTAGATTTTCAACATGTATCCTTCGGCTTTATCTC
>REGH01000048.1 GCA_003702495.1 Candidatus Nitrosopumilus sp.
TCTCTGATTGCAGTTGCTCCTTTGATTGCATCTGAGAATACTTTAGGATCTCGTAAATATTCTGGGTGCTTAAACATAATTTCATTTACTTTTAGTGCCATACCGTCCATGATTATTCTGTGTTTGAAATTTGCGTTTCTTAGAATGCATGCAATCTCTTGAGAACGTTCAACTGAAAATGATGGAATAAATAAAATTCCTTTTCTATCCATTACTTCGTTTGCAAACTCTATTAGTTCTGCTTCAGATTCTTTTCTGGGTTTTTGTTCTGTCATGGCATAGGTGCTTTCGGTAATCAACATGTCAATTTCTCCAATATCCAAATCCATCTCTCGAAGCATTCTTGAGCCGTTTGTCTTGATATCTCCTGTGTAGAAAAGTCGCTTATTTTCAGATTCTACTAAAACTGTACTGCCACCAATCACATGTCCTGATTCTCTTAACTCAAATGTTGCATTACCTCTAGTCACTTTTTGCTTGAATCCAATCTCTTTTGCATTTCTCATCATGTTGTTTAATTCCGGTATGTCAAATGGATGTGAATTTTTTTCAATTTTCAACATGTCTTCAATCAATAATTTTGATAAATCAAATGTCGGTGGGGTTGCAAAAACATCTGTATTTCCACTTACAAAAAGAGATGGAACATTTCCTGAATGGTCTAAGTGAGCATGAGTGATAATTATTGCATCCAAATCCTTGGGCTTTACATGAAGGGGATATTGTGGGGGTGTGCCTCTTCTGCCAAACAATACTCCGTAATCTAGCAGGAGATTTGTTCCATTGCAATCTACTAAAAAGCCTGATCTGCCTACCTCATTGGCAGCTCCTAAAACTTTAACATTCAAGAATTATGATGATTTTTCATCTACGTTAAAACCTTCTTGAAAAAGAGCCGATCATTATGCTTAACATGGAATCTTCAAAAGCTTTAATTAGTGCAAGCTAAGATTCGATCCTCATGGGAAGAAGCTTCCAAGAATGGTTAGGACAACAAGATCAAGCCGTCGTCGCTAAAACACGTGCTGGTGACGAAGCAAACAAACCACTCCTAAACCAAATTAACTGGATTTGGGTAAACAATCTGATGAATCAGAAAGCAGACCTTAATCCATCTTCTGCAGAATTACTTGACTGGGTTACTTCTGGTCAAATAGACGCAATGAGAAAATAAACGTGATAATCACGTTATCTTTTTGTTTTTTAAAATTTCTAATCTAGTTTCTGCGCATGATTTTTGGTCGATCAAATTTCATAACAGGGTTATGAATATCAATCATGGTTTAAATAGTAAACTAGCATTCTTAGTTTTGTAATGCCAATAGCAATACTTCCAGACATCGATGAACAAAGATGTATCGGATGTGCACTATGTGTAGAAATCTGTACAACTCTTGGTCCTGATGTCCTTAGAGTAAAACCAGTTGAAGGCTGGAAGAGAGGTAAAGCATTTGTCTTTTACCCAGAGAGATGTATTTCTGACGGTGCATGCATCGGTGTATGCCCAACAAAATCAATCTTTTGGATGAGACCAATGAATTACACTGCTGGACAACCAGTACCTCTTCACAAAAACGGTATCTTCATCAACGGTTGGGCAGAAGACGCAGCACTATAAGGCTGAATCTTTTAGCACATTCTTTTTTCTTATTTTTAATTACGAAAAAGATTTCTTTGTGATCTTTTTTGGTAATGTCTTTACAAAATATTTTAGAAATTCATCGTCTTTGTTGTATCGAATCTCTGAAAATTGATTGTTCTCAAAAAACACATTCCATGTTTTTGCAAATTCAGTAAATTCCTTAGGATCAAAGTTCATTCTTGATGTTTCGTGATGTGCTGCAGGAAAAATATCTGAAATCTCAATTGGGATTAGTCCTAGTTGAGGATTGTATTGGCAAATTTGAACTTCATCAAAATCTTTGAGTTTTTTTGATAAATTAACAAATTGATGCGATAGATAACCTGGTTTTGTTGATGATTCATTTGTAATCAGCAGTTTCTTTTTGTTTGATTTGAACTTCCTTACAATTTCATGAAATGATTGAACTTCGGGTCTAAATTGATCTTCTTTGTCAAATAGGAAAATTGCTCTCTCTTTGAATTTTGGTGTGCCAATCTTTAAAAATTCTGAATTCTCTGTCATCACTTCTATCATCTCAAATAATTTTGGATGTGCTCTTGCTTTTTTGATAACATATTCCCACAATCTGCCTTCGTGAATTGCTTGCTTGACTTTTTCCACCTCTAGTTTTATTGCATGGAGATTGTGAATGGCAAGCTGGTTTATTTTTTCAGTAGATTCTAACTTTCGTAATTCGTCTGGCTTGTATTTGGTACATATTTCACAGTTACATGGGAAAACAACAATATCTGATAAATCTCGTGTTCCATCCTCTGTGATGTACCTGTTTTGTTTTGCGTATAGCATGTATGAAGCAGAATCAAATGTATCGCAACCTAGTGCAACTGCAAATGGAATAGTTAATGGATGTCCTGCACCAAAAAGATGTAGCGGAATATTGTGTGGAATCTGTTTTTTTGCTGCAACGATCATCTGGGCTAACAATCTGTATTCGTATGACTCCATAAATTCAACTGGACTTCCCAGAGCTAGCATCTTGTATCCCATTTTCAGTAAACCTTTTGTTGATTTTGCAACAAGTTCAAAATGCTCTCCTCCCTGAATTGGACCAATCCAGATTTGTCCATTGTCTTTGCTGTCTTCAATAGTTTGTTTGCAGACTTTGAGAGTGTGTTTAACATATGCTTCTGCTTTTTTTACTGGTAGTCCAAATCCTGTTGGTTTGTCTAATGGTATTGCAAAATCTGTCATTATGCCTTGTTCAAATTCTGCCATCTCTGTTGGTGTAACTGGAACATCGCCGTACTCTAAAACTTGATACCCACCAGAGTCTGTCATAATTCCTCTGTCATAATCAATAATTTGGTGAATTCCTTTCTTTACTGCTTTATCCCCATAGTTGTTTCTAGTAATGTATGCATTTGTAATTACAAGATCAAAACCTATCTCTTTGATCTTTTTTGAAGGAATAGTTTGTTTTACTGGATGAATAACTGGAACAAAGGCAGGAGTTTCAATTTTTCCGTGATTAGTATCTAATGTACCTATACGGGCTGCCAAATCTGTTTTTGATACTTCAAACAAGTAACTTTTCAAATTAAAAGGCGTTATTTAATCAATCAGCAAAAAATTTTTTCAAATCATTATTTTTTGTAACTAATTCAAGCCAATCTACTTCTTCAGAATCTATATTTCCTGAAATTGCTGATTCTACTCTCTCTAAAACCTCTTGAATATCTCGACTAGTGACATTAATCTGGATAACTTTGTCTTGCAATTGGTTTATGGCATCATATGTGATGACTCCTAAAATTTCACTACTTGCATTCTCTTTGCTTTTTTTATCTGAATACCCTCTTTTTTCATACACCTGAATCAAATCATACGGACTGCGTCTCAGAACAATCACTCTGTCAATTTTTTCACTATCTAAAACATAAGGTGCTAAATGTCCTATGATGATGGATTTGTTTGAAATTTTTGCTCTAAGAATTTCTTGAAGTTTTTCTGTATCTACATCATTTGATTCATCATTTTGCTCAAATAATCCTGAATTTTTTGCAATCTCGTTAATATCAATTATTTCTAATCCTAATTTTTGTGATATCTCTTTTCCAACAGTGTGCTTTCCGACACCTGGTGTTCCTGTAATGACTATTGACATATGATTAATTGAATGAATGATGATTAAACGATTTCTGCAATACTAATAAGTAGAAATGAATTTTTCAGATCATTGCAAATTGGTCTTTTAGGTAAAGCAAATGTAGGAAAATCTACCTTTTTCTCAGCTGCAACTGAAACTCCTGTAGCTTCAGGAAATTTCCCATTTACAACTATTGAACCAAATGTTGGAGTTGCATACGTTAAAGCTGATTGTGCTTGCAAACATTTCAAAATAGAACATCAAACTGATCTTTGTGTTAATGGGACTCGTTTTATCCCTGTAAAACTAATTGATATTGCTGGACTGGTTCCAGGAGCTCATGAAGGAAAAGGTTTGGGAAATCAATTCCTTGATGATGCAAGACAAGCTGAAGTCTTGATTCATGTTGTTGATATTGCTGGAACTACTGACATTCAAGGACAACCTGTTCCACCTGGAACCCATAATCCATTAGAAGATGTAGAATTTGTTCAAGATGAATTTGATTTGTGGTTTGCTGATATCTTGAAACGTGATTGGGACAAAATCACAAGAGAGATTCATCAAAAAAGAGCAAAACTCACAGATGGAATTGCAAATCGATTCACAGGTTTAGGCATAAAAGATTTTCAAGTGCAAGATGTACTGCAAAAACTTGGTTTTATTTCAAGAGATCCAAAAGAATGGACTGAAGATGATATTGTAACTTTTGCAAGAGAGTTGAGAAAAAATACAAAACCGATGATCATTGCTGCAAACAAAGCTGATTTGTGTCCTGATCTTGACATTATGAAAAAAATTGATGATAATGTTATTCCTTGTAGTGCAGAAACTGAACTATTACTAAGAAAAGCATCAAAGGCTGGAATTGTAAACTATTCTTCTGGTGATGAAGGATTTTCAATTGCAGAGGGAAAAGAGATTGCCCCTCCACAACAAAAAGCACTTGACTTGGTAAAATCTGTATTTGAAAAAATTTCTTCTACTGGAATTCAAAAAATTCTCAATACTGCAGTTTTTGATTCATTGAACTTCATTGTAGTCTATCCTGTTGAGGATGAAACCAAACTCACTAACAAAGATGGTGTGGTGCTTCCAGATACAAAATTACTGCCTCAAGATTCTACTGCAAAAGATTTGGCCGGATTGATTCATGCAGATATTGCAAAGGGATTTTTGCATGCAATTGACTGTAAAACAAAACAGAGAATCAGCGGTGATCAGAAACTAAAAAATGGTGATGTGATTAAAATCGTATCAACTCTAAGTAGGGGATAATATGCTAGGATTGGGAATAGAAAGTACTGCTCACACCTTTTCATGTGCTGTCATAGAAAAAAAGGGAAAGAAAGGAAAAATTTTATCTGATGTTAGGAAAATTTACCGTCCAGCCGATGGAGAAGGAATTCATCCAAGAGAGGCTTCTAGACATCATATTGAAAATAGTTCACTTGTATTATCTGAATGTCTTGATGAGGCAAATATCAAAGTCAATGATTTAGATATTGTATCTTATGCTGGCGGTCCTGGTTTGGGACCTTGTTTGCGTGTGGGCGCTGTAGTTGCAAGATCATTGGCATCATTTTACAAAATTCCAATTTACCCTGTTAATCATGCATTGGGTCATATCGAATTAGGAAAATTACTTACTGGTGCAACAAATCCTCTAGTCCTGTTGGTTTCTGGAGGTCACACAATGCTTTTGGCATTTCTAAATAAGCAATGGAGAGTATTTGGTGAAACCTTGGATATTACTTTGGGTCAACTACTTGATCAGTTTGGAAGATCAATTGGATTTGCTTCTCCTTGTGGAAAAAATATAGAGGAATTGGCAACAACGTCTTCTAACTATGTTACATTACCATATTCAGTAAAGGGAAACGATGTATCATTTTCTGGATTGTTATCTGCAACAAAATCTGTTGCAAAAAAAAGTAAGGTTGATGCATGCTATTCTCTTCAAGAAACTGCTTTTGCAATGATAGCAGAAGCTGTAGAACGTGCTTTGTCTTTTACAAGAAAAAAAGAGTTGATGATTGTAGGTGGGGTTGCAGCAAACAAGAGGTTATCTGAAATGCTAAAAGATGTATGCAAAAGACATGGTGCAAAATTCTTTGTTGTACCTTTGAAATATGCTGGAGATTGTGGCAGTCAAATATGTTGGACAGGACTTTTAGAATCTCAAATCAAAAAAGGTGTGCCACTAAAAGATACTTTTGTCACCCAGTCGTGGCGATTGGATACTGTTAAAGTCAATTACTAATTTTTGTAATTTCCAACTGCTTCATCAATACTTTTGAGCCAACTTTTTGTGTTAAAAACACCAAACTTGTAGGTTTTTTCACCCTCATCCGTTTTTACAATAAAGCACACTTTTTTCATAAGCAAACCCTCTTTCCATGTTTTGGTCACGTTATCTAATTTGATATCTAGTATTGTATCTCCCATGTGTTTTGAAAAATCCATCATTCTTGCTCTTGTTTTATCAAAAGCTAATCTCTTGTTAGTTAGTGTGAGAATTCCTGAACCTAAACCATCTTCACTGCAGTCTTCTTGCTTTAGGCGTTTTTCCCCATCTTCCATGATTAATTTTTATTGAATTCATTTGAATATAACGTTAATGAAATTGATCAAAAAAGGTGCAGAAGCTGATATCTATCAAACTACATGGCAAAATTCTAATGCCATTTTAAAAATTAGAAAGACAAAAAATTATAGAAATTCTTCTCTTGATTCAAAAATAAGAAAACAACGAACAATTAAGGAATCTCAAATAATTTCACAAGTAAAATCATTTGGTATTCCTGCACCTCTTGTTTACTTTGTAAATCTAAAAAACACATCAATTGTTATGCAAGAAATTCCTGGAAAGCCTGTTCATGATTTATCTGAATCTAAAATCATTCAATTATCAAAATCTATTGGAAAATTAGTTGGCATGCTTCACAAAAACGGAATTATGCACGGAGACCTTACTACTTCCAATTTTATTTTCTTCAAAAACAATGTCTATGTAATTGATTTTGGCTTATCTCAAAATACCATCAAACCTGAAGACCATGCCGTAGACCTGAGACTAAT
This sequence comes from Candidatus Nitrosopumilus sp., assembly GCA_003702495.1. GTDB lineage: Archaea > Thermoproteota > Nitrososphaeria > Nitrososphaerales > Nitrosopumilaceae > Nitrosopumilus. The sequence goes on from REGH01000048.1 coordinate 6,813, forward strand.
TAAAGAAATATTGAATAGTGCTCACGCAAAAATCATGATTCCTTCTTGGAAGAATTTCCTACTTGGGTACAAATCCATAGTCGGAAATGCCAATTATGTGAAAATCACTAAATTGGTATCTGATATTGAGAGTCGTGGTAGGTATGCGCAAGTTGTTTGATCTGTATTTTGTATCATCAAACTCTCACAAATACAAAGAAGCTAAAAGCATCTTAGATTCATTTGGAATTAAGCTTGGATTTCTTAAATTGAATCTCGAAGAGATCCAATCTAATTCTCTAAAAGAAATTGCAGAAAAAAAAGCAAAAGATGCCTTTTCAAAATGTAAAAAACCTTTGATTATTGAAGACGATGGGATGTTCATTGATTCTTTGAATGGTTTTCCAGGACCTTATTCTTCATACGTATTCAAAACAATTGGGAATAAAGGAATTCTAAAACTAGTTCCATCAAAAAGAAAAGCAAAATTTGTTTCAATTATTACTTATTGTGATAAAAAAACCCTTGAATCCTTTGATGCAAAAATAGATGGCACCATATCAAAATCCCAAAAGGGCAAAGGATGGGGTTATGATCCAATATTTGTTCCAAAAAATTCTAGAAAAACTTTTGCAGAAATTGATGATAAAAATGAATTATCTCACAGATTCAAAGCTCTAAAAAAATTCTCTAACTGGTATTTGCATAAGTTGGAATCCAACGATCGATGAACCTTTCATTATTTTGTAAAATTGAAATTCTTGAAACAAAACTTTCATCCATCACTGAAAATATCTGACTTTGTTTTGCAACTTCTTCGCTGAATCTTTTTACTTCTTCCATCTCTAACATGTTTGAATGCTCTAATCTGTTAG
>REGH01000049.1 GCA_003702495.1 Candidatus Nitrosopumilus sp.
CGAAGTGTTATAGTACTTCTAATTTTCTTGAGTTTTCTAATTTTTGTTGTGACTACTTCATTCATTTGTGATTGTGTATCAGTTTCAAATTCAGCAACCACATCATAACTACCAAAAGTCACCAAGCAATTTTTTACTTCAGGAATCTCCTTTAATTGAGAATAGAGAGATTGCTCTTCTCCAATTTCACAACTAATTAGCATGTAAGATTTTTCCATTTCTGAAATATTTCAAAATTACACCAACTTAAAGACATCTGAAAGAAATAGATCTCAGAATCCTGCCAAAATTGGATCAGAAGGTTTCATTATTTCTCTTAACAAAATTGTTGCAAATGAACCTCTTGACAAAGTAAATTCTACAATATTTTCATGAGATGAGTAATCAGAACAATTTATTGCTGCTTGTCTAAATCCCCCCTCACTACTTACTTCTTGCATCTCTTTTATGAAAAAATCTTTAGGAGAAATCTCTTCTTGTTCAAGGACTCGGTAGATTTGAGGATGAAATCTAGTTTTTTTGTAATATGAATAACCAACAAAAGGTAGTGCCAATTTTTGTTCCATGCCTTTGACGAACTTTCCAATAATCCCTTTAGAGTCATAACAAACATCTCCAGATTCTGCTTCAAACAAATTTTCTCCATCAGAAAATGCAGAACTCAAAGATTTATTGAAAATATAGGATTGGTATGCTTGAATGTAAAATCTACGTAAAGATAGAGAAATTGCACGTACCGCAGTAAAAGCATCATCATGCTCAATCATCTCTTTTACTACAATTCTTTCAACATCCATTTGCTTTGGGATTTTCTCCAAATATTGTTTGTAATTTTGTTTGTCTCCAAGTTTTTCTCGAATTTCATTATTTTCTTCAGAGTCGTAATCAGAGGTAAAAGACAAAATCAGATCAACTGCCTTTTGAAAATTCCTTTGAATTAGTGCTTTTCCAATCAAATGAGTTACAGGTCTTTTTGAGCCAAATCTCTGATACCCATAAAAATTCAAAATATGGTCAGTTTCTTCAAAAGAAGATAGTCCATCAGAACAGTCAGAGATTTTAATTTTGAAATGATTTCCAATCATATCCTTTTTTGAAAGAGGTTTTTTTACAAATCCGATTTTTCTTAAAGAATATTTTTCAGTGGAATAATCTTCAATTGCTTTTCCTTTATTTCCAGAACAGACAAACTGTTCAGTGATTGCAGACGCATCCTTCAATCCAAGAGACTTTAGGCGGATTCCTTTCTTTCTAAAAATATCAGATAAGGCATGATTTGTATCGATTCGTTTCTTTTTTAGTTTGTAAACAGCATAGCCTTCTTCTTGATTAATTGAATTCTGAGTTTTTTCTAAAATTTTCTCTGAAACTTCAAAATCTTCAGGAGTGACACGAATTTTTCCTCCAACGCCATTAAATTTTGTGCTATAAACAAAAATTCCTATTTGAGAATCTAAATCAGGCGTCACTCTATTGTCACTGTAACATATTTGCTAATTGCAACATCAGATGTTTGTACACCAATCAAGACATTATACGTTCCAGGAACTGCGTCATCTGTAGCCATAATATCAACATGAATTGTTTCTGGTTCACCAGAATCTAATTGGAAAGTTTCAGTACTATCATGAGTTAATTTTGTTTTCAAGAAGTCATGACTAGAAGATAAAATTACAGATGCACCCATAGAATCATTTGTTTGAGGATATACCAAAATAGGAACATGATCCTTTTCTCCACTAGAAAATGATAGTGTTTCTGAACCTAACTCAATTTCAAGAGGTAATGGAATTGATGTATCAACTACACCAATATTATTTTCAACCCATTCTGTAAACCAGATTTTTTCTCCATCTACAGTAAAGTCAAAGATTTGAGCTAGTCCACAATCTGCAACCAATAGGCCAGTGCCAGGATCACAATCTCCCCAGTAAGGGTTCTTTGAAGGGACATGGTATTCCACTAGTGAATTTGATTTTGGATCAAATACAGATATGTTATTTGCATTTTGTTCATTGAAAATGATTCTTCCTTGCTCATCAGAATCAATCCAATACGGTCTTGAAATAGGAGTTTTCACTACACCAGTTTGATTTCCATATGTGCTAAGTAATGGATCAGCTGTAACATATTGTGAAAACTCTTCAGTTATTGGATCAAAGCTAAAGAAAGATGATGAAGTGGTATCAGCTAACCAGATTTTTCCATCATCAGAGATAACAGCACCATTTGGAGTAAGTAGTGCTGCAGGTAATTGGTAAATTTCAGTAAACATATCACCGGCAAAAAATTCTTGTCCAGTTTCTTGTTTTGTATTTTCATATCCATCATAATCAAGTTTGATTAAAACACCACCTTGTTGGAACAACCAATTAGTATACCAAACATTTCCATCTTTATCTAAAGTAAAGTCAGCAGTTACAGAATTGTCAACAGGAGAAGGGAAACTAGTATATTCCACATCTTCTGTGGGTTGACCTATATCAAAGAATGTGAGTTTGTTTCCAGTGAAATCATTAATGATTATTCTAGACCCATCAATGTGTAATCTTTGAGGTAGAGAATCATCTGCAGAAGGATATCCTAGTCTATCATATTTTTCATCGACAGTATCGAATTTCCAAATAGAATCAAAGGTCTCATCAGTAAACCACACAGTACCATCAGGAGCATAATCAATTCCCCACATCATAGAACGACCATTTTTTGGCCAGGTAGGGTTTTCATACTCGGTAAATGTTTCAGTATTAGGATCAAATTTTGATAATTTTCCGGTATTTGTTTGTGCAAACCAGACATTTCCCTCAAAATCAGTAACAATTGCCAAAGGATTTGTACATTCAGTTGGAATTGAATACTCTGTCACAAAATCAGTTGACTTTGCAATTCCAGAACCACAAAACCTAGGGCGTTCTTCATCAGGAAAATTATCAGCAGGAGTTCCAGTAATTGTCATTGTAGAAGTCTCTTCATCAGGAGGTCCCATACCAGGCATGCTTGCTGCAGTTGCCCAAAACAACAAACCTCCACCAAATACTACAAGAAAAAATAATCCTTTATACTGTTTCTTAATCTTCACAAAGAAAATATCAAATGCGGAGAGATATATCTTATTCCAAGTTAAAGTAACTTCAAGTCGCCAGTTACCTTATCAATTAGATTTTCAGGTGCAGGGCCAATTGAAATACATGTTGTTGTTCCTGGAGCAATTTGAGTGTGACCAGCATCAGTAACTTCAGACCAGGGTAAATTCAAATCAATTGCATGTCTCTTTACTTCTTGCAAATCTTTTATTCCAGAAACTTTGACTACAACTTTTTCTTGTCCACCCCACCATTGCTCATACCATTCAGGATGAGATTTTCTCACGTGTTCGGCACCGAGTACGCAAGCATGTCCCACCTGTGCAGCAATTTTTCCTTTTCCCATTTCAAGGTCAGTTCGTACAACAATTACCTGTTTGATATCTCCCATACCATTATCAAAAACAGGCATAATGAAAAACTTTTGAATTAAATAATTGACAAAGAAACAAAAACTGTGTACTTTGATGCAGTAATTGCAGGTGGTAGTGTTGCAGGATTACTTTGTGCAAGAGAAATTGCTGGCAATGGTTTTTCAGTACTAGTTATCGAAGAAGATTATGAAATAGGTACCCCAGAACATTGTGGAGGTTTAGTTAGTATTTCAGGTTTAGAAGAATTAGGAGTAATTCCATTCAAAAAAACATTTGATCATATGATAGAATCAGCTGAAATCACAGCTCCTGACGGAAAAAGTTTTTCAATAAATTCAAAAAATCAAAAAGTCATAGAAATTAGTAGAAGAGAGTTAGACAAACAGATTGCTTTTCAAGCCCAAAAGAACGGGGCAGTGATCAAAGTCCGAACAAGTTTTCAAGAGAAAACAGATACTGGAATAAGAACAAATGATGAAAATATTGATTGTAAAATTTTTGTTGATGCAAGAGGAGTATCATCTCTAATTCATAAAGACAGAACAGGAATTTTATCATCTGCACAATATGAAATCTATGCAGACTGGATAAAGAAAGGAAAGGTTGAAGTGATTTTTGATCAGGAAAAATATCCAGGTTTCTTTGCGTGGATAATCCCGTCTAATGAAGGTAAAGGAAAAGTAGGAGTTGCAGGAAAAGGAATCAATGTTGCAGAAACAATAGACAAAATTCTTGAAGAAAAAGGTAAGTACTCTACAATAAGAAAGATTTTTGCACCAATTTGGATAAAAGGTCCAATTGAAAAGTTTGTAGAAGGAAATACCATAATTGTGGGTGATGCTGCAGGACAAGCAAAGCCAACTACTGCAGGAGGTATTTTTACAAGTGGTATGGGAGGAGTTTATGCAGGACAAGCAATTGCCGAATTTCTTAAGACAGATGATAAATCAAAATTAGAACAATATCAAACTAAATGGACAGAGAGATTTGGTAAAGAATTTGAAAAACAGATTTTTGCAAGGAAAATTTTGGAGAGATTAGACAACAATACAATCAACAAATTATTTGACTCAATCACACCAGAGATTCTAAAAGATATTTCAGAAAAAGATGATTTTGATTTTCATACAAGTTCGATTGTGAAACTGTTAGGATTGAAAGGATCAATTAAAACAGCTCAAACACTTATCGGTGGGGAATTCAAAAAATTACTTCGATAAAACACGCCTAAATTTCAAGGAAGGTATAAATGATGTTTACAGAAAATCGTGGTATGTCATCATCAACAATATCACTACCAACATGTAGTTGTTGCCACAGACATATTATGCCTAATGATAAATGTGTAAAATTCAATTGCCCAGATTGTGGTGCAGATTTAATTTGGAGATGTCAAAGTTGCAGAGAAGCAGCAAGAAATTACACTTGTTCTTCATGTAACACACAAGGACCTTAAGAAAATGGCACAGTTACTATTTATCACAAAAATTCTTCCAGAAGGAACCGATGTAGATCTAGACAAATTAGCAGAGACTCTAAAAAGTACACTACCTGAAGGAATTCAAATGAAGAGGCATGCAAAAGAACCATTAGCATTTGGATTAGAATTTTTGAAAGCAGAATTTGTTTTAGAAGACAAAGAAGGTCAAAGTGACGCATTAGAAAATGCCGTTAAAAACACAGAGGGCGTTAGTGAATTCGAGGTCCTCAACATGAGCCGAATGTCAGTTGACATGAAATAGGTGATTTTTTGGTACGCAAAGAAGAACCTTTGCAAATGCGAATTGGAGAAGCAAAACAAAGAGACGTAGGTAAAAAACGAGCTCGAATCGGTCCTGAGGCAATGGACTTTCTCAAAGTAACTCCAGGGGACATTGTTGAAGTAATGGGTTCAAGAACTAGCTGTGCAGTAATTTGGCCAGTAGATGAGGATGAAAAATTCCCAGACATCATAAGAGTTGATGGACAAACAAGAAAAAATGTTGGTGCATCACTAAATGATATTGTAAAGATTAGAAAAGTAACATCAAAGATTGCAAAATCTGTTTCTTTGACTCCAGTTAATGATTCAGTTACAGTTGACAAAGAATTTACAGATTTTGTTAAAAATCGATTAAAAGGATTACCAATTACTCATGGTGACGAAATTTCAGTAATGATTTTAGGAAATTCAATGGATTTCAAAATTACAAAGACAACACCAAAAGGTGTAGTAAAGATTGACCGCTCCACGACACTAAACATTTCAACTGAAACTGCAGTTGACAGAAAAGTTAGAGTGACATATGAAGAAGTTGGAGGTTTGGGTGAAAAAGTAAAAGCAATGAGAGAAATTGTGGAACTCCCATTAAGACATCCTGAATTATTTTCCAGATTAGGAATTGAACCACATAGTGGAATTTTGCTCTACGGACCACCAGGATGTGGAAAGACTCTGCTTGCAAAAGTTATGGCAAGTGAATCAGAAGCTAACATGTTTCCCATTAACGGTCCAGAAATTATGAACAAGTATTATGGTGAAACAGAAGCAAAGTTAAGAGACATCTTCAAAGAAGCAAAAGATAACTCTCCAAGTATAATTTTCATTGATGAAATTGATGCCATAGCCCCAAAAAGAGAAGAGGCATATGGAGATGTTGAAAAAAGAGTGGTTGCCCAACTTTTGGCTTTAATGGATGGCCTAAATGACAGGGGGAACGTGATAGTTCTTGGGGCAACAAATAGACCAGATAGTGTTGATCCAGCTCTTAGAAGACCAGGTAGATTTGACAGAGAATTTGAGATTTCAGTTCCAAATGAAGACGGAAGAATAGAGATTCTTCAAATTCACACAAGAGGTATGCCAATAGACGAAGACATTGATCTTAAAGTTCTAGCATCAGAATTACACGGATACACTGGTGCAGACATAAAATCACTTTGCAGAGAGGCTGCAATGAAATCAATTCGAAGGTATCTACCAGAAATAGATCTTGAAACAGAAAAAATTCCTTCAGAAGTATTACAATCAATGAAAATTAAATTAATCGACTTTTACGATGCAATGCACGAGGTTGTACCTACTGCAATGAGAGAGGTCTATGTTGAACGACCAAAAGTTTGGTGGCAAGACGTAGGAGGACTAGATGATATCAAAAAAGCACTAACAGATAATTTAATCTTAGCAATGAATGAGCCAAGCAAATTTACTAAAATGGGAATTAAACCACCAAAAGGTGCATTAATTTACGGACCTCCAGGATGTGGAAAGACTTTGCTGGGAAGAGCACTTGCAACAGAGACTGGTGCAAACATGATCTTAGTCAGAGGACCTGAAATTCTTTCAAAATGGGTCGGAGAATCTGAAAAAGCTGTTAGAGAAATTTTCAGAAAAGCAAAAGCATCATCACCATGTGTAGTTATCTTTGATGAATTAGATTCACTAGCACGTAGCAAATCAGGTGAAGGAGGAGTGGGAGAAAACATACTCAGTCAGTTACTCACAGAAATTGAAGAAGGGATTTCCTCACGGGTTGTTGTAATTGGAATTACAAACAGACCAGACGTTGTAGATAATTCATTGTTAAGAACAGGAAGATTGGATTTAGTACTCTATGTTGAGCCTCCAGATGAGAAAGGAAGATTAGAGATTATCAAAATTTTAACAAAGAAAATGCCATTGACAAGTGATGTGAAATTGCAAGAAATTGCAGTTGCAACTCAAAATTATACAGGTGCAGATTTGGCCGCATTATGTAGAGAGGCAGCAGTTCAAGCCATGCAAAATAACTCCACGAAGATTTCTAGTCAAGACTTTGCAAATGGTTTGAAACATGTTAGACCTTCAATTACAAAAGAAGTTGATCAGTGGTACAAATCAGTTAAGGAAAGTATATCTAACGTGGTACCAAAGACAGGAGATAAAACATTCTACGGATAAAAATGGCAATTCCAATCAGAAACAC
>REGH01000093.1 GCA_003702495.1 Candidatus Nitrosopumilus sp.
GGTAAGGCGGCCGTCTCGAAAACGGCTACGCGCAAGCGTGCAGGGGTTCGAATCCCTTTCCCGGCGTGTTTACAATTTTTAAAGTATGACAAATGAGAATCAATATGACTGCAGATACTGAATCTAAAATTCAACAATCAGGCATATCTACTGCTGAACTAATTTCTCATTTTAGAGAAAAATGCAAAATTTGCGGTCATCATAGAATAATGCATGATGGTGCAGGAAAATGTGAAGGTGTTATGAACAAACCTTGCAATTCTGGTTGCGATAAATTTGAAGCAGAATAATTTCAAATTCTTTAATACTCTATTTCTCTAATTCATTTATGGTTCCTGATATCAAAGAAGAGAAAATCTATCCTCTTGGGTATGAACCTGAAACTGTTCCTGAATCAACTGATCCAAATGTTAGAAATCAGTTAATCAATTTCATCTTAAAATCTGGACCTACAGAAGTTGTTGACACTGATCTATTTGCTGTTATGGCAAAGAGACGTTCAACTAGAAAATTTTTGGATAAACCTGTTGAAACCGCAAAAATTGATAAAATAATTGCAGCAGCTGATACTGCTCCTACTGCAGGTAACTATCAAGGATTCGAAATTTTTTATGTAAAAAGTCCTGAAAAGAAAAAACAACTAATTGAAGCATGTAACAATCAACCTTATGTTAATGCCCCAGTGGTATTGGTTTTTTGCAAAAACCCCTCTAGAGTAAAATTTGATTTCCCTGAATATGTTCTAAAGAAATTTGCCATTCAGGATGCAACTTTGGCAGCTGGTTATTCTCAGTTAGCAGCTCAGGCTTTGGGTCTGAGTTCCATTTGGATTGGAATGTTTGATGAACAAAAAGTAATGGATGTTATAGGAACTGATTTGGTACCTTCCTCTGTACTGTGTATTGGATATCCAAAACAAACCAAATTCCCAAAACCAAGACGAAACCTCAAAGACTTGGTTCATGTTACATGGTAAGCTGTACCTAAAATTTTACATCTTTAAATAATCAATACTATTTGTTAGATTCATGACTGACGCTTACGTTATGCTAAATTGTGAATTGGGTGCTGAGGCTGAAATTATTGAAAAACTCAAAGAACTCGAGCAAGTTGTTGATGTCTTTGAAACTATTGGAACTCATGATATGCTAGTTAAACTACAGGCAGAAAATTTTGAGAAGATCCGAGAAATTGTTTCATGGAATATTCAAAAACTGGATAAAGTTCGTTCTACTGCAACTCTCATAAAAAAAGATAATTAAGATTAGACATCATTCTACTTATGGTAGAGGACAAAAACGAGATAGACAAACTCATTGATAATATGATTACTAGCGGTGATGAATTAGTCGATAATCTTAAAACCGTCCTTCCAAATTCTCTTGCCGAATCCATGGTTATGTTTCATGAATCAAATGTAGAAAATTTGAAAAAAATCAAAGAATTTCTAAACAAATAGATTTCAAACAAACCCGTGTCATTGCTACTATATCCTTTTTAATCATTAGTTGGATTTGAAATCGTGTCAAGATCTAGAACAATTACTATCACCGTAAAGAAAAAGACAGGTGATGCCTTTGATGCAATTTTGCAACTGCCACCTAAAATGATGCCTGATGCAAAAATCAATGATGATGGTTGGTGGTCTTTTACTGGCCCTCATGGAAAATCTAAACTAAAATTCAACGAAAACAAACCCCTTGGAATTTTAGACCACAAGTATGTTGACGAAGAATCTATGTGGGATGTACCTATGAGAGTTGTATCAAATGGAGATTATTCTGAAATTTTGATTACTCTAAACAAACCAGACGAACTATCTGATGAACAATTCAATCAACGAGTAGAAGAGATTGGTGAACTGGTTAACAACATGAAACAAATCATTGAATCTTCCTAGCTGAGCCTGGGTTAAGTAGAAATCATTCCTTAAGCTTAAAAGCAAATTTGGATATACTGTATTGATAAAAATGCCATACGAAGAAGTGTATTTTCAAAGAATGGAAGAAGATGA
>REGH01000050.1:0-3022 GCA_003702495.1 Candidatus Nitrosopumilus sp.
TGGTGCTGCAGCTGTTGGTGCTGCAACTGCTGCTGGGGCATCAGAAGATGATTTCTTTGCAGGAGCTGCCATACCGCCTTTTGCGACACCAACTGCTCCTCCTTTTCTTCCAGATGTTCTAGTTCTTTGTCCTCTTACTTTAAGACCGCTAAGATGACGATAACCTCTCCAACTAGCAGTAATTCTTTCTCTTTCAATATCATTTCTTAATGTAAATGGAATATCTGATGTTAGTAAATGTAAATCCTTACCTGTTTCAATATCCTTTCTTCTGTTAAGGAACCATATTGGAAAGTTACTTTCAGTTGGATTAGAAATCAGTTTTTCAATTGCTTGAACATTTTCATCAGTAAGGTGACCTATGTTGGAATTTGAATTAATTTTCAATGTATCTAGAATTGCTGCTGCAAAATTGTACCCAATACCTTTGATCTGAGTAAGTCCCACAAGCATTTTTCTCTCTCCTGGGATATCGTTACCGACAATTCTAACAATGTGTCTATATTCTTGCGTGCTCAAGTATTCCAAAATTCAAGAAAACCCCGATAAAAACCATGCTAGGAACCGTTTTGAGTTGATTTTGACGTTATGTGCATTATGTGCTTAATTGTGGCTATTTGTTGGACTTTTATCTAAAGTCCTTGTCCTCGGTCCAATCATTACCTTGTAGATTCCATTGATTGCACTGGCAGCACTTCTTGACCCCTCTTTGGGCATCAATATCTATGCAAAAACAATGCTCTCCTTTACCTGATGGATCATTTTGACACAGTTTTTGCATGTTTTCGTACAGGCTTTTTTCTTAATTATCTTATTGAATTTTGAAAAGTTATAAATTTCAACATTCTCATATCAAATGAAATGGCTGATTCTTTTGATCGCGAAAAGGTTGTAGATTGTATGTTTGATCCTGTTACATCTTCAATTATAGCAGAATTAGAAAATGGTACCAAATCATGTACTTTTTTGGCTGAACAAGTTTCAATACCTGAAACCGAAGTTTTGGAAAGATTGGCATATCTGATAGACCATGAATTTATCATCAAAAACACTAACGGTGATAAATCAATGATTTCTGCAAATTCTGAAAAACTTACTAGTATTGTTGAGAGCAATGAAAACTTTGATCAAACCATTAGTAGTCTTGAGAAAATGGATAGTTATCTAAATTGATTTTTTCTTACTTTTAATTCTGTAAATTCCTGAACCAACTAGTCCGACCATTCCAATAATCAAAATATATGCTGAAATAAAACTAAGTGATTTCTTTCCTGCATCTGGAAGTGGTCCTATCGCACCAAATACTTGGATATCTTCATTTGAACTGGTCTGGATAATTAATTTGTAATCTCCTGTATCCACAATATCGAATTCTTCTTCAATAGTTTCCTCATCTACATTTTTCGATACTATTTCAATATCAAACGGATCTAATATTTTGGCTGAAACTATGTTTTCTTTAAACTCCATTACTTGTACTGCAAAAACCCCTATCGACGATTTTTCTGAATTGAATTCTCCTGAAATAGTCAAATTTTGACTTGAATTAATTTTTCCATTACCCTGAAAAACTCCTTCTAGAATTACCTGATTTCCTACTACAAGTAAAATTAACCCAATCACAATTAATGCCCCTGAAACAACTAGGATAATTCCAGCCTTTTGCATATTTTTGGTACCCTTTTCTTTACTTTAAACCTAATTTTTCTAATTTCAAAATTTAGTCTTATTTAACAAAGTTAGATTGGGCTAAAAAAGTTAGCTTATGCTAACTTTAAATAAACCTGAAACCGATTTTTTTTAGAAATGAAAAAACCAATTATTATAGCATCAATTGTTATTGTTGGAATTATTGCAGGATTATCATCAACTGTTTTTACCTCAAACAACAATTCTGATGAAATTATTCTAAATGATGTAGAACAATCTACAGATAAAACCGACACAATTATGGTTACAACTACCACCAATGTTGTAACTGATCTTGTTGAAAATATTGGTGGAGAACATGTCTCTGTAATAGGGTTGATGGGACCTGGAGTTGATCCTCATTTGTATCGCCCTAGTGCAAATGATGTAAAAAAACTTCAGGATGCTGATATTGTATTTTACAATGGTCTAGATTTGGAAGGTAAAATGGAAGATATCTTTGTAAAAATAGGAAGAGAGGGAACAGCAGTATGGGCTGTATCTGAAAATATTTCACATGAATCACTGTTGAGTCTTGATAATGAAGGTCATTTTGATCCTCATATTTGGTGGGATGCAGAATTGTGGATGGAAGCAGCGAAAGTTGTTGCAACTGGATTGAGTGAATATGATCCAGAAAATTCTCAAGTATATGAAAAAAATCTTCAAGAATATTTGGAACAATTAGAAACACTTGATCAAGATAGTTTAGAGATGATGAATTCTATTCCACAGGAGCAAAGAGTTCTTGTAACTGCTCATGATGCATTTCAATATTTTGGCCATGCTTATGGTTTAGAGGAGATGGCAATTCAGGGCTGGAGCACTGATAGTGAGGCTGGAATAAGAGAAATTCAGAATTTAGCTGATGAAATAACTAAGAGAAAGATAAAATCTGTATTTGTAGAAACTTCTATTTCTCCTGCAACAATTGAGGCCTTAACGGCCGCTGTTCAGGATAAAGGTCACGATGTTGTGATTGGTGGAGAACTATTTTCAGATGCAATAGGAGAAAAAGGAACTAGTGAAGGAAATTATGTTGGAGCATTTACCCACAACGTCGAGACAATTGTGAATGCGTTGAGATGATGGAACAAAAATCGGTTCGAAGAAATATGAATGATGAAAATACCTTTCCAGTTGAAATCAAAAATCTCTCTGTTACATATCGTACTGAACCCGCATTATGGAATATAGATCTAAATTTTCCAGAGGGAAAACTGATTGCAATTGTTGGTCCAAATGGTGCAGGCAAATCTACTTTGATAAAAGCGGTGATGGGTTTGGTTCCAATTACTGCAGGCAAAGTAAGCATTTACGGAACACAATATTC
>REGH01000050.1:3032-7110 GCA_003702495.1 Candidatus Nitrosopumilus sp.
AACAATATTCAAAACAAAGGAGCAAAGTGGCTTATGTCCCACAACGTGGAACTGTTGATTGGGATTTTCCTACAGATGCATTAGATGTTGTGGAGATGGGCCTTTATGGAAAACTTGGATGGTTACGTCGTCCTAATTCTCAAACAAGAGAGAAGGCAAGAGAATGTTTGGAAAAAGTTGGACTAAAAGATTATGCAGATAGACAAATTGGCCAGTTATCTGGAGGTCAGCAACAAAGAGTCTTTGTTGCAAGAGCATTGGCTCAGGATCCTCAAATTTTTCTTATGGATGAGCCTCTAAACGGAGTTGATGCAATTACAGAAGAGACAATACTCTCAATTCTTGAGGATCTAAAAAATGATGGAAAAACAATTGTGATGGTTCATCATGATTTGCAAACTGTGGACAAGTACTTTGATTGGGTTGTGATGCTAAATAGAAATCTGATATCTGCAGGACCAATAAAAGAAGTATTTACAAAAGAAAATTTGGATATTGCGTATCAGGAAAAACAACGCATGTCTATTCAATAAAATAAAGATGCAAAATGGTTTTAGAAGAAATACTGACTCTCTTTGTCGGAATTTTCACTGATTACACCCTCAGATATGTTGCTCTTGGTTCTGCCATTTTAGGGATAACTAGCGGTGCTCTAGGATGTTTTACTGTTCTACGAAAACAGAGTTTATTTGGAGATGCCCTATCTCATGCTGCATTACCTGGAATTGGATTTGCATATCTTTTTGCCGGGACAAAAGATTCTCTGCTCTTGATGTTGGGAGCTGCAGTGTTTGCATGGTTTGGCGGAATTATTACTTTGGCAATTACAAGTACAACAAGAATTAAGCAAGATGCTGCACTTGGAATAACTCTCTCAGTTTTCTTTGGACTTGGAATTGTAATTCTTACATACTTGCAGAGCATTGGTGGGGCAAGTCAAGGTGGATTGGATAGATTTCTTTTTGGACAAGCAGCATCTTTGATTGAAACCGATGTCATCAATCTGGGAATTTTGGCTGCAGGATGTTTTGTAGTTTTGATAATATTTTTCAAGGAGCTCAAAATTGCGACATTTGATAGTGCATTTGGACAAAGTTTAGGTTTTCCAACGAAATATCTTAGTGCATTACTAACATCAGTAATAGTTGTAGCAGTTGTTATTGGTCTTCATACTGTTGGTGTAGTCTTAATGGTTTCAATGCTCATAGCTCCTGCAGCAGCAGCAAGGCAGTGGATATCTAGTTTGAAAAGCATGTTGATTCTTTCAGCAATCTTTGGAGGTGTAAGCGGTGTAATTGGTTCTATGATTAGCAGTACGTCTGAAGGAATGTCTACCGGCCCAGTTATTGTAATTACAATTACAGCCATATTAGGCATTTCTCTATTTTTCTCTCCAAGAAATGGATATCTCTTCCAGTACATTCGCAAGAGAAAACAAGCTCAAAGAAACTTTAACGAAATTAGTACCGTTTCAGGAGAAAATTCGAATTGATAGAATTATCTAATGATCTAATTATTATTGGAACTGCTGTACTAGTTGCAGCAAATTGTGCCTCAATTGGTACATTCCTGGTATTAAGACAGATGGCAATGATGTCTGATGCAATAAGCCATGCCATACTGTTAGGAATAGTCATTGCTGTGTTTATGGTGGGAGGTCGAGAAACTATTCCAGTAATAGTTGGCGGAGTATTGTCTGGCATCTTGACTGTTTCAATTGTAGAGATGCTTTATCGCACAGGTAAACTAAAAAAAGATAGTTCAATTGGTATCGTCTTTCCATTTCTTTTTGCAATTGGTGTGATACTTGTAACACAAGCTGGTAATGTACACATAGATGCACAACATGTATTGTATGGTTCAATTGAATTTGTGCCCTTTGACACTTTGTATCTTGATGAAATTAACTTAGGATCAAAATCTGTTTGGGTTCTAGGTATTTTAGCAATTGCAAATATTTCATTTATTACAATTCTGTACAAGGAATTAAAAATTAGCACTTTTGATGCTTCAGTTGCAGTAAGTGTAGGATTGATGCCTATGTTGATTCATTATTTGTTAATGATAATGGTTGCTACCACTTCTGTAGTTGCCTTTGAATCAGTTGGCGCAATACTTGTGATTGCATTTTTCATAGTTCCTGCATCTGGCGCATATCTACTAACAGATAGACTATCTCATATGATTGGCATATCTGTAATTCTGGGAACTGTTAGTGCTATTGCTGGATACCTGTTTGCAATACTATTTGATGTGTCCATAGCAGGCTCAATGGCCACAATTGCTGGTGCCATATTTGGAATAATCTGGGTATTTGCACCAAATCGAGGTTTGATTAGCAGATGGAGACGTGTTTCAAAACAAAGATTTGAAATTGATTTAGGAATAGTTCTTACTTACATTCAAGATGAGATTAATGCTAATCGTCAAGTGACTCCATCAAACCTATCAAATGCTTTAGGATGGTCAATCGATTACTCAAAAAAATTGAGTAAATTTACTCAAGAAAAAAAGTTTGTAGAAAAAGATTCTAAAGGAAATCTTATCCTAACTGTTCTTGGACAAAAAAAGGCAGAGTACTACTCAACAAGTTGATTAGTCTTTAGATTTTATTCTGGTTCTGGGTGAATTGTAATTACTGCATTTTTGATTTCTTCTCTAATGATATGTTCAATCTCTGATGTCAAGTCATGAACCTTTTCAATTGACAATTCTTTGTCAAATGAGCAATCAATATCGATTTTGAGTATGTTTTCAAAATTTAATGAAACAATTCTACCTATTTTTTTAATTTCAGGATATTTTTCCAAAATTATCTGAATTTTTTCCTCAGTGACTTTGTCCTCTAGATCGAAATTTTCTGGAACTGTTACAAATGGTTCGAGGTGAATTGTAGCATGCTCTATTTCTGGAATATTGTCATGGATTTTTTGTTCTATTATTTCAGAAATTTTGTGAGCTGATGAAAGATTTATCTCCCTATCTACCATCACATGTAAATCAGAAAATGTCTTTCCTTTGGTTTTGTGAGTGCTAACATTATGTACTCCTCTTACACCGTCTACACTTTTTGCAATATCAAGAATTTTTGCATCTAATGGAACATTCTTCCAATTAGGCTCAAAATGAATTGTTATTGATGCATTGGGAATCTTATTTTTGATATTTTTCTCTACATTACTGCTTATCTCATGTGCTTTATCAAAACTAGTATCTCCTCTCAATGAAATTGTAACATCTGCAAAAATTGTATCACCTGAGCGTCTCATCAGGATTGGATCAGCACCAATAACTCCTTGAGTTGATGATGTTATGTCTCTTACATTTTTGACAAGGTCAGGTGAAATGATATCTGTTAAATCAAGTGCTGTTTTGTAAACTAGTTTCACACTAAGTACTGCTAACAGTCCTCCTAAGATTAATGCCGCAACAAAATCACCATGATACAAACCATAAGAAACCAAAACGATTCCAATAATTGCTACTAGTGTTGAACCGAGATCCATAAATGCATGATAGAAATCTGCTTTGAGAGTTGTCCCTCCTATTTTTTGAATTGATCTTCTCAAAAGAATAATTCTAAAAATATCAATTCCTATTGTGTATAGTCCCCCAATTATTGCAAACATTCCGGGAAGTATGCTTGGAGGAGGACTTTGTATTCTGTTGATTGACTCGTAAATGAAAAAACATGCAATAAGAAAAATTGCTATTCCTCCAATTAGACCTCCTAATGATTCTATTTTTCCATGACCGTAGGTGTGTTCTGCATCAGGTGGTTTTATTGCCATTCTTGCAGCTAAGAGTAACACAAGAGTTACCACACTATCCAATAATGCATGTATACTATCTGTGATTAATGCTAAACTATTAGAAACAAGACCAAAGATTAGTTCTACTAAAAATGCTGAAAAAATAGCTAAAAGTGAAATCTGTAATACTTTGGTTCTTTGCACAAACATTTTCCTTATTTTCTAATCATTTCTATCTTGTATTACAAGTTTCTAAGGAGCAATCATACGATAACGTTATTTGGAAAGAACCATCATTTTTGATATTGGACAAAAATTGGCTATTT
>REGH01000012.1 GCA_003702495.1 Candidatus Nitrosopumilus sp.
AACCAAAATCAAAAACTGTATGTAATTGGAGAGGAGATAGATCCAAGAACAGAAAAACTAGCGAGGTATTTGAGGCAAAAAGGAATTGACATTTACTGTATTGAGATAAATTTTCATGAGTTAGATGGCCATAGAGTCGTAGATAAAAGAGAGATTGTAGTGGAAGACAACGCACCCGTCAGAAAATCTCAGGCTCCAAGAACTGAAGAAGACCATTTAGCCAAAGGCGAGTCAGGAATTAGCGAACTTTACAGTCTACTTAAAACCAAAGTTTTGGAATTTGGAAATGACATTACCGTAAATCCTGTTCAAAACTATATTGGATTTGTTAGACATGGAAAGAATTTTCTGTGGGTAAAGATAAGGAAGGAATTCATGACTCTTGGATTACAAGTTCAAGACTCTTTTGATGATCCTAAAAACATGGCAAGCCAATATCGCAAAGACAAAGAGAATCTAAAACGAGTAGTTTTCAAAGAAAAGGACGAACTGGAAGACATCATGTACTTAGTTAAGCAAGCATATGACACCATCTAATATTTTTTAAATCTAGGAAGAATTGAAGACAAAAATCAAGCCCGTTCAGTGGAAATATCTCATCCAACTGGGACTTTTTTAGAGACAAGTTAAAGGCCTTGTCCGGTCGAATTCATTCTAAATTGTGCATTGACTGCAAATCTTTCTTAAATTCTGACAACTCTGCAGGAACTTCAATTGCAATGGAATCTTTTAATGACAATTCCTTTGCCTTTTTCTCATTCCATACTTTGGAGTTAAACTGCACAACTTGTTCAGTTAGTTTGGATTGGTCTTCAGCATCTTCAGCCTCGACTTGTCTTTCTTTGTGAATGCTGTTCTCAGAGTATAATGTCTGCCAAAGATGTTCAGTGATAAATGGAGTGATTGGTGCCAGCAATTTCAAAACTGTTGATAGAACTTTGTGTAGTGTGTAGATGGCTGCATCTCTTTCTTCATCAGAAAATCCTTCCCCGTAGGCTCGTTTTTTGACCATTTCGATATAGTGAGCTGCAAACAGATTCCAAGTAAACTCTCTAATTGCAATTGCTGGAACAAAGAAATTGTATTCATCATACCCTTTCTTGCAATCTTTAATCAAATTATTCAATTCAGACAAAATCCATTTGTCCACAGTAGTTGGCTTTGCTTCATTAATTACAGCAAAGCTAGACAAGAATCTTGAGACATTCCATAGTTTGCTCAAGAACTTTTTAGTTGACTCTATCTTTTGTTCATTGCATCTAAAGTCATATCCGTGATTAATCTCACTTGCACTCCAGAATCTGAATGTGTCAGCTCCGAATTTCTCAATAACTGGCAGTGGGTCAATTGCATTTCCCTTACTCTTGCTCATCTTCATTCCTTTCTCATCTAATCCATAACCCATGATCCAAGCTTCAGTCCATGGTTTCTTTCCAGTTAGCATGTCACATCGCAAGAGTGTGTAATACAACCACGTCCTTACGATATCTTTTGCTTGAGGTCTTAGTGATGTTGGATAAGTTTTCTCAAAGAATTCAGGATCCTTGTTATACTTTGTAACAAAGAGTGGCGATACACTGGAGTCCATCCATGTATCAAATGTTCTATCTTCGCCAGTAAATTCTCCGTTTCCACATTTGGTACATTTGTCCATTGGACATTTCTCCTTCCATGGTTGATAGTACTTTCCTGGTTCAGGGACGTGGGGTTCATTACAGCTAGCACAGTACCAGATAGGAATCTCTGTTCCATAGTATCTTCTTCTTGAAATTGGCCAGTCAATAGATATGGAATCAAGCCAGTTCATCAGAATCTGCTTGTGCATAGAGGGGTAAAACGTGATTTCTGAGCCTAATTTTCGCATCTTTTCAATGGAATCTTTTTGTTTGAGATAGTATTCCTCCATTGGAATTATCTCAATTGGAATCTTGCTTCTCTCTGAAATTGGTGTTCTGTGATTAATCTCTTCAATTTTTTCTACAAATCCTTTAGCTTCCAAATCTTCAATAATTTTCTCTCTGGCTTGTTTTGGTTTGAGTCCTGCATATTCACCTGCAGCTTCAGTCATTCTTCCATCAAGACCAATTGCAACAATCTCTTCTAATCCCATTTCTCTAAACAATGCAACGTCGTTCTGGTCACCATAGCTACAAACCATTACAGCTCCTGAACCAAAGTCTTGCTGAGCAGAGTGGTGAGTTTTAATTTCAACTTCAGCTCCTGTAACTGGAACTATTACTTTGCTTCCAACAAATGGAGCATATCTCTCGTCTTCAGGATTTACAATTACAGTTCGACATGCACAAAGCAATTCTGGTCTTGTACTTGCAATGATGATTTCTTTATCGGTATCTTTGATTTGGAATTTCATGTGGACTAGCTTTGTCTGCAAGTCCTGGTATGCAATCTCTGCATCTGCAATTGTAGTTCCAGATACCCAATCATAGTTGTTAGGTCGAGTAGCTAGAACAATTTTTCCTTCCTTCCACAAAGTGATGAATGTTGATTGTGTTAGTGCACGATACTCTTCTGAATCAGTTCTGTAGTGGTTCTTCAAATCTCCACTCAATCCGAGATTTGTCATAATCAGCACCATCTCCTCTTCCAAGTCATCTAGTGCCTCTCTGCACAAATTCAAAAATTCGCCTCTGTCAGTTTCCCTCATGCGGATGTTGTGTTTTTTCTCAGTGTAGAACTCTACAGGCAAACCATTTCTGTCAATTCCAATTGGAAAGTAGACGTTTTTGCCATTCATGCGTGCAGTTCTTGCAATCATGTCTATCTGGGAGTAGTGAGCAGCAGCGCCAATGTGCCAAGGTCTGCCTGATGGGTATGGTGGAGGCGTATCTATGGTGTAATTGTCATCAGTTGGAGTGAATTTGTAAAGGTCTGAATCCTGCCATTTCTTTAGAACCTGTGCTTCTAACTCTGGATTCCATGCCTTTTCAGTAATTTTTGGGTCCATTTTGTATTATCTGGAAATGTTTGAGATGATGTGGGATCCTTTGTTGTATCCCTCATAGATGTAAACACCAACTGCCTCAACATTTGCTGGCATCTTTGGTGCTAGTAATTTGATTAGTTCGCTAGATAAATTCTCAACAGTAGCTTCTCCTTCTAAAAGATAAGTTGTATTTTTTGGAACTTGCAACTCAAACATTCCCTTAGGTCCCTCAAATTGTATGACATAGTGAGAGTCGTCTTCAGTCTTTAGATATTTTCTGTTAATGAAAAACTTGTGATCAAATGCAGTTAAAACTTCTTTAACAATTTTTTTTGCAACACCAAAATCTACAAGCAAGTTGTCTTTCATCTGTCCGACCAACTCCACCATCACAGATGATGTGTGTCCATGCAGAATGGAACATTTCTCAACTAGTGGAAGTATGTGTGCATAATCAAATGCAAATGATGCATCATCTAAAAAGATAGAACCAGTTTGTGGCGTCTTGTCATAAAATACAATGTCTTGCAATTCCTTTAACTGTGCAGCATACTTTCCGTGTCCGATTGCCATAATTTTTTGGTCAGGAAAGTCTTCTTTGACTTGTTTGTATTTGGCAATGTCGTCTTCATTGTCAATTACTTCAATCAGTCCTTTTTCAGTTTTAAAATCAATAACAACTTCAGTTCCGTTTTTGAGTGTGACCTTGTGATTGTATTGGTATTCATCCTCAAGAAAATCTAGCATCTGTGCTACTGTCAGCTCTGTTCGAGTCTTTAGCAAATTTCCTTTCTTGTCGATATATTTGAAATCAGAATCCAATACTGCGGGACTTGTTGCCATGTGAAATCATCTGCCCCAGAGTCATTATATAAATTCCGAAAATTTTGTGCCTAAAACAGGGCTTTTGACAATCAAGATAATGATTTGAATGAATTTCTAAGCAGCATTGGTGAAATCAAAATTGTTGCCAAAATCACAAAAATGACTGTCGAGTAAATCTCATCAGAAAGAACTTGAAATGCCAAACCGACCCCTGCGACAATAAATGCAACTTCCCCCCTGGCTACCATCCCGTACCCAATTAAGAAACCGCTCTTCTTGCTTTTTAGCAAAATTGACGCAGGAATTCCACATCCCAAAACTTTGGAAAAAACTGCAACAACTAGAATCACTGCAAACAAAACCCAATTGATTGAAGAAATCTGTGTAATGTCTACATGTGCACCAATTACTGCAAAAAACAACGGAGCAACAATCACCTTCAATCTACCAACAAATTCCCTCACCTGAACTGCAAGCTTGGAACCTGCCAATCCCATACCTGCTGCAAATGCCCCAACAATTGGATTCAATCCAACACTAGCTGCAATTGCAGCCAATCCAAATGCCGAACCCAAAGCAACTCCTTGCCTTGTACCTCTGGCTTCTAATGTCGATGGATGCGTTTTTGAAACCATGTGAACTATCTTGGGTAACAGATACACTGCTGCAAGCAAAATCATTATCCAAAATCCAATCTCTGTAATTGTAGTAATTGCAACTGATTCTATAGTTGGAATTGTTTTCAAAGCAACAATTGAAATCACTGCTGAAAGAATTGCAAGACCCAGTACGTCATCTAGTACCGCTGAATTTACCAAAATGTTTCCTTCTTTGGTTTTTTCTTTTCCTATCTCTTCTAAAATTACAACAGATACTGCAATGCTTGTAGCACTAAATGTTGCACCAATTAACACAGCAACTGTCCAATCAAATCCCATCAATAACACAACAAAATATCCTGACACTAGAGGAACAATGACTCCAAACGCTCCAATTATCGCAGCCTTTGGTCCTGCCTTGATTAGATCATGAAATGTAAAATGCAATCCTGCAGAAAACAAAATTATGATTCCAGAAATTTGCCACAAGCCTAGCATCATTTCATTAAGTTCGACAATGGGTCTTTCAAAAATTGGAATTATTCCGCCCAACGCAGTAGGACCTAAAATGATTCCTGCAAATACAAAGCCAATCACCTCTGAAATTTTAAAATGATTACACAGTCTTCCCAAAAGAAGTGCCGGTAACACCAAAAATAAAACTCCAATAATTGTGGGAACAACATCGAATTCAAATGCCAATAGGCATGATGATTATCTATGGCATAAAATCCTGTATGTGATTTGCAACTGTGAAATTGACAATCTAACCACAGTTTGTATTTTCAAACTTTGATTCTATACTAGAGAATTTAGGATTCTAGCCAAATTGATATCATTTGTTGTGATTCCACCTGCATCATGAGTCATCAAATCAATTACCAGTCTGTTATACACGTTGAACCACTCTGGATGGTGATTCATCTTTTCAATCTCCATTGCTGCTCTGGTCATAAACCCAAATGCTTGATTGAAACTCTCAAACTCTATCTCCCTGTGCAGTTTGTCATTAACAACACTCCATCCTGGCAGATTTTTCAACTCTGATTCAATATCTTCTTGTGATAGTCGCATCATTTTCAGTATTATTTCATTCAATTAATAGTTAAAGAGTTTGATTCATTACCCATTGTAGAATTTAGAGGGATACTCATGGATGAAAAATACCAAGAACTATTTGATAAAATCAAAGATTCCATTACTCAAACTGTAACTGAGAAAAAAATTGGAATTGCATATTCAGGAGGCGTTGACAGTACATTAATCTCCAAAGTTTGCAAGGACATGGGTTACGATATCACATTACTTACCATTGGATTTGCAGAATCTCATGACATTTTGTTTGCAAAAGAAGTCAATGAACAACTCAATTACACTCATCACATTTTAGAAATTGAACCTAAAGACTTTCCATCAATTCCCTCTACCATTCATGAAAAAATACAGACTGACAATCTATCCTGGAATGAAAACTGTATTGCATTTTACTATGTATCAAAACTTGCAAAGAGTTTAGGACTCTCCACAGTAGTCACTGCAAACGGAATTGATGAGCTATTTTGTGGGTATAACGCGTATAGGGAGGCATTTTCTGGCGGTGAATCAAAAATTAACGAAGTAATGGATGCAAAACTCGACAACGAATTGAAAATGATGAAGGCAGTCAATCTAATTGCTTCAGAATTTGATGTGAAAATTTTGCAACCACTACTATCACCTGATTTCATCAATTATGCAAAGACCGTACCAATCACAGACAAAATTACTGATTCAGAAGACATGTATCGCAAACACATGATTAGACAACTGGCAAAGCAAGTAGGTGTACCTGAAGTTTCATGCAACAAACGAAAGAAAGCACTACAGTATGGCTCTAAAATTCACAAAACTCTGCTAAAGACTAGGGTTTGATATTACCAAGGAGCCTTTTCACCTTTCTAGTGCAAAATAGATATTGTGTTTTAATTGACGTTTGATGGTCACATGACAAGTTCCTATTCAAAATTATCTCAAGACACGTTGTGGAAGCTAAAGGTCCTGACATTTGCTTCTGGTACTATTGTCATGGCATTAGAAATTGCAACAAGTAGAATCCTCACTCCTGTTTTTGGAAGTACCATCTACACTTGGGGAAGCTTGATTGGAGTAATCTTGAGCGGTTTGAGCTTGGGTTATTACTTGGGTGGACGTATTGCTGATGACCATCCAAGCTTTGAGAAGATTTGCGGAATTGTCTTTTGTGTAGGTCTCTTTGTTGTTGGAATCCCATTTTTTGCATCCTCTGTTGTTGACTTTTCTCTGGCAATCATGCCTGTTTCACAATTTACGCCATTGCTTGCAACCTTTTTGCTGCTGATGCTTCCATCCGTACTGCTTGGATTTGTTTCTCCTTATGTCATCAAACTTGGCACAAAATCACTTGAAAAAGTTGGAAACATCTCAGGCAATCTCTATTCGATTGCAACTGTAGGTAGTATCTTTGGAACATTTCTTACTGTTTTTGTTTTGATTCCAAATGTTACAGTAAACCAGATAATCTTTGGATTGGGAATTGCGTTAATTGGCAGTTCCCTAATCGGTCTTAAAATTTCTCCAAAAGTTATTGCACTAGGTGTTTTGATAATTTTGATTGTTCCTTGGACTTCTCTTTCTTCAAACACAATATCTCACAATGGAACTCTAATCTATGAAAAAGAGACTATGTTTAGTCACTTGGATGTGGTGGAATTTGGAGATAACAGAAGTCTGTACCTTGATGGTTTGCGACATAGTTCAATGAATTTGCTTGACCCTCTAGACTTGGTGATAGATTATACAGAATACTTTCATCTTGGGATGATCTTTAATCCGACTGCAAAAGATATTTTGTTTGTTGGTGGAGGCGGTTTTTCAGGACCGAAAAATTTTCTTGCATTATACCCTGATACAAAAATTGATGTAATTGAGATTGATCCTGACGTCATTGATGTTGCAAAGACCTACTTTAACTTGGAATCAAATCCCAGACTCCAGGTGTTCAATGATGATGCAAGAAAACATCTCTCAATGTTTGATAAAAAATATGATGTAATAATACTGGACGCATATGCAACAAACTATGTTCCTTACCATTTAATCACTCATGAATTCTATCAGTTGCTTGAAAAAAGACTCGAAACAAACGGCGTCATTGTCTCAAATCTGCTGGGCTCAATTGAGGGAAATAATTCCCCTCTAGTAAGGTCAATTTACAAAACTCTGCAAGAGACATTCCCAGTTGCATACGTCTTTCCAACTGAGGAAAAACCTACAAATCTTCAAAATATTATGGTAGTTTCATCAAACCAGCCTTACGAGTTTGATAGATTGCTTCTTTTGGAAAAATCAAAGAACAGCCCTGTTGACTATTTGAGTGATGAACTGAGCAAACAACAGCACTTCTACACGGGAATAATTGAAACATCTGACGTGCCATTTCTGACTGATCAATTCAATCCTTCAGAGGTTCTGCTTAACCCTGTCACAAAGAAACCATTCATACAAGATTTCCAAGAAAATGAAATTGAAGAAAAGCAACACCTCGAGTATTCCATGAATTTGATATTGGGATTTGCTTTGATTGCAGTATCTGCAATTTGGCTCTACTATTTCAAAAAGAGAATTTGGATTTAGTTTCTACTAAAGAATGTGTTGAAATCTAGTCTAGATGAATTTCTTTACTGTTTTATGAACAGACTGGTTTACGTTGCTGATAATTTTAGGTGATGCGCCCAAGTGTTTTTCAGGTGAGAATATTGCATCAATCTCTTTTTCAGTTAACTTTGATGTGAATGCCTTGTCGTTTTTGATTGCGTCTTTGTAGAACATTCCCTTGTCGTTTGCCAAAAATGCAACTCGCTGAACATCTCTGTATGCAACAAATCTTGGAACTCCTTTTTTGATTAGTGCCTCCAAAACAAACTCTGCAAAGATTTGTCCCTTTGTGATGTAGAGGTTATCTACAATTCTCTTCTCATTGACTAGCAGATTTGAAACAATTCTAGTCATAGTTTCAAGCATCTCGTCAACTAGAATGGATACTGTGGGAATTACAAATCGCTCATTAGCTGAATTGGATAAATCACGCTCGTGCCATAGAGGAATATTCTCAAATGACAATGCAACTTGGCTACGCACTAGTTTAGATAATGATGATACACGCTCACTTTTGATTGGATTTCTCTTTACAGGAACTGCACTGCTTCCCATCTGTCCTTTCTTGAACTGTTCGGCAACCTCGCCGATTTCTGTTCTCTGCAAGTTTCTAATCTCAATTGCAATTTTTTCCAGTGTTGCACCAATCAAAGCCAATTCAAATACATACTCGGCATATCTCTCCCTTGGAACAACCTGAGTTGTAACTTCAGCAGGGTATAGTTTCAATCTCTTTGCAGCTCGTCTCTGAACTTCAAGTGACTTTGCACCCATCAGAGAACCTGTTCCAACAACACCCAGTGTCTTGCAAATCAAAATTCGTTTCTTGATTTCCTCGATTCTCTCAACGTGCTTTGCCATCTCGGCTGCCCAGTTTGCAAATTTTAATCCAAATGAAATGATACTGGCATGTTGTCCGTGTGTTCTGCCAACTGCTGGAATTTTAGAATGCTTTACAGCCTTTTTAGCTAAAATGGATGCAATCTTTGCAACTTTTGGTTCGATGATGTTTAATGCATCTCGCATCTGCATTGAATTGCTAGTGTCTACCAAGTCATTGCTTGTCAAACCATAGTGAATCCATGGTCTTGCATTCTTACTGCACTTTTCACTTAGTGATTCAACTAGAGCTGCTGTGTCGTGATCACTTTTAGCTTCCAATTGCTTGATTCTTTTTGCAGTAATTTTACCTGATGTTGCTGCTCTGTGAATTTCTTTACCAATACTTTTTGAAATCATTCCGATTTCGCTTTGTGAAATTGCAGCAGCTCCCTCAATTTCCAATTGATAGTTGACTTTGTTCTGCTCACTAAAAATTTCCATCATCTCTTTAGTGCCATAACGACCACTATCAATAGGTAGAATTGCCAATAATTCAGCCTGAACTTATTGGAAAATAAATCTACTCTTTGACTAGCGTCGTGATTTGTTGACTGTGGCTACTTTCTTTTGAGATCTTGCTTCTTTTGTTTTCTGCTTTGATTTGCTTACTTTGCCTTCTGTTTTCATGCTTTTGCCACTTCTTCTTGCTGCTCTTGATGCTTTTGCTCTAGTCTTTTGCTCTTCTTTTTGTTTTTCCTTTTCTTCTTCAGTTAACTTTGCTCTAACCATGTTTTGTAGATGGCAATTATACTAGATAAGTCCTATTGTCAATTTCAAATCTGAAATGACTATCTGTTACTTCCAAAAGAGCCTTGATGATCAGACAAACAACAACTGCATTGTTTTGCATAACACTCTTCTACTTTTTCATGACCGCATGAACCGCAGTGACAAAAAGGATCATTTCCCATAAACTAACATCACATCAATCAAACTTAAACACTTTGTATGATTTTCAAAAAATAAAATCATCATTCTACTGAAGATTAAAATTGGAACTTGACACTTTTGATATTGTATGAGTAATATGACTCCAAAGAAGATTGGAGAAAATCAATACCAAATTGATGCTGATTCTAATTTAGGAATGAAAGTTCCAGTCAAAATCTATGCAAATGAGGCATTACTTGACAAAATGCTAACTGATAGAACCATTATGCAAGCAAGAAACGTCTCATCTATTCCTGGAATTGTTGGACACAGTGTTGTTTTACCTGATGGACACGAAGGTTATGGTTTCCCAGTAGGTGGAGTTGCTGCAATGGATGCCGAAGAAGGAATGATCAGTCCAGGCGGTGTTGGTTATGACATTAATTGTGGAGTACGATTACTTCGCTCCAATTTAACAGAAGAAGCAGTTCGTGCAAAGCTAAAAGATTTGGTAACTGATTTGTTTAGCTCAATTCCTTCTGGTGTAGGCTCCAAAGGTGCCGTTAAACTGAGTCATTCAGAACTAGACGAAGTTCTAGTGAATGGTGTCAACTGGGCAATTGATCATGGTTATGGTTCAACAAATGATTCTGATGTTTGCGAAGAGAATGGTCAGATAAAAAATGCAGACCCAAACAAAGTTTCAGATAAAGCAAGAAAGAGAGGAGCCCCACAACTTGGCAGTCTGGGTTCTGGAAATCACTTTTTAGAAATCCAAAAAGTTGCCGAAGTTCACAATCATGAAGCTGCAGAAAAGATGGGAATCAAAGAAGGAACAATTACAGTTCTAGTTCACTGTGGTTCAAGAGGTTTCGGTCATCAAGTTTGCAGTGATTATCTTAGAGTATCAGAGCAAGCAATGTCAAAGTATGATATCGATTTACCAGACAGAGAACTTGCATGTGTTCCAAATACTTCAGAAGAAGGAGAGTCTTACAGAAAAGCAATGTTTGCAGCTCTCAACTTTGCATGGAGCAACAGACAGATGATTACTCATTGGACAAGAAAATCTTTTGAACGTGTGTTTAATCAATCAGAATCTGATCTTGACATGAAACTAGTTTATGATGTTGCACACAACATTGCCAAAGTTGAAAAGCACAAAGTAAACGGTGAAGAAAGAAAACTAGTTGTCCACAGAAAAGGTGCAACCAGAGCATTTCCTGCAAACAGAGATGAGATTCCTTCAAAGTATCGTCATCTGGGACAACCAGTACTGGTACCAGGTTCCATGGGTACTGCAAGCTGGATTCTACTTGGACAGCCAAACTCTATGGACTTGAGCTTTGGATCTACTGCCCATGGCGCAGGAAGAACAATGTCTCGTTCCAAGGCAAGAAGAAATTACACTGAAAATGATGTTAAAAAATCCCTAAATGACAAGGGCATCTTTATCAAGGCATTAACCAGAGATGGAGTTGTGGAAGAGACTCCTCAAGCCTACAAGGATGTAGATGCTGTAGTTAATGTCTCTCACAATCTGGGAATTGCTACCAAGGTAGCAAAATTAGTGCCTATAGGTGTGATTAAAGGTTGAGCGACGATTCAGAACTAGAGAGACTAAAAGCAAAACGCCTTGCAGAGATGCAAAAAAATATCAGCACTAGAAATGATTCTGAAAAAGCTGCAGAGCAACCAAAGGAGCAAACTCAAGAAAATCCTAGAGATGTTCTAATCAAAGTTTTGGGATTTAGGGGAATGGAAGTTTTACAAAACGCTGAATCTCAATTTCCAAACGAAACAACAATGATTGTACAAAAATTATCTGAACTAATCAAATCAGGAGAGCTAAATGAAACTCTTGATGGTGGAAAACTCTTGGCACTGTTTAGAACAGTTGGACTAAACGTTAGAATGGAAACTAAAATCAATGTAGAGCAAGACGGAAAATTTGTTTCATTAACTGATAAACTTAGCAAAGAATCAAAGGATGAAGAGTAATGGCAATCACACTAGAAATTTCTACAAAAAATTATTCAGATGATGCATTTAACATCAAAAGAGCTCTATCCCACATGGAGTCTCTAACTGGTGCATACAATGGATACCTGTTCAGTGAACCAAAACAAAACTTTGGTTGGACTTTTTTTCAGATTGCATTCAAATCAGATTTGCATGATGGCATTGCAACAAAGTTTGCTGACATGATTTCTAGATACAGATCAAAACCAGAAGAAAAGTTTGCAGAATTTATGCGAGATTATTTTGCTTCTAAAAATTGTGAAGTAAAGGTTAGAGTTGTTACCTAGACTCTTCTTCCTCTCTTTCCACCCTTCTTTCTAGTGGTGTCATGAGGAATAGGTGTAACATCATCAATTCTTCCAATCTTAAATCCGCCTCTTGCTAGTGCTCTGATTGCAGCTTGTGCACCTGGACCTGGAACTCTTGAACCAACTCCACCAACAGCACGAACTCTGATGTGGAATCCAGTGAATCCTTTTGTCTTTGCAGATTCTACAACTTGATTTGCAGCTTTCATTGCAGCAAATGGTGATGACTCGTATCTGTCTGCATTGACGTGAATTCCACCAGAACTGATGGAAACAGTTTCTGCGCCAGTAAGATCGGTCATGTGAATGATTGTGTTATTGTAACTACTGTAAATGTGAGCGATACCCCATTTTTCTGGGCCCTCTTCTTTCTTTGCCTGTGGTTGGGATTTTTCCTCTACTGCTTCGGATTCTACTTCCTCTACAGGTGCCTCAGTCTCTTCGACTGGTGCTTCTACTTCCTCAACTTGGGCTTCAGTTTCTGACAATGACTACTCACACCTAAAGGGGTTTAAAAAACATTGATTTTGCCATTTTGCTTTGATTTGGCCACTTGGGCTAAAAACGACCATTCTACTTATACTAAAAAAACCAAATTCCTGTATGGCAAACATTTTGTTTCTGGCAATTGGTGTTGCAATCGCAGCTGCCCTGTTTGGTTCAATGGCTATGCAATCTCTGACCCCGATCAATGAAGTGATTCTATCTCCTCAAGAAAAAAAGTGCCAACAAATTGCAAATGAAGGATACAAAATGCATACACTGTACCCCGAATCTCACCCCGACGACTTGCCTGAAGATGACAGAAACCGATTACTTTACCTTGATAACTTGTGGATTACAGAGTGTGTCGAAGTTTTGCCTGCAGAATCTGTTTTTAGTATTGTCAACAATGTAGAGCGAGATGTATCACACGACGAATAATTATCCAAAGTGTTTCCAGCCCTTGTCTTTCAAAAGAGTTTCTTTGTTGTCTCTTTGAATAACAACTCCCTTGCCAGTAGTAACATGACCAATTTCAATGATTGGCGTTTTGAGCAATTTTGCATTTCTTAGTATGGTTGCTTTGTGTTTTGGAGGAATAGTGAACACAAACTCGTACTCTTCTCCTCCATGAAAAACTAGTTTTTCTAGATTCGACTTTGCAAATTCCTCTACATCTTTTTTGTGAGGGGAATTTGTGATGACAAATTTCTTTTTTGATTGCTTTGACATCTCGTTTAGTGTCGTGGATAGTCCGTCACTAGAGTCCATTGCAGATGAAAAATAATTTCTATTCTTTAATCCAAAACGCACTCTTGGTTTTGCATGAACCACTGATTGAATTGCTTTTTTGACAAACTCTTTCTTTCCTTTCTTTTTGTGGAGCAGTATTGCCAAACCTGCTGCAGTGTAACCAAATGGTCCTGTTGCAAAAATCAGATCCTTATTTTTAGCACCTCTCCTGGGGACTATTCTCTGAGCACTTCCAAACAGGCATACAGTAAACACAATCTCTCTTCCTGCATTTGTGTCGCCTCCGAGAATGGAAATTCCAAACTCATTGCATGCCTTTCTAAAACCACTAGCTGCCTCCTCAATCTTTGCACGAGTAACACTTGAAGGAAAATTGACTGAAATTATGCCGTATTCTGGCTTTACACCTTTGGCAGCAAAGTCACTCACACATGCCACCACGCTCTTTCTTGCAGCCTCATCTAGTTTCATCTTGGGAGGAATGTCTGTACTTTCTACCAGTGTGTCCGTTTTGGCTATGATGTTTGGTTTTGCTAATTTGAAACTCTCCACATCTTCAGAAACAAAGTTCTTGCATCCTAGCTTTCTCTGAAAAATTTTGATAATCTCAGACTCATCTAATTTGTTCATAACTTTGATTCACCAATTGTACCGTGTCTTTAACAATTTGTTTGCATTTTGTCTCGTCATTTGATTCAGCTGAAACTCTAATGATATCTTCGGTGTTTGATTTTCTTATCAACACCCAACTGTTCTCATCAATGATTCCCTTTACTCCATCTAATGTAATTACTTCTGAATAGTCATTTGAAAATGTAGAACTTACTTTCTCTATTACTTTGTCATGCAACTGTGCATCGATTGCAGTCTTGTCTCTAATTTGGTAATAGCTTTCCATAAATTTCAAAACTTCATCAAACTTTGCAGTTCCAAGCATTGATGAAATCAATCCACTAGTTAGAATTCCTTCTCTACAATAATTAAACTCTGGAAGAATGAAACCTCCACTACTTCCTTCTCCTCCAGCTTGTGCATTATCTTTTATCATTTGTTCAATGACGTTTGCTTCTCCAACTTTGGTTCGCTGAACTGTTCCACCATTTTCTTTAATGTATTTCTCAACTGAAACACTAGTGTCAATGCTTAACACAAATTTCTTGTATCCAAGTTCCAAAGACTTTGCAACTCCTAATCCCAATGTAACATCTGGTGTTTGCTTCTTTCCGTTTCTTACTACAACCAATCTGTCACCATCCAAATCAAATGCAAAACCAATCTCTTTGTGTGATGATGCCAAAACAAGATCATTCAAGTTGTCTGCTGTGGGATCTGGACCTCTTGAACATCCTTCAAGGTTTTCATTTAAGACCTGAACCTTGCAACCAATTGATTCAAGCAGTTCAGGCGCAAATCCTCTGGCAGCACCGCCTCCGATATCTA
Source organism: Candidatus Nitrosopumilus sp. (assembly GCA_003702495.1). Taxonomy (GTDB): domain Archaea; phylum Thermoproteota; class Nitrososphaeria; order Nitrososphaerales; family Nitrosopumilaceae; genus Nitrosopumilus. Next base: position 14,799 of record REGH01000012.1, read on the forward strand.
CTGCAATTTCAGGTTGAGTATCTAAACTTCCTATGATTTTTGCAGCATCTTCAATGTATGATGATGAAATGTCTTCTTCTGAACCGATCTTTGTCTTTGGGATCTCTTGTTTTTCAATGATTTGTGGGAGTTCTTTTTCGTTTATTCCCCTTCCTTCGATGATGAACTTTAATCCATTCCACTGAATCGGATTGTGAGAAGATGAAACAACAATTCCTGCACCATACTTTCTTGCTTCTCTAAAAACTACCGGAGTTGGAACTGTTCCTAAATTAAAAACATCAATTCCATTTTTCATTAGTGCTGCACTTGCAGTCTCTTTAATCATGAAACCTGATGGTCTGGTGTCTTTTCCTATTACACATTTGCCAGACTTGATCAATGATGAAAAATTGTTGCAAAATTCTAGTACATCTTTGAGATTAAGATCCTCTCCAAAAATTCCTCTAATTCCAGAAATTGTTTTTTTCAATCAATCCAACTCAGAAAGGCTTTTTATTAACTCTGATGGCTTTACCCAAACGTGCCTTGGTAGCTCAGCCTGGTAGAGCGAACGCCTCGTAAGCGTTAGGTCGCGGGTTCAGATCCCGTCCGAGGCTTGTAAATTATTTTTAGAAAATATTTGTAAATTTAAGAATTTTATTCATCAAGAGTTTCAATGTCTATTTCCAGTTCTTTTCCTAAACCTTCCCACCATTGTTTTGTTTGTTCTGCCATGTTCCTCTCATTAGTAACCTGAAATTGTCCTTTATAGATCTGTCGGTTGATCAAATGTTGATCAGATCCTAACATTTTATGGATTTATTTTATTCAGATTCTTCTTCTCTCTTTCTCTTGAACTTTCTGTACATGATAATTGTTAGAGCAGCTCCTGCACATCCCCAAAAGAGTGGTGACAATCCAGGTTCAATTGTAGGTTGAAACGCTCCTACAAAGCTTGCAAACATGATTCCTATCAAAACTAATCCGCCAAGCTCTAGCATTTTTGCCATGCTTTCTCTGAGATCTTCAAAAAGATATATGGTTTTGTAAATTAAATGAAATCATGGACAAGTATCTTACAGTAATTTTGATCTTTATGGTAGTCACTATTGCAATTTCATTTTTTGACCCAAATACTGGTGACCTTCGATTCGTTCCACCTTTGTTTTATGGTGGAATAGCAGGAATCATCATTATTGTCGTGTATAGTTCCTACAAGGAAAAGAAAGCACGACAGGCAGCAAATGCTAAGAGAAAATCTAAGAAGAAATAGGTTTTAGAGTTCTAAACCAAATGATTCAGCAATACTTGAAAAGTTTGCATAAGACTCGAGATATTGTCTTCCTTTTGGTGTAATTACAAAAGTGTTTTTTCCGTCAAATTCGATTTTGTTGATTAGGCCTGCTCCAGTCAAGTTCTCCAAGAATTTGGATAGTCTTGAATGTGATAAATTGGCCTTTGTTAGAAGTGAGGTTGTCTTGATGCCTTCCTGTCCAGACTGTTCAGTAACAGTCAACAAATCAGCAACAATTTGCATACTTGTTCTATAGGAAGTCATACGTACTTAATTCTAAAACTCAGATATAAGGGTATTACTACAAATTCACTTCAGATAAATAATCTCTAAGCCAAATTTCCATCAATGTCTGCAATTGAATGGTTTGATGACTTTGAAGGCATTGCTTACAGGTATTACGATCTGCGAATGAATGTTGCCCCACTAGTTTCAAGCAGAAAAGAGTATGCTTCCATATGGCATGATACAATTCGTTATTGGATCGATCCAACCATTAAGATCAGATTTGTCGAAACTGGTGAAAAGTACTGGTTTATCATGGGTGCAGATTCCCAAAAGCCTGAATCTAACATGTCATTTTACAAACTCTTGCAAAAATCTGAACACTATGAGCGATTCAAGAAAGGTCATGGTGGAGAAGCATATCTAAGATTAGGAACATATGCACACAAGTCTCTCAAGGATGTCAAAAAGGATGCATTGTGTAACTGTGGTCATGAGGCAGTTGATCACGATGAAAATGATAATGATGAATGTTTGTACAACAAATGTGATTGCAAAAAGTTCTCTTCATTCCAAGTAAACTTGCTAAAAAGAAAGAAAACAATCACTGACATTGTATTCTTAGATGAAAAAGATGCAAAAGATGATCCTCTTGTACAAGATTGTTTTAATGCAAATAAATTAGAATAATTCTAGTCTAATTCTTTGTTTACTCTAATGTGATCTCCGGGATAATAGTCGTGTAGTTGTTTTGAATAACAATCTCCGCAAAGCATACCCTCAATATTCCATTCTTTCATTGGATTGAATGGTAGTTTGATTTCTTCACTACAAATTGCACATTTGTCTTTTGAACCCAAAGTGATTTCTGCTCTTTTGAAACGATATAAAAAACATTCCCGAATAGAGATGAAAATTATGTTAAATACAACCTATTTTTAGGAACATCAGGTAGCGTCTGACCAATGTAAACCTCCTGCAAGATTTTTACTTGGTTGGACTCTGCCTATAACAAATTACTTGTTAGCTTCTTTAATGCCAAGATTTCGTCTTCTTCTTGTCTGATTTTTTTATCAATCACTCGAAGCATCGTATCATTCCAAACATGTTGAGAAAAGAAATTGTGCTTTGTGTTTGCCATCTCAATCTCATCATCAACAACTGTGTCTTCGAGGAATTTGGTAACAATGACGTCTGCTAGCTTTAAAATTCTGGAATTAAGTTTGAAACTGCGAAATATTGGCTCTATTTTTCGAATATCTCCCTTGAAATCTCCCTTTGTTTCGAGAATGCTTTTCTGTAGAACTCTAAAGTACACTGCGACATAGAACAGAGTTGCGTATCTCTTTGTCTTGTGACCACCTTTCTTACCATACTTTAGAGATTTTTTTGCATACTCTTTTACCAAGTATGGATACAACAAAATTCTGTAATCATCTTTTAGATTATCATTAAAGACATCATCATACTTGCTTCCTCTTGGAAGGAACTGAGCTGGTGAACTGTATGCTTCAGTTGGTCTCTGTTCGATTCCTGCAACTAGGGATTGAATTGCATCTTTTGCAACAATTACTTTTTTGTGATTGTCTGGAAGATAGTTGTTGTATGTAGTATCACCTGCATACTCACATTGTTTTGATTTTGATTTTGTATCAAAGGAACCTGCTTGAATCTCATAAAAGTATCCACAGTTTTTGAGTTGTGATTTTACTGACTTGTGAAAGTCCATCAAGGAAACCAAGTCTTTTCCTCTGACAGAGTTTTGTGAGTTTCTATATTTTGTAATGTTGTTTTGTTCTTGCTCATCATCTGCTTTGATTATTGTAACTGTCATGGAACCATCCATGTTCTTTGTTCTCTTTGAATGATCTAAAATTGAATTTGATGTTTGAGCACCGTTTACAATTTGTGGTGCATGTAGCTCAATCATGTTCTCACCTAATTCTGAAAAATCACTAACAACAATTGTTATTCCGTTATTGTAAAAGAAGAATTTGTTTGGATTGCTTTGCAGTGTATCTCTTAGTCCTTTGTTAACTGTAGTCTTGAACTGCATCCATTGTCTAATGTTTGATTCAAAGACATAGTCTCGATTCTTGCTTACAAATTCTGTTAGTTCGCGTAGTTTTAGAATTCCTAAAATGGTATTCTCATGTCTGAGCATCTTTTCTAGTCGTATTGATGATTTTTTGCCTGCAGCTGGCTTTTTGATTCTGTCCCATAACTTTTGAATGATTTTTTCTTCATCAATCACTTCAACAATGTCATCATGGTAGTCCACCTTTTGGTCTGTAACATAACAGCACTTTACTTTGAGATTCTTTTCTTTAATTTTTGTAACCAGTTGTGCTAACTCTGGTCTCATCTTTGTAACATCTTTTGCAAATAGTCGTTTTGCATCTTCCTTGAATTTTGCAATGGCTTCAAGTGAATGAGATGTACCATATTTTGATTGAAATAATCTAATTGTATTATCTGAAAAATCTACTGGCAAGTATGCATCAATGCCTAGATCGTTTGCACCATCTACAATTGCATCAGCTGCATCGTCTTCTGTAGCCTCAAAGACTCTAGTCAGAATCCATTGAAGAAAGTTGTTTCCCTTTTCAACGTCGCTTTTAGAGTTCTCAGCGTATTCGTGTATGCTTTCTCTAATGTTTTCCTCAAATCCTTCTAAAGGCGGACTGGAATTTTTTTGAACTAAGAGTGTGTGTGAGCCAGGTATGTATTCAAGTAACCCGTTTCCATTTTGCGACAATTTACTTTTCTAAAATGCTATATATTTAGAGACTAGGGTAACTATGTTATAACTCAGTTCTGGATGTGAATAGATTTGATAAAAAAAATAATTGCTTCAAGCATAATTGGTATAGTGATCATTGTCTCACTAGCTGTTGCATTTTCAGCTGAGATGGAGCCTCAACCAGAACCATCTCCTGAATCAAATACTGAACCCACATTTTCAATGCAAGGAGAAATTCAACCTGATGTAATGGATGGTGGTGATGTTGTCATGCCAACCAAAGTTTCACGACCTGGCTGTGAGGAGACAGACAGATGTTACATTCCATCTGTGGTTACAGTTAGTACAGGCGAATCTGTTACATGGGTAAATGAAGATTCAGCATTTCACAGCGTCACATCTGGATTTTATGATGCACCAATAGATCTTTTTGATAGCGGACACTTGGATCCTTTTGATTCCTATACTCTAACTTTTGATGAATCAGGAACCTATGATTATTTTTGCACCCTTCATCCTTGGATGGAAGGCAAAGTTATTGTTGAGTAAAGGTACCCGAGGGAGTCGAACCCCCTTGTATAGGCTTTGCAGGCCCACGCATAACCGTTCTGCCAGAGTACCGTTTTGAAAAACACAAAATGAACAATTAAACCCTTGTGATGATACCGTAATTATTCAAAAACTTGCAATTGAAAATCATATTTTCTCTGAATATAAAAATAGGAGAAAAAACACGATGAGACATGGCCAAAAGAATTATGGTTTGTTTGGATGGTTCTAAAAATTCCTTAAGGGGATTAGATAAAGCAATTTCATTTGCAAAACAATCTGGTGCCACAATTGTTGGTGTTCATAGTGATACCACTTTTGGTGCATTTTCTGCAGTTCGTGCACCTATTCTTCCAACTAAAGAATGGAAAGATGAAGCAAGAAAGTTAATGAATGTCGCTCAGAAAAAAGTAGAAAAAAATAAAATTGAATTTAAAGGCGTTGTTATTGGAGGTCACACTTCAGGTATTGATTTAACCACATTTGCTAACAATCCTGGAAATAGGATTGATCAAATTGTAATTGGTTCTAGAGGAATGGGATTTCCTAAAGAATTGTTTTTCGGTAGCACATCTAATTTTGTATTGCACAAGGCAAAAGCCCCTGTAACTGTGGTGAAATGATGTACAAAAAAATTCTTGTTCCACATGCTGGTACACCTGCAGGAGATAAAGCACTAAAGCACGCCGTACATATTGCAAAATTTGACTCTTCAGAGATTTTAGTTTTACATGTAGTTGAACAACTCCAAAGACCTCCGACATTTGCATTATCTGGTAGCGAAAGTAAAGCCTTGATTAAAGAATTCAAAAAAGCAGCACAACAATCTGTAATCAATAGTCAAAAAGAGATGAGAAAAAGAATCGAACATTACAAATCCCAAAATATCAAAATCTCACACAAAGTTGTAATTGGATATCCTGATGAGGTAATTACAAAATATGTGAAAAATCAAAAATTTGATCTAATTGTAATGGCAAAAAGGAGAAAATTATCTGGAATTAAGAAACTTTTGTCCCTCGGCAGTGTTTCTAGGAAAATTGTCGAGATTGGAAAGTGCCCTGTTTTGCTAATTGACGCTTAACTAAATTCAAAATAGTTCTAGTTTTTAGATTAGAATTTGTTAAATGGTTTTGAAGCCAGTTTCACATCTTCTCCTTTGACAGTTTTTCTGCCTGCATGAGATGCCATATCGACTGCACTTTTTGCAATGCCGTTTGCCACTTCTTCGATGACTCTTCTTAATTCATCAGCAGACTCGTCACTTACTCTTTCAGCACCTGCTTTTTTTAGAATTCTATACATTGCAGATAGTCCTAATTCTGATGATTTCATGAATCCTTTTTTCATTTTTTGCGAAAAAAGATAATGAGTGAAAAAATATCACTAAGGAATCGATTTATACAGACTATTTTAAGAATTGATCAAGAAAATGACTTGGTATTTTGATTCTCATATTCATCTCTCTGATCCACAGTACAATCCTGATATGGATTTTATTTTACAAGAGATGAACTCATTGAAAATCAAAGCATGTTGCGTATCTATGGATGTAAAAAACTCTGTAGAAACTTTGGAGCTTGCAAAAAAAAGTGAACTAGTTTTACCATTTATTGGAATTCATCCCGAATGTGCAAGTGATGAACTAGAAAAAGTTGTCAGCATGATAGAAAACAATCACAACACTCTTGCAGGAATTGGAGAAATAGGTTTGGATCCAACTTATGCTAATAATGATGAAGATACTAAAAGACAAACTCTTGTTTTTGAAACTCTACTGTCTTGCGCAGAGAAATTCAACAAACCCGTATCAATTCATACAAGAAAGAGTTTGGATGATGTTTTTCAAATCATGACCTCATATGACACCAAACATGCTCTGCTTCACTGGTTTGATGGAAGCAAAAAACAACTAGCAAAGGCTATGGATATGGGATTTTTTGTTTCATTTGGACCTGTGATGGTTTATGCAAATGACAAGCAGACCTTACTATCAAAAAGTGATGAATCAAAAATTCTAGTTGAGACTGATGGTCCTGTTAGATTTTCTAGATGCTTTGAGATGAAATCTGCTGATATTGGCTTTATCCCCAGCGTAATCTTTTGTGCCTCAAAAGTTCTTGGAAAATCATTTGATGAGACTGCCAAACTGCTAGAAAAAAATTCAAACGCATATCTTGGAATATAGATATAAAACACCCTAATCTTTAGACGATTCGTGGACAGAATAAAGCGTCTTTCATACGAAGTCTTGGATAATCACAAGTCTAAATTCGGTGAAGATTTTGCTGACAACAAAAAAGTTCTAGATCAAGTTTCAATTGTCCGCTCAAAGGGATTAAAAAATGAGATTGCAGGTTACATTACAAACTATATCAAAAAAGAGATTAGAGAACAAAAACAAAAACAAGCACAAGCCTCCAAAGCTCAAGAACAACTAGCTCAAGCAGAACCTGAACCAGTTGAGGAAACTCCTGTGGAAGAGACTGTCGCTGAAGCAACTCCTGAAACAACTGAAGCACCTTCTGCTGAAGCAACTCCTGAACCAGAAACTCCTGTTGAAACAACTGAAGCACCTGCTTCTGAAGCAACTCCTGAAACAACAGAAGAGAAGTCTGAATAATCACTAAAGTTTTAATTTCAAACTTTTACCAAAACATCATAATGATTACTGTAAAACTTGTTGGAGGTGCCAAAAAATCATTTTCAACAGAAAAGTTGGAACTTGAAAAATCCAATATCACAATTACAGAATTACTTGATGCATTATTGGAAAGAAAACCAGACGATTCCCCAAAACTTGACACTGAAAATATCTTGATTGCCGTAAATGGTGTCGACTCTTCAGCACTTGATGGAAAATCAACTGTGATCAAAAATGATGATGTTGTCAGTATCATTCCTGTGATTCATGGAGGTGCATCAAAGAAACTGCTCTGCAAGATTGCATCAAAACAGATTCAGGTTGTCCAAATCAAAGGTAAAAGTGACATTGATGTAAAATTCCTTGATAATCTTAGAGAAAAATTTCCTAAAATCCAACTTCAAGCAGTATCAAGCAAATTTGTACTCAATGATTCTCATCTCAAAAAAATATTATCTCTGTCACTAGAGTCTCAAAAAAATGATGTTCTACTATCAAACAAACTTGAAACTGATATTTTGATGCGCTTTGCAATATCAAAACAAATCTCAACTGCAATTATTTCTGCAGGAATTAAACCAAAAACTGATTTTCTGTTAATTGCAATTGGAAGCAAAACTACTCTTGATTCGTTGTACAAAGAATTGTCTGAATATACCATTCCGTTGTTTTCAAAAAGTAACGAGGCATTCTTGAAAAAGTCTTTCAATATATCAAAAAAACAACTTGATTCTGTTTATTCCAAAAACGCACTAGAAGATATTCTTGTTGAAAAGGCAGCAGTTCTACTCTGACATACTGCGTTTAGTCTTTTCTGTACTCAAAATATCTGACTTTTTTAGAACGGAAATCCCAGTCTTGTTACCTAGAATCTCAATTAGAATAACCTTCTCAGGAAACTCTAATGATACCTGACTCTTTATCTTGCTTGCAATTTTTTTAATGATATCTTGGCTTGAAATGTCTGAATTTCTTTTCTCAATTGATATTCTGTATTTTTCATCTTTGGAAATATTCTCAGATAGTTCTTCAACAACTTTTTCTATCTCTTCAATTTTTGTCTCAACTATTCTTTGAATCGGAATGATTCTCAAACAATATCTAACACTCCAAGGCTCATCAAGAAGCATCTCCTTGATTTTTCTTACCACTTCTACTGGTTCTAACTTTGTTTCTGCAGTAAGTATGCCTGACATGCTTGTGATTGTAACTTTGGGATCCGAATCTCCAAATTCATCTAAAAATCCCCTCAACTCCTCTTCTGTTTCAGGTTCTAGGTGTCTTGCACAAGTAACTATTAGATTCATACTTTGAAAATCTCCTCTTTACTTAAAGAACCCTCTCTGATAATTTTGATCTCACCATCTTCTATCTGGATAATGGTTGATTCTCCTTTGCTTGTAATTGTTCCCCCATCAACAAAGACATCATAATTTTCTATACTTTTGATACATTCAGCAGGATCAAAAAATGATGATTGTCCTGAAACATTTGCACTTGTTCCAATTAGGCAATGACATTTTTCTAACAATGCTAATGTGCATTCGTGATTTGGAACTCGTAATCCAATCTTGTCTGAAAGGTTTAACGATTCTTTTAGTTTAGAATCTTTAAGTTTCAAAAGAATTGTTAGATTGCCTGGCCAAAACTTTTCAGCAAGTTTTTCTGAAATCTCATCAAACTCTGCAATCTGATTGGCAATCTCTTTGGAGTAAACTAGAACTGGAAATGGTTTTGAAAAGTCTCTTGACTTTATCTCGTAAACTTTTTTTGCAGACTCTTTATTGTAAGGGTTGCATCCTATACCGTAAACAGTGTCTGTTGGAAAAACAACAATTCCACCATCCTCAATTATTTTGGATGCCTGTTCTATTCCTTGCTTGTCACAGTTTACTTTCATTGATTACTCTCAGTTTTTTTGTTTAATTACCATTTTCTTTTGAAAAGTTTTTAACATCAAATTTTTTCTATGGTTACGTATGTCTAGCGAAGATTACCATGACACCGATTTTGAAGATGACTTTGATGATGAATTAGATGATTTGGATGAAGATTAGATACTTAATCCAAAGTTGTCTGCAAAGCTTGTAAATTTGTAATATGCTTGAAGGAACTCTCTTCCTGTTTGACTGATTTTGTATTTGTTAGAACCTTGACTGTCGACTTGTTCTAAAAGACCTTGAGAAACTAGAGTTTTTAGAATTCTTGAAATTCTGGAATGAGAAATGTTTGCTTTTCTAATCAGATAAGTTACTGTTGCTCCATCCTCATCTTGAAGGTCGTCTC